>JBLHND010000212.1:0-4178 GCA_047622605.1 Motiliproteus sp. | reverse complement strand
CACGCTTTCTTTGCTTCGGTTTCTTTGTCGTGTACAAAGAAATGAAGCCGCCGGGAGGCGGAACCTCGCTTGATTACAAAGACAATAATTAGAATTAACCTCTGCAACACTTAACTAGTACATAGCCTTTTTTTTGGCTACTCTGTAGGTTGGGCTTCAGTCCGACAAGGCTAGCAGGGTGCTGTCATCGTCAGGCTGAAGCCTGACTCACAGGGCGCCGTAGGCTGACGCTTGCCGAAGCGTTAGCTGCGCTGGACAGCCCCCACAAGAGGCGTATGATTTGAGTATGAACCAAAATCTTAGAGAACTGCCCGTTGAGGAACGCATCCGCCTAGTCGAGGATTTGTGGGACAGCATCGCAAACGACCAGAAGGCCTTGCCTCTGACCTCAGAGCAAATAGCCGAGTTGGACCGCCGCCTCGACACGTTTGAGCTTGACGGAGACATCGGACGCCCGGCGGCGGCGGCCATTGCAGATATCCGCCGGCGGCTGTGACCTTTACGGTACGGCTCAGGGAAGAGGCGGGGCTGGAGCTGGCCGAGGCGGCCTCTTGGTATGAGTCTCAACGAACCGGACTGGGCCATGAATTTCTGGATTCAGTCCTCGAGGCACTCGATCACATCGGAGAAAACCCTGCGGCATATCCCGTTGTTCACCGAAGCACTCAGCGTACCGTTTTATCTCGCTTCCCCTTCGCTGTCTTCTATCGAATCATGGATTCAGAAGTGGTTGTAGTATCAGTCATGCACGGTAGCAGGCATCCCGCGCGCTGGAAAACCCGCACATAACGAAGCAATTAATTACCGCCAGCAAGCTGGCTGGGAACTCCGTATCGGAGAAGGTCGTTGCTGCAGAGATCAAGCGGAAGGCTACTAAGGCGAAAGCCAAGAAGTAGCCTTTCCTCGCTAGTTGAGTACTAAGAAAACCCGGTGATGCAAATCACCGGGTTTTTTTTGGCTATCGGTGGAGTGTTGCTGGGCTATTGCTGGGATTGCATTCCAGCCTACGAGCCTGCCTGCAGGCGACCTTTAAAAAAAGCATGTGATTTCGAAAGACCTGACCCCAATATCCATTCATGGTAGCATTCGGCGCCCTCCCCGAGGCGCTGGTCAGACTCTTTGCATAGGCAGAAGGGAGCGGCTAAGAGACATTGAAAAGGGTTCCCCCGTGCTGTTGATGATCGATAATTACGACTCCTTCACCTATAACATCGTCCAGTATTTTGGTGAGCTGGGTGCGGATGTGCAGGTGTATCGCAACGATGAGATCAGCATCGAGCAGATCGAGGCACTGCAGCCCGATCAACTGGTTATCTCTCCCGGCCCCTGTACCCCCGATAAGGCGGGGATTTCGGTCGCCGCGATCAACCATTTTGCCGGTAAGTTGCCGATTCTGGGGATCTGCCTGGGACACCAAAGCATTGCTCAGGCATTCGGAGGCCAGATTGTGCGCGCAGGACAGGTGATGCATGGCAAGGTGTCCCCGGTACATCACCGTGATCAGGGGGTGTTCAAAGGGCTCCCCAGGCCGTTTGCCGCGACCCGCTACCATTCGTTGGTGATCGAGCAGCAGAGTCTGCCCGACTGTTTGGACATGACCGCCTGGACCGAAACGGCGACGGGGGAGATTGAAGAGATCATGGGCGTGCGGCATAAGACCCTCGATATCGAAGGGGTGCAGTTTCATCCTGAATCTATTCTGACCGAGCATGGCCATGACCTGCTGAGGAATTTTCTGCTGCGTTAGCAGTCGATCTGTTATTAATAAGAACCCAGCAGGAGATACGCGATGCATATCCAGGCGGCGATTAAAGCTCTGACCGAACGCCAGAATCTGACCGCAGAGCAGATGGAGGCGGTGATGCGGGCCATCATGACAGGGGCGGCGACCCCCGCTCAGATCGGTGGTTTTCTGATCGCTCTGCGGATGAAGGGTGAGACCGTAGACGAGGTCGCAGGGGCGGCGAGGGTGATGCGCGAGCTGGCTACCGCCGTGCCGGTTACGGGCGAGCATATCGTCGATACCTGCGGCACAGGGGGCGACGGGGCCGGGATCTTTAATGTCTCCACGGCCGCAGCGTTCGTGGTCGCCGCTGCCGGTGGTCAGGTGGCCAAGCATGGTAATCGTTCGGTCAGCAGTACCTGCGGCAGTGCGGATGTGCTGGAGGCGGCCGGCGTTAATTTGAATACCACCCCTGAGCAGGTCGCCGATTGCATCGCGCAGGTGGGGGTCGGCTTTATGTTTGCCCCCGCGCATCACAGTGCGATGAAGCATGCCATCGGCCCGCGTCGGGAGATGGCGGTGCGAACCCTGTTTAATGTGCTGGGACCGCTGACCAATCCGGCCGGTGCGCCGAATCAGGTGCTGGGAGTGTATAGCCGCGAGTGGTTACGGCCCCTGGCCGAGGTGCTGCAGCGGCTGGGCAGCCGGCATGTGATGGTCGTGCATGCCGAGGATGGTCTTGATGAGATCAGCATCGGCAGTGCGACCTCGGTCGCCGAGCTTAAAGAGGGTCAGATTAGCGAGTACTGCATCAGCCCCGAACAGCTGGGGCTCAAAAGCGCGCCGCTGGATACTCTGGTCGTCGCCGATGCCGAGCAATCGTTGCGATTGATCCGCCGTGTCTTATCCGGTGAGAAGAGTCCGGCGGCCGATATTATCAAACTCAATGCCGGGGCTGCGATCTATGTCGCCGGGTTAGCCGAGTCACTGCAGGCGGGCGTCGATCGCGCCGCACAGATTCTCAGCAGTGGTGCGGCGCTGGATAAGCTGGAGGCGCTGGTCAAGGTCTCCAATACGCTGGTCGAAAACCCTCACACTAAAAAAGGCTAGAGGCGATGAACACTCCAACGATTCTGCTCAAGATTCTCCAGCGCAAGCGCGAAGAGATCGCCGAGCGCAGTGCCCGAGTATCGATCCAGGATCTGCAGCAACAGATCCAACAGCAACAACAAGATCCGCTCTATACCCCCAGAGGCTTTGTCGAGGCGCTGCGAACCACTATTGCGGCCGGGCGCTCGGCAGTGATCGCCGAGGCCAAGAAGGCATCGCCCAGTAAGGGGGTGATCAGAGAGCACTTTGATCCTGCTGCTATCGCTCAGAGTTACCAGCAGGGCGGGGCTAGCTGTCTCTCGGTGCTGACTGATATCGACTTCTTTCAGGGTGCGGATCTGTATCTGCAACAGGCGCGTGCGGCCTGCCAGCTACCGGTCATTCGCAAAGACTTTTTTATCGATCCCTATCAGGTCTACGAGGCCCGGGTTCTGGGTGCTGATTGCATCCTGCTGATCGTGGCGGCGCTGGATGATCCTACCCTGTTGCGGCTCAATGATCTGGCCCGCTCGCTGGGTATGGATGTGCTGATCGAGGTACATAATGGCGCAGAGCTGGAGCGGGCCTTAAAAGTGGATGCCAAGCTGGTGGGTATCAATAACCGTGATCTGCACAGTTTTGAGGTCAGTCTCGAGAATACCTACCGCTTACTGGATCGCATTCCGAGTGACTGCCTGGTTGTCACCGAGAGCGGCATCCTGAGCCAGGAAGACGTGGCCGCGATGCGCGCCCACCAGGTGCACGCCTTCCTGGTTGGCGAGATCTTTATGCGCGCCGAGGATCCGGGCCAGCAGCTGCAAGCGTTGTTTGAGCAGCCCGTGCTCTAACCGAACCTAAATCCCCCTAATCCCTCTCCCTTTAACCCATAGAGCGATAACTGAGATGAATGTCACTATCAACTGGGCGGGCGACGCCCGCTTCGACGGCACCACAGGCACCGGTCATACCTACACCATGGATGGCCCCGAGGATCATGGTGGCAAAGATCAGGGGCCGCGCCCGATGGAGATGCTGTTGCTGGGGTTGGGCGGCTGTTCCAGCTTTGATGTGATGACGATTCTTAAAAAGACCCGCCAGGATGTCACCGACTGCCGTGCCGAGATCAGCGCAGAAAGGGCCGATGCCGTGCCGGCGGTGTTCACCAAGATTCACCTCAACTTTGTGGTCTCAGGGCGTAAGCTCAAGGAGGCCCATGTTAAGCGTGCGGTTAGCCTGTCGGCTGAGCAGTATTGTTCGGCGTCTATCATGCTGGAAAAGGGCGGTGTCGAAATCAGCCACAGCTACCAGCTGGTCGAGGTCGACTAAGTACTTGGCTAGATAGGCAAAGCAGGCCCGCCGCAGTGGG
>JBLHND010000211.1:0-4217 GCA_047622605.1 Motiliproteus sp. | reverse complement strand
TGGTTAGGGGGTTTCGATTACGGACTCGATTGGTGAACATCGCCACCCCTCGGGGATAGATACGCCTCAGGTCCTGCTCGATATTAAAGTCAGTCGCCAATGCGATGACGCCTATCTTTCCGGCGGGAGCCAGATGTTCGAGAGGCTGACGGTGTTTCAGGTTTTCAATTTTCATCAGCATCTTCTCATGGCAGGCGGACTCTCATTCGCGTGCGTTCTCTATCACGCTAGTGGTCGTCATACAGATCCGGCCCAAGCCGGTTAATTCGCCTGGATAGCATCCATGGTACGCCAGCGCCACTGCAGGCGTTGATGCAATCTGCAGATCGAAGTGATTAAATACTGCAAATAACTGGCGTTTAACAGTTAATTTAATCACTGTAAGGCCACGGTACCGCCTCAGGTCTCTTATAGACAAGTCTGTATCCATGCCCGCAGTTCAGCATGCGGCATTGCCGTAACCGCAACCCTCGGCACGCTATTCGAGCACCGTCAGGCAACAGCAGGGAAATAACCATTATGGCTTCATCGCAGACGCCGGCTATCGATAATTTTGACCGCCATATTCTTGAAATTGTGCAGCAATCCAATCGCACGACCTCCGAGCAAATTGCAGAACGGGTCGGGCTTTCACCCGCCGCGGTGCAACGTCGTCTGAAGCGCATGCGTGAGCAGCAACTGATTCAGGCAGATGTGTCGGTGGTCAATCCCAAGGCTGTTGGCCGGGCCGTGACCCTGATCGTGCAGGTTAGCCTTGAGCGTGAGCGGGCGGACTTGATGGATGCGTTCAAGAAGGAGATGAAAAACAATAAGGCGGTCCAGCAGTGTTATTACGTGACCGGCAGTTCGGACTTTATCCTGCTGGTGACGGCCGTCGATATGGAAGGCTACGAGCGGTTTACTCGCGAAGCCTTTTTCGACAACGCCAATGTGCGCAACTTTCAGACCAACGTGGTGATGGATACGGTAAAGGTAGGCTTGTCGGTGCCGACTTATAATGCCCAGGAGCCCGAATGAGGGGGGTGTTTTGTGTGGGTCGGACTAAAAGCCAACCCACAAAAGGGTGTTTTCTTTTGTGGGTTGGCTTCAGCCTGACGATGGCTGCTGTTGCGCGAGCTGTCAGCCAACCAGTTGCTGGTAGAGCTCTGGATCGGTGGCACCCTCGGTTCCTAAAACCAGCACCTTACTCGTGGCGTTTAAACCCAGGGCTGCGGCAAACTCTGCTGATGTTCTTGCCAGCAACGCCGCCGCTAAACCTGGTACGCCAGATTCACCGGCTTCGATGGCAGGGTCCTGCTTATATCCTTTGGCCAGCAGGCGCATGGTTGCAGGCACAGCTTCCTCGCTAAGAGTCATAAAATCATCCGCACCGTCGTGCAGAATTTGCCAGGCCAATGCGGACACCTCACCACAGGCCAGGCCTGCCATCAGGGTCTCCAGATCTCCCTGGACCACAACCGGCTCACCTGCTTGGGCGCTGAGTTGTAGGCAGTTGGCCTGCTCTGGCTCTACCACAATAAAGCGGGGGCGTTGGTTGCCCCATAGATCCCAGAAGTAACCAGACACGGCTGCGGCCAGGCCGCCTACGCCACCCTGTACGAAGACATGGGTCGGAATCTCGCCCTCTAGTTGCTCGACAATCTCGGATAGCATCACGGTATAGCCCAGGGCTACGTCCTTGGGGATCTCCATGTAACCAGGGTAACTGGTATCCGACACTATGATGCGGTGATGCGCTTTAGCATCCAGGTCGTTCTGACGCACAGAAGCATCATAGTTACCCGCAATACGAATCACCTCGGCACCGAAGACCTCCATCGCCTGCTTACGCCCTTCGGAGACATCGCGGTGTATATAGATGACACAACCACAACCGAACATCTGCGCACCCCAGGCGACCGAACGTCCATGGTTGCCATCGGTGGCACAGCTGACCACTAGCCCGGCGACTTCAGCCTTCCAACGTCCCTCCAGCAGTTCGGTGATGGTCGGACGGCTGCCTGAGCTCTGCTCCAGCGACTGTTGCAACTGCCGCGCTACCGCATAGGCGCCACCCAGCGCCTTGAAGCTCTTCAGGCCGAAGCGTTGAGATTCATCCTTGTACCAAATTGATGCGACCTCGACGGTCGCCGCTAGCGATGTCAGGCTGTGCAGAGGCGTGACCGCATACCCTGGCCAGGTCTTGATATCTCGAATGGCAGTCGCTGCCTTGGCAACGCTGAGAACCTCTTTCTGAGCGTCTGCATAAGGTCGATGGATATCCGCTTTAGGGTTGGCAAAATGGGTCAGGTGTCCGTTGAGTTCTAACATGGCAGTCCGGGTTCTCAGTTAAGCAAAAGATAGGCCCACCAGAAGGTCCCTGACCACTTGAGGATGGCTTTACGAGGACGATCAGCAGACGCTCTGTCTATGACCAAGGTTACGGACATCTGCTGCGGCCATTGCGTCGAACAGGTAGCGGAACGAAGGGAATCAGGCGAATTAGACCTAATAGATGAGGATAATCCGCAACTGCGCTGTTAAGACGTCCTCTGAGTTCCAGAACCTCTAGCAGTTTGTCGGACTTAACACTGTCTGCTCGGCAACGGTTCCTGTGTTGCTCTGTCCCGGCATCCATGCAGTAGATCTGAAATTGCTCCTGCATTGAAGACGCTCCCTACCTCCCTGTGGGTCGTGCGGGAAATCCGTCCCCCCAAAAAAAAGCCTGGTCGCTCAGGTGTATCTACCGGCTCGCCAGGATGCGGGCTGAATCGCTGGAGTCAGAGATTAAAAAACGCCTTGATGCCCATTAAGACGCTATTCATGGCGACAGCCGCCAGGATGATCCCCATCACCCGGCTGATAACACTGGCGCCGGCATCGCCGATCATCTTGCCGATGCGCGGTGCCATCAGCAGCAGTCCCAGCTGGATGGCCAGGATCACCACCAGTATTGCGGTTGTCAGCAGCTGGTGGTTGACATCGAAGCGATGCTTGTCCGTTAACAGCACCACCGCCATCATCGCCCCGGGGCCTGCGATGGCCGGAACCGCCAGCGGGAAAACTGCGGTGTCACTGCCGCTCTTAACGATGCGCAGCTCCTCTTCGGGTTTGCTCTCGCCAAAGATCATATTAAAGGCGAAGGCAAACAGCACCAGACCCCCGGAGACCTGAAACGCGGCCAGCGGCACACTCATGGCATCCAGTAGGAACTCACCGGCGATAATAAAAAAAACCAGCACCCCGGCGGCAATCAAGATAGCCTGAATGGCGATCCGCGACAGTTCCTCGTTTTTGTGGCGACGGGTAACCGCCAGAAAGACAGGCACCGTGCCTATGGGGTCTATGACCGCCCAAAGCAGGACAAAAATCTGAATAGCGTCAGCCACAGGTGGTCTCCTTGGGTCTTGAGGGGCTTCTTTGAGGGTAGGGGGCTGATCAGGCCTGAGAGTTTTTCTTACCCATCATATGGACCACTGCTGAGCCGATGCGCAGGATCGAGAGGGAGAGAATCAATGCTGAGAGCGCATAAATCATGTCGGCCTCAAGCGTGTGCTTGAACAGGCCGATCAGGACTTCCCGGATCACAAAAATAATCGCGGCATCGACGATAAAAGTCATCCGCAGCGTGTTGCTGTCGAAATATTCGATCAATGACCGTGATAGCTCGACCAACACATAGAGGGTCAGCACATCGGAGATCAGGTCGATATACTGCCCGGTAATTCCTTCCAGTCGCAGCAGTTTCCAGAGGTCCGCGACCAGTTGTATGGCGCCTATACCTATGCCGAGCACAATCAGGATCAGAATCAGGCTGAACACCACGCGTATCGTGGTCTCAAACAGCTGTCGGAGTCGGTCGGTTATCATAGCGTCTTATTCCAAGGGAAAATTGATGCGGTAAAAAGCCGCGTCATTAAGCACCTAAGGCTAGGTCCTCAATACCGTAAATCAAGCAGAGCCTGGGGGATTGCCACGTGGTGAAACCGCCGTGAAGCGATGCCCTAGCACTGAACGCCCGCTAACAGACCTTACCCTGAGGCGCGGCTATCGTCAGGCTGAAGCCTAACCTACAAAAAAGTTCACATAGCCGTTGACGGCAGCGGCATACACTGTAGAATGCGCCCCTCGTTAACGCCAAGGCGCAAACGAAGTCGGTTTCCAGGAGATGTTTTAACAACTTCAGGCGCCGTTTTTCGAAGTACAGAGGTAGAGAGTTAGACAGGTAATCGTCAACG
>JBLHND010000210.1:0-4235 GCA_047622605.1 Motiliproteus sp. | reverse complement strand
ACCCCTACCCTTAACTGCATCGAAACCTACGGAGCCCAGCAGCCTTAATTTATGGAAATCCTGACCTCCCACGACCTCAGCCCGATCCACTACGTTACTCTCGGCCCCGAGCAATCCAGCCCGGGAAAAACCCTCATATTCCTGCATGGCTGGACCGCCGATGTGCGTGAATGGCTGCCCTTTGCCACGCCGCTGTCGGAACATTTCCAGACCCTGTGCTGGGACGCTCGCGGTCACGGCAACCATGCGTTCAATCCAGAGACCGATATGCAGATCGGCGCCATGGCGGACGATCTGCACCAGCTGATCGAGCAGCGCCAGCTGGTACGTCCGGTACTGGTCGGCCATTCGATGGGGGCTCTGACCGGCTGGGACTATATCCGCCGCCACGGCACCGGCAACCTGGGCGGTTTCTGTATCGTCGATCAATCACCCAAGCTGGTCACGGATACCGGCTGGGATCAGGGGATCTACGGCGATTTCGATGCCGAACATAACCGCCGCTTTATTAATCGTCTCAGGGAAGACTTTGCCGAGGGGGTACTGGAGCTGGTCGCCAATGGCTTTAACCGCCGCAGCTTCGAGAATTTCCAGCGTAACTCGTATGGCTTCCAGCAGATGCGCCAGGCCCTGCAAACCCTGCCGGGCGAGCTGCTGACCCGCTGCTGGCAAAGCCTGGCGGCGCAGGATTACCGCGACCTGCTGCCCCGGATCGACATCCCCTGCCTGCTGATTTACGGTGACCAGAGCCAGTTTTATACCCAGACGCTGGCCCACTGGGTGGCCGGGCAGATCCCCGACAGCCAGTTAAAGATCTACGCTAATGCCGATCACTCGCCGCACCTGTGGCACCGAGAGCAATTTATCTACGATCTGAAGCAATTCTGCAAGAGCCTCCGCTAGCCTTGTCGGACGACACTCCACCCACAAAAAGCCGACCTACAGGGATGTAGGAAGTGCGGCAAGTCTGTCGGG
This sequence comes from Motiliproteus sp., assembly GCA_047622605.1. Lineage (GTDB taxonomy): Bacteria > Pseudomonadota > Gammaproteobacteria > Pseudomonadales > Balneatricaceae > Motiliproteus. The sequence goes on along the minus strand of JBLHND010000210.1, from coordinate 3,260 downwards.
AACAGACTCCACCGACCCACAGGGAAGCAGGAAGGGCGCACGGATGCAAAAAATAACGTAATATCCACCGCTTGATTCCCAGGTTGATTAATTGCCTTTGCTCGCTGGAACGCTTTACATGATTCGTATCTCCAATGTTATATTGCCCATCGATCACGACGATGCGGCCCTGGCTAGCGCCATTCTCGATCGTCTGTCTATTACCGCCGAACAACTGCTGGGTTACGAGGTACGGCGACGCGGCTACGATGCCCGTAACAAACGCAACATCACCCTGATCTACACCCTGGATGTTGATACCCGCCTCAATGAGCAGCTGCTGCAAACATTCGCAGGCAACGGCTCGGTCAAAGTGACGCCCGACATGACCTACAACTTTGTGGCTCAGGCACCCGCAGATCTGCAGGAGCGCCCCCTGGTCATAGGTTTCGGCCCCTGCGGCCTGCTGGCAGGTTTGCTGCTGGCACAGATGGGTTACCGGCCGCTGATCATCGAGCGCGGCAAGGAGGTCAGAGAGCGCACCAAGGATACCTTCGGATTTTGGCGTGAGAAAAAACTGAACACCGAATCCAATGTTCAGTTTGGCGAAGGCGGTGCTGGTACCTTTTCGGACGGCAAGCTCTGGACTCAGATTAAAGACCCCAAGCAATATGGTCGCAAAGTCCTTACCGAGTTTGTCGAGGCGGGTGCGCCCGAAGAGATCCTCTATGTCAGCAAGCCCCATATAGGCACCTTTCGACTGGTCTCTATGGTCGAGAAGATGCGTGCCAAGATCATCGAACTGGGTGGAGAGATCCGCTTCAGCGCGAGGGTTGAGGATCTGCTGATCGACAAGGGTCAAGTGACCGGCATCACCCTGGCCGGCGGTGAGACCCTGCACAGCAACCATATCGCCCTGGCCATCGGTCACAGCGCCCGCGATACCTTTGAAATGCTGTACCACAAAAAGGTGCGCATGGAGGCCAAGCCGTTCTCGATCGGATTTCGGATCGAGCATCCGCAGTCGCTGATTGATAAAGCTCGCTTTGGTAAATATACCGGCAACCCCATCCTCGGATCGGCCGATTACAAACTGGTGCATCACTGCAAAAACGGCCGCTCGGTGTACAGCTTCTGCATGTGTCCCGGTGGCACCGTCGTCGCCTCCTCCACCGAAGCACATCAGGTCGTCACCAACGGCATGAGCCAGTACTCACGTCAGGAGCGCAATGCCAACAGCGCGATCGTGGTCGGCATCGATCCGAGCGATTATCCGGGCGGCCCGCTGGCAGGGATAGAGCTGCAACGCCAGCTTGAGCGTAATGCCTACCTGCTCGGTGGTGAAAACTACGATGCCCCCGCGCAAAAAGTGGGGGACTTTCTTCGAGGCAAGGGCTCAGGGAAAATCGGCAGTATCGCGCCCTCATTCAAGCCCGGCGTTAAACTCACCGACCTCGCTACCGCCCTGCCCGATTTCTGTATCGAAGCTCTTCGTGAAGCGATCCCTGCTTTTAATAAGCAGATCAAAGGCTTTTCCCAGGACGATGCCTTACTCACCGGCGTCGAGACTCGCACCTCATCACCCCTGGTGATCAATCGCAGTCCCGACGACCTACAAAGCCTCAACACCCGTGGGCTCTATCCCGGTGGCGAAGGGGCGGGCTATGCCGGTGGCATCATGTCGGCGGCGATCGACGGCATCAAGCTGGCCGAGGCGATCGCCCTAAGCATTAACAGTAAGCATTCGGCCGACCATCAGGGCTAAGCAGATGACCCAAGAGATCAACCCCGGCTTTGCAGCGCTGGGCCTTGAGCAGCCGCTGATCGACGCCCTGACCGAGCGTGGCTACAGCGCGCCCACGCCGATACAGAGCGCATCCATTCCCGCCATCCTAGCAGGCCAGGATGTGATGGCCGGGGCGCAGACCGGCACCGGCAAGACCGCCGCCTTCGCCCTGCCGATCCTGCAACTACTGAGCGCCCGCACCGCGGCAGACAGCAGCAAGCGTCTGGTGCGCGCCCTGATACTCACCCCGACCCGAGAACTGGCTCAGCAGGTCTACCAGAGCCTCGTCCGCTACGGCACCTTCAGCCCGCTGAAAACGGCGCTGGTCTACGGGGGCGCCAGCCTCAATACCCAGATAACCACGCTGGCCGCCGGGGTCGACATCCTGGTGGCGACGCCCGGAAGGCTGCTGGATCTGATCCAGCGCGGCGCGGTCGATCTGAGTCAGGTGCAGCACCTGGTCTTCGATGAGGCCGATCGGATGCTCGATATGGGCTTTATCGACGAGATCAAACGCATCCTCAGCGCGGTACCCAGCGAACGCCAGACCCTGCTATTTTCTGCCACCTTCGATCAGGCTATCTTCACCCTGAGCAAGACCCTGTTGCGCGCCTCACCGACCCTGATCGAAGTCGATGCCCGCAATACCGCCGCCATTCAGGTCGAACAGCTTATCTACGCGGTCGATGCCGAACGGAAACGGGAACTGGTATCGCACCTGATCGGTGCTAAAAACTGGCATCAGGTATTGATCTTCACTCGCACCAAACAGAGCGCCGACCAATTGGCCAGCGAGATGGTTAAAGATGGCCTCAAGGCGCTGTCGATCCATGGTGATAAGTCCCAAGGAGCCCGGGAACGGGCCCTGGAGGCGTTTCGGCAGGGAGAGCTGCGCGCGCTGGTGGCCACCGATGTCGCCGCGCGTGGCCTGGATATCGACCAGCTCAAATATGTAATCAACTATGAACTGCCCTTCAAGGCCGAAGACTATATCCACCGCATCGGCCGTACCGGTCGCGCCGGGGGCTCGGGAGTCGCGATCTCGTTGCTCAGTAGCGAAGAAAACTACCTGCTCGAAGAGATCGAGGTGATTCTAAAAACCAGCCTGCTACCGCAGTGGCTACCGGGCTACGAGCCTGATCTTAACCGCCAGCCCCCCATTACACGCAAAAACAGCGCGACGGCACAGAAGCATAGGGCGCGTGATCGCGCACTGGGCAAGAAACCGCGCAGACGCTAGTTTTTTGTTGGCTATGTACCAATCTGTTGTTGCAGAAGTTAATTCTGCATTATTGTCTTTGTAATAAAGCGAGGTTCCGCCTCCCGGCGGCTTCATTTCTTTGTAGCGACAAAGAAACCGAAGCAAAGAAAGCGCCCCCCTACTAAACCGCCCTGCGGGTACGCGCCTGCGGCGCTATGAAATCCAGCCTGAGGCTGACAGATTCGGCATCCTGCCTCAGCAGTCAATCTCGCCATTGCCTACATGGATGTAGGT
>JBLHND010000209.1:0-4364 GCA_047622605.1 Motiliproteus sp. | reverse complement strand
AGACTCGCTTTTTATGCTCTTTTTCAACATCTTCGCCGCGCTTACGCTGCTTTGCCAGCAGTTTGGCATCGGCCTTATCCTGTTTCTTCTCGTCTTTTAGCTGCTGTTTAAGCACGTCCTTATCAAGAACATATTCCTTAAGCGCGTAACTCATATCCTCCAGAGATTCATTGAGGTGATGCACCTCGATATAACCCTCGGCATCCTGTTTATTACGCCCAACGAGCTGTGCGGTAGCACCTATCACCAACAACATGGCAGCCACGAATGTCGCCACTTTGGCCAGAAACAGGCCATATTCGTACAAAAACTCCACCTAAATACTCCGTAGCAGATTCTAAACCCGCGATTGTAGCAAAACCTCGGCTAACCGAAAGGCTTTTACGCAGTCTCCGGATAATCCCTGAGAATATCCCCCCCCCACCCTAAGAGAACCGCGATGCCAGCCTATGCGGAGGCACGACCGCAACACAGGAACGCTGCGGGGAGGAAGCGGATCCCTCTCTACCTAAGAAAGTAACGATTTCACAGTAGATCACTCTATTTTCGAACAACCTCCTGGCAACACTCCTGCTAAGATGGCCGCCAATTCTGACTTACATCCTAGCGAGCCTCTATGCGTACTGTCACCGACGTGATCCTAAAACTCCCCGACAAGTTCCAACCCGATGCCGCGCTGGGTCTCTCGGTAGTATTCCAGTTCCGGATCGATGATACGCGCTATTTCAGTATTAACATCGCCGAGCAACAGTGTCAGGTCTGTGACCAGGAGCACCCCGATCCTGATGTCACCCTGATCATGGACAGCCAGACGTTTATAGACGTGATAGAGGGTGACCTGAGCGGTACCAGCGCCTTTATGAGTGGCCGCTTGCGTGCCGAGGGCGACCTGATGCTGGCCACCAAGCTGACCAGCCTATTTAAGCGGCATGAGCAACGCCGCTAAGAGGTTAGGCGGCTAGCGGGGAACGCCGGCGACAAAGGCGTCGATAAGCTCGCGTGCGATAGAGAGTTTTGGAGGAATCTGCGGTAGCGCATCCGGATCAAACCACTGCGCCCTGAGGATCTCCTCGCCATCCGGAACCAGGGCTCCGCTGGCATAATCGGCAAAAAAACCCAGCATTAGCGAATGTGGAAAGGGCCAGGGCTGGCTCTTCCAGTAACGAATGTTTTTGATTTCAATCCCAACCTCCTCACGAACCTCTCGTGCCACGGCATGCTCGGCGGTTTCTCCCGCCTCAATAAATCCGGCCAGGGTACTGTAACGCTCGGCGTCGAAATTCGCGGCATGGGCCAGCAGACACTGCTCGCCGTCAGGCCCCTGGCGCACTACCAGGACGATAATACAGGGAGAAATACGGGGGTATTGGCAATAATTACAGGCATCACAGCAGGCAGCGAGATCTGAGTCATGATAGCTCACAGGGGTGCCACAGCGGCTGCAGAAGCGATGATTCCGAAACCAGCTGTTGAGCTGGGCGCTGCGGTTGAGCATCCCTGCCAACTCGACATCGGCACTGGCATCGGCACTGGCATCAAGCAACAGCTGTCGTAATCCCCTAAGCCGCTGCTGCTCACTCGCGTCCAACTGCTCGACCGCCAGGCAGCCTAAATAGACATCACAGTCCCTATACCGCCCGATACTGAGCTGCGATGGAAAAGCACTGGGATAGGGACACTGGGCATGAAACGACTGCAGCGAGTCATCGAGCAGCAACCGGTCGCCTGCAAAGAGCAGCCATAACGCCATCTAATACCTCCATCACTATCTAAAAAGTCGTCTGAAATGTAAGCTTTTTTGCGAGCCGGGAACCGACAGTATACCCTTGCTGCGCTGTAAAGTATGACCTTGGCGCTCAACAACCTGAGGACCTAGGCATCCTAAGCCCCAGAGACCTACCCCAGGCTTGCTGGCCAAATCCAGATCCGATAAAGTGCAGGCTTTGACTGCCCAAGAGATACTTATGCTCGACCGCTCCCACATCAGCGCTCTTATTCTTGCCGGCGGTCGCGGGCTGCGCATGGGTGGCATGGATAAAGGCTTGCTCGGTCTCGAACAGCAGCCTTTGATCGAACATGTACTGCAACGCGTTCAGCCTCAGGTCGGCCACATCCTGATCAGCGCTAACCGTAACCAGTCCGACTATCGGCGTTATGGCGTCCCCGTACTCACCGACCGGCTCGCTGATTATCAAGGCCCCCTGTCAGGCATCGCCGAGGGGCTGCGGCAAGTGACCACGCCCTGGCTGCTGGTGGTCCCCTGTGACAGTCCGCAATTACCGCCAGACCTCGCCGAACGGCTGGCCCAGGCCGTCAGCCTAACCTCCCCTCTGGCGGCCATCGCTCATGACGGCCGCTATTTGCAACCGGCGTTTAATCTAGTGCACCAGAGCCTGCTACCCAGCCTAGACTTCTATCTTGAAGGCGGAGGACGCAAGCTTGGCCACTGGCTGCAACAACAGCAGCCAGCCATCGTGGATTTTAGCGACCAACCGCAAAGTTTTATTAATTTAAATGCCCCCGAACAGCTGCAGGCGTTTAAATTCCAGACCCTTTGACCAACAATAGAATCACCGACGATAGAATCACCGACAATAGAATCATCGACAATAGAATCACCGACGTTACATTAGAAGGAACTTATGAATGACCGTCTCTAATCGCCCCCTGCTCGCCCTGATCTGCAGCATCCTTCTGACGGCCTCCCTGCCAAGCTGGGCCGAAAGCCGGGAGCAGCAGGCCTGGAGCCTGATCGAGCAGGGTGCGCTGATCATCGATGTGCGCACCACGGCAGAGTATGCCGACGACCACCTCCCCCTGGCACTGCATATCCCCTATCAACAGATCGAGAGGCAGTTTGCGCAACTGGAGATCCGTAAAGACCGCGCCGTGGTGCTCTATTGCCGCAGCGGTAATCGCTCGGGTAAAGCCTACAAAATGCTTGAGAATCAGGGCTACAGCGCCCTGCACAATGGTGGCGGACTCGAGGGCTTATTGAAGGCGGCTCACTGATCAGGCCGGCTTACAATCAGGGCGCCAACCGGGTGATGCCCCAGACAGCCTCTGTCAGCGTGTAGACCAGGCGATCATGCAGACGATTTTCCCGTCCCTGCCAAAATTCATACCGCTGCGGCTCCAGCTGATAACCGCCCCAGCGCTCGGGACAGGGAATGGCTTCATCAGTATAACGCGCCGACAAGGCGTCGACCTGTTGCGTTAACTGTTCCCTGTCAGCCACCGGCTGACTCTGCTCGGAAGCAGCGGCACTTAGCTGACTACCCCGAGGGCGCTCGCTAAAATAGCGCTGCGCGTTGGCGCGATCCAACCGCCGCACCGGGCCTGAGATTCGAACCTGACGATCCAGCTCCGGCCAATAAAAAAGCAGTTCGGCATGCGGGTTGGTCGCCAGGGCCTGACCCTTATGACTGCCATAGTCGCTATACCAACCAAACCCATCGGCATCGTAATGCTTGAGCAGGACAATGCGCGCCGCAGGGCTGCCCTCAGCCGATGCAGTCGCCAGCACCATCACCGTCGCGTTGTCCGGATCAAGCTGGCGGTGCTGGGTAAACCAGCGCGCAAATTGTTTGATCGGGTCCGCATCGAGCTCGGACTCAGTAAAGGGCTCGGAGCGATATTCGCGCCTGATCGCGCTTAAATCATCAAGGTGTTCCATACAGCCTCTCTTTAAAAATAGGGATATAAAATGCCAGATAGGCACACTGCAGAAAATATCTGGATCATACCTTCTATTTAATGAATTAAAAGGCTACGTACCCGTTAAGTATTGCAGCTCTGCGTTGAACTTCGAGTGCATCGGCTAATGGGCGACTGCTTTATGCGACAACTATTCCTAATAGAGAGGGCAGACAGGCATCATTACCCATTGTTAAGCGATGAAATCCAGACTGAAGCTGACAGATTAGGATTCACTCGGCACGTCACTGGCTGATGCGGCAAGAAGATAGAATGACTTATTGATGCGATTCCTACGTTCAAGCATCCTATGGCCTTACGTAAGGGTAATCCTTACAACACTTAACGGCTACATAGCCAAGTTTTAACCTATGAATACCGGGCAGAAGGACTCTATTGCCTAGGCTCCTGCGAATTCTGAGGCTACAATCAGGCATGCTTTATTCCTTGCACAACAGCCTCTCCGGTCGTCACCTTCATCGTCTCTTGTTGCTGATACTGCTGTTATTGGCGGGCTGCTCCTTCAACGTTAAAAATTTAGCCAAGAGTGATATCGACATGGTCGTCGACCAGCATATCCTGGAGTTAAACACACTAACGACCCAGCTGTTGATCAAGCTCTACAAGCGCAATCCAAAACAGCTTGCCAAAGCACCGGAAATGACCAT
>JBLHND010000208.1:0-4370 GCA_047622605.1 Motiliproteus sp. | reverse complement strand
AACGCTCAAGGACTGCTGCGACTAACCGCGGGCTGCTTGGCTCGGGTGACGACGGAAGATGCGACAGAGCAGGCACTCGGTCCTGGCTCGAAGGTTGGTAACACGCAACAGGGGACCCTGTTATCCTGAAGCGATGTGGCATCTTGAATCCGCTCAGGCCAGGTGGCGGCCGCCATCGACATGCAGTGTCCGTCCTGTGATGTAGTCACTGTCTAGCAGATAGTTCGCGGCGGCAATGATCTCATCCACGCCTCCTTCCTTGGCAATCAGTGCCTTGCTTATCGCCTTAAGGCGGTACGCGTCGCTGTCGTGTGCATTGAACATCACCAGTGCCGGGGCGATGCTGTTGACCTTCACAAGGGGCGCTAAAAGGTTGGCAAAAGATAGCGTGAGGTTATGCAGGGCGGCTTTACTGGCGGCATAAGCGATATGCTTTTTGCTGCCGGTATCGGCCACATAGTCGGTGATATGAATAATATCCCCCGCCTTCTGAGTGTGCTGGGACAGCAGAGCGCTTAACGCCTGATTGATCAGATAGGGTGCCCCGACATGAACCCGCATCATGCGGTTAAGTGTTTCCAGGGCCGGTAGCGGATTCGCTTCAGGCAGCCAGTCGGAGGCGTTGTGAATGATCGCCCGCAGGCTTTGATGGTTGTCCCTGAGGGTGATCATTAGTTGTTCAAGACTGTCGTCATCATAAAAATCGCAACAGTAGAGTGTTGCTCCCTTGCGTGTCAGCGTCTGCAAACCCGGCCGCTGGCTGCGGTAAATACCAATAACAGCAATATCCCGGTCGAGAAAATGCTCAGCCAGGGCCAGTCCGACCCGCTGACTCACACCGGTAATCAGTATCGGGGCACGCATCAGGCAGCGCCCGAGTTGAGAAACTCTGCCCGAGTATGAACATTGGTTTTAAAGATCCCGCCCAGCGCAGTGGTTGAGGTCGTGGAGTTGGCATCCATAATGCCGCGTGACTTGACGCAATAGTGGGTGGCGTCGATAGACACCGCCACGTTGTCGGTTTCCAGCAGGGACTGCAGGGCGATCAATATCTGTTGAGTCAGCCGTTCCTGAACCTGAGGGCGCTGGGAAAAAAAGCGTACGATCCGGTTGATCTTCGACAAACCGATAATCTTTTGGTTGGGAATGTAGGCGACTTTTGCGGAGCCGTCGATGGTGACGAAGTGGTGTTCACAGGTGCTGGTCAGGCTGATTCCAGAGACCTTGATCATCTCATCGACCCCCATCTTGTTTTCGATGACGGCAATTCTGGGGAAGTTGTGGTAATCCAGACCCGAAAAAATTTCGTTGACGTACATCTTGGCAATTCGGTGGGGCGTTTCACGGAGGCTGTCATCGCTGAGATCCAGTCCCAGGGTGGCGATCACCTCGGTCAGCAGTCCCTGTATGCGTTCATACTTTTGCTCGGTGCTATAAGGCGTTGCCACCAGAGGTGTTTCCAGATTGTGCTCGATGAGCCGTGCCTGTACCTGTTGCGCTTCCGACGAGATCATAAGACTAGACTCCTGAAAGAGTAGAACTGGATGGTTGAACCTGGTGTTCCAGCGTAAGAGATACCGAGTCGGCAAATCGAAGCGCATGGGGTTTATCGATCTTCACGCGGGCAAAGCTGACCCAGGGATGATCCGTGCAGATAACCAGGGTATCGGCGACCAATTTTTCGAGCAGCAGAAACCGCCCCTCTTCGACATGCTGAATAATCTTCTTGGCGATCTGCTTGTAGTTGAGAGCATTAGCGACGTCGTCGGAGAGGCAGAGGTGTGAGGCCGGATAATGAATTTCGGCATTTATCACGATATCCTGCTTTTTTTGCTGTTCCTCGGGGTTAAAGCCGATAAAGGTTCTCAGGCGCAGGTTGGTGATGTTGATAACCGCATTATGGGTGGCCATGTTAACTCCGGGTTAGATCGATCGCTGAAGGCAGAACGTTACTAAATAAGGCGGCTTGCTAAAGCCGCTAGGGGGACGAGCATTTGAATGCGGAGCGGGTTAGCTTATTCGTAGTGCCTGCCCGTTTTGGTTTTGATTATGGCGATATAGGCGTGCCAGCTGGCAAAACTCAGCAGCGGCATAATAAAAATAAAGCCGATCGCAAAGGTGGCAAAACCGATCGTGACCAGGGTTAGGATCAGCCCAGCCCAAACCAGCATGGCAGCCGGGTTGTTGCGCACGGCAGCGACGGAGCTGACGATAGCCGTCATCAGGTCCACGCGCCGTTCAAGGCAGATCTGCGGTGTAAAAGCGGAGAGGGCAAAAACCACCGTCATCAATACCAAACCCAGTGCGCTGCCCAGGGTTAGAAACACCGCCATCTCACCCAAGCTGGGTTGACCGATGCTGGGATAGAGCGCATGAAGCAGGGAGGCCAGCCGTAGCCAGACGATCATCACCAGGGTGAGTACGAGCGCAAAGCCCCATTCGCCCATCGAGTTTCTAAACATCGATTTCAGACTATGAGACAGGGTGGGTTGCTGGCCTTTTTCTAGCTGCCAGGCAACATCGTAAAGACCCACGGCGAAGACCGGACCTATCAGTGAGAAGGCGACGATAGCCGGGAGAATGACCAGGTGGGTTTCAGCACGGAATGTCACATACAAAATGGTCGCCGGGATCACACTAAAAATAAGACCATAGAAGAGACTGAGCAGCGGTGTGGCCTGCAAATCCTTGGCCGCTAACCTCAGCCAATGAAAAGGTGCGAGGGTATTGATGCGGTTGCTGGCAATGCAGCGTGAGAACTGTTTGTTGTTATTGGATGCAGATGGCATGGCCTTATCCTCTTATTAAAAGAACAGCGTCTATGTTCAGATACGCACCGAGCCAGCAAACGGATCACTTTGGCGGTGAAAACTGCAGATGATCTTTTAGATCAGAAAAACAGGCAGGTTCTACTGTTAATCTAGTTCAAAAAACTGAAGATACGGCTGTCAGAGCGAGGGTTCGTTTCACGCCGCTCAACACTGAGTGCACCGGCGGTGGAGGCCGATTTACAACGGCTACGCTATTGGCATGCCAATACGCTTCTCATTGATGGGCGGCAGACCCTCGTTGGCAACGATCCGCTTAGGTGCCAAACGGACCCCTGAGGGCGAGGCCAGAGACGCCCCCTTAACAGGGTCCAGGGGTTGCTGAAGTCGGCACAGAAGCACTGGAACAGGAGCAACGGTTTTGAACTGCTCACCCTGGTGGTCAGCAACGTTGAGTTCAAGGATGGAGAACAACTATCGTGACATAGAGGATCAATCAGACCGAAGCGCCACCAGACGCCGTACTCTCTATGTGACTGTCGGGATGCGTATGCAGCCGCAGCGGGAAACCGGTGCGATAGATGTTGTCGTCTTTGGTTCTGATCAGGGGCTGGTCGGCCAGCTCAATGAAGTGATGGTGATTTTGTGACGACCACGCTGAACGCGCTTCCCGGCCATAAAATGTTGTGGGCAGTCGGTGAGCGGATTCAGTCACGGCTGCCGATACCGCACAGCCGGCCCTGCAAAGTTTCTCTCTGCCTAATTTTATTGGCACTAATAGCGCACTGGTTGGGCAAGTTTTAATTGAGATAAAATTACAGCCTGAGCAGGACAATATCTCACAGGTTTATTGTGATGTCCGGTTTTGAAGCCTTAGCTGAATCCGGGTAATTAAGACAGGGATGAAAATTAAAAAATTTCGTATTTAAAAGGTAACAGGGTAATCTCAATAACCGGCCGACGCGGATTAGGTCGCTATCTCCGAGGGCAGCAGGGAGGGTCTATAATGACGTTGATCGACCTGCTAAATCTCAGTGGATCCTCTTCGCGTCATCTCAAATTAAAATCTCATACGGATTAAAGATCATGAAAATATTAGCAATAGGTACAGCCTCTCTGCTGCTGGTGGCGATGCTTAGTGGTTGTAGTGATGATAAGGCAGTCACTGAATCCGACAAGGCAGATCCTGTTGTAAACACAACGGAGCAGGCCAGTGAACAAGCCAAACAGCTGGTCGACGAGGCCGCGCAGAAGAGCGGCGAGGCGCTAGAAAAAGCGGCTGAGATGACGGACCAGGTCGTCGAAAAGGGAACTGAGATGGCCGGACAGGTGACTGAAAAAGTCACCGCCGCCGTGCAAAACGTGACGGCCAAGGTTGCCGAGATCCAAGCGTCTAGTCCTGACGGTGAGAGCCTTTACAAAGGGGGCTGTTTCGCGTGCCATGATATGGGCGTGGCCGGTGCGCCCAAGCTAGGCGACTCTGCCGCCTGGTCTGCCCGGATCGATCAGGGCAAAGAGGCTCTGTATAGCAGTGCGATTAATGGAAAAGGCGTGATGCCTGCCAAAGGCGGAAATTCGGCACTCAGCGATGATGAAGTCAAA
>JBLHND010000207.1:0-4685 GCA_047622605.1 Motiliproteus sp. | reverse complement strand
GAAATTTTGCAGCATGATGCTCAGTTGATTCTGAGCCTGTTTGGCAACGTTAAGGCGCAAAAACAGCGATTAATGAATATCGAGCAGCAACTCAAGAGCGAGGGCGTAGATATTCAGCAGTTGCACAGAACCATTGCTGACCTGAATCAGGTTCAGAATCCCGATGAGTACCGCTGCCGCTACCATCCCTGTTGATGGCTGTCCTATAGAGAAATCCACTTCATTCTCTGTTCGTTAAATAAAATCTGCACTCCCAAGCTGCGTCCCCGCAGCTTGTCCTACGACCCGCTACAGCCCTGTAACTCGTTGTCCTGGCGATTTATCTTCGCAGATGACCTAATAATCTGACTCCCCCCTTGTTTGCCGGGCCGATCGCTAACTCAGTACCGCTTTTATGCTATGGTGCGCTTCTTTTCCAGTCTTCTAAGGAGCTGCAATGCATATCGTTGCGGACGAGAATATTCCGCTGGCTGACGCTTTTTTTAGTCACCTGGGCACGGTTGAACGTTTACCGGGCCGCTCGCTGACCAGGGAGCACCTGCAGCGCGCCGATCTGCTGCTGGTGCGTTCGGTGACGGCTGTGAATGCGGAGTTGCTTGCCGATACACCGGTCAAATTTGTCGCCAGCGCAACTATAGGCACCGACCATGTGGATCTGGAATTGCTGCGGCAACGCGGTATAGGTTTCAGTAATGCACCCGGCTGCAATGCCGATTCGGTGGTGGATTACGTGCTCTCGGCATTCACCCACCTGGCTCAGCAGCAGGGCTGCGCGTTATTCGAGCGCCGGGTGGGTATCGTGGGCGTGGGCAATGTGGGCAGGCGTCTGCAGCAACGGCTGCAGCGTCTGGGTATCGAGTGTCTGTTGTGCGATCCGCCGCGTGCCGAGCAGGAAGCGGCGTCCGCATCCGGATCCGCAGACCGCTTTGTCGATCTCTCGGAGTTGCTACGGCGCTGTGATGTCTTCTGCCTGCATACCCCACTGACACGCGAAGGCCGCCATTCGAGTTATCATCTGTTTGATGCCGAGCGGTTGCATGCCCTGCCTCAGGGGAGTTGGTTGATTAACGCCGGACGCGGTGCGGTGATCGACAATAGGGCGCTGGCGGCTTGTCTGCAACAGCGCAAGGATTTGCAGGTGGTGCTGGATGTGTGGGAATCGGAGCCGGCTATCGATACGGACCTGGCACAGCAAGTGACGCTGGCAACCCCTCATATCGCCGGCTATAGCCTGGAGGGTAAGTCGCGCGGCACTGAGATGATCTACCAGAGCGCTTGCCGTTTTCTGGGGCTGGTGCCGCAGAGGACGCTGGACCAGTTGCTGCCGGCACCTGCGATTCGACAGCTCGATCTTAACGCCGAAGCGGCCCTGGAGATCGATCTGTTGCCGCGTCTGGTCAAGCTGGTGTATGACCTGCGCCGTGATCATGAGGCGTTGATGCTAAACGTTCGACGTCAGCCGAGCCAGATGGGTTGCGACTTTGATCGGTTGCGACGCTACTACCCCGAGCGGCGTGAGTTCAGTAGCCTGAGAATAGCAGGCCTGGTGCCCGGCAGTCCTCTGGCTGCACAGCTATCAGGCTATGGCTTCACCCTGGATAAAGAGGCCCTGGATAAAGAGGCCCTGGATCAAGAGACGCTGGATCAAGAGACGCTGGATCAAGAGGCGCTGGATAAAGAGGCCCTGGATCAAGAGGCGCTGGATAAAGAGGCCCAAAGAGGCCCTGGATGAAAAAAGTCTCGATCAACAGGGGGCCTAATGGCGAATAAACGGTTAGAGCAGCAGGCCGCACCGGCTTCGGGCTCGGCTTCAGGGCCGGGCCCGAAAGAACAGCTGCGCTTCGACGACCTGAGGTTGGCCGTGGGTGAGCGTATCCGTTTGGAAACAACCTTGCCCCGAGGGCGTTTTTCGGTGTGTTATCTGGGGGCTTATGCTGAGCGTTGCCTGATGGTGACGATGCCGCTGGCTAGGGGCGCGGATAAGCAGCTCAAGGAGGGCGCGACTATGACCCTGCGTCTTATCGCCCTCAATCGTGCCTGTGCCTTCAAGACACGGTTGATCAGGACGCAGACGCTGCCCGTGCCTATGCTGTTTCTCGGTTATCCCGATACGGTAGAGGCGGTGGTGGTGCGTAAGGCTCCGCGCGTCAATACTCAGGTGATCGTCTCGGTGGATGAGGCCGATCCCGGACATTTCGGTAGTGGCTGGCCGCGCCAGGCACTCTGTTGCGATCTTAGCCTCCAGGGTGCCAGGATAGAGGCCAGCGATCAGCTGGGCGAGATCGGTGATCGACTCTATGTGACGGCCCGGGTTCGGGTCGGCAACATCGATCAGGTACTGCTGGTCGAAGGGCTGATCTGCAATATGGAAGAGATAGAGGACAGCTTTAGCGACGGTTTCAGAATGGTGCATGGGTTGGAATTCAGGGGTATGGATGAGGAGACTCAGCTGATTCTTACCGGATTCGTGTATCAACAGCTATTGCGTGAGCAGATCGGGCTCTAGCAGCCCGCCGCTCGTTAATTAACAGGCAGGAGTAATGATGTTTAAGCTGGGATTGATCGTGAATCCGTTAGCGGGTATCGGTGGCAGTGTTGCCCTCAAAGGCAGTGACGGTGCCGATACCGTGCAGCAGGCGTTAGCGCTGGGGGCGGTGCCCAGAGCGGGTGAGCGTGCGCGTCAGGCGCTGGAAGTGCTGGCCGGCTTGACGTTCGAATGCTACACCTATCCGGCTGAGATGGGTGAGCAGGCCGCGCTGGCCGCCGGTATCTGTCCTCGAGTGCTGGGAACGATTAAGACCGGCGAGACCGGCCCCGAAGATACTCGCCGTGCGGTCTTAGATCTGGTTGCCGCCGGCGTCGATCTGATCTTGTTTGCTGGCGGGGATGGCACGGCACGCGATCTGTATGGCGCTATCGATGCCCAGGTGCCGGTGCTGGGGATTCCGGCCGGGGTTAAGATTCATTCCGGGGTGTATGCCATCACCCCGAGTGCGGCCGGTCAGGTCGTGGCGATGTTGATTGCCGGTGACCTGGTCAGCCTGCGGGAGCAGGAGGTGCGTGATATCGACGAGCAGGCGTTTCGCCAGGGTCGAGTGCGGGCGCAATATTACGGCGAGTTACTGGTACCCGAAGAGGTGCGCTTTGTGCAGCAGACCAAGAGTGGTGGCAAGGAGGTTGAAGTCCTGGTGCTCGATGATATCGCCGCCGACATCATCGAAAGCATGGACCCCGGGGTCTGCTATGTGATGGGTTCTGGCACCACGGTGCAGGCCGTGATGGCGCAGCTGGGGCTGGCCAATACCCTGCTGGGGGTGGATCTGGTGCGTGACGGCCAGTTGCTGGGATCGGACCTGAGTGCGACGCAGTTGCTGGAACAGATCGCAGACCAGCCGTTCCGTATTCTGGTTACCGTGATCGGCGGCCAGGGGCATATTATCGGCCGTGGCAATCAACAGTTATCGAGCGAACTGCTCCGGCGTGCGGGCCGCCATAACCTGCTGGTGATCGCCACTAAGACCAAGCTCAAGCAGCTTGAAGGGCGGCCGCTGGTGATCGACTCCGGAGATCCCGCGCTGGATAGCGAATGGTCTGGGTTGATTCGGGTCGTGACCGGCTATCACGATGCCGTCCTCTATCCGGTGGCCGACTATTAGGCTCCTGTCACCTCACTTTATATCCCTTTAGGAAATGATACTAACTATATGAATGATAAGACTATAGCAACGCATAACGGTAATTTCCATGCGGATGATGTTTTCAGTGTCGCTGCACTTAAGAGCCTTTATCCTTCTTATAAACTCATACGTACACGTAATTTAGAGCTGATCGGCAAGGCCGATATTGTTCTCGATGTCGGTGGTGAATATGATCCGGATACCGGCCGTTTTGATCATCATCAACGCGGTGGTGCAGGCGCGCGCGACAATGGTATTCCCTATTCCTCATTTGGTTTGATTTGGCAGAAATATGGCTTAGAAATATGCCAGGGTAACCAGGAGGTAGCCACTGCTGTCGATGCTGATCTGGTATCCACGATTGATGCCATCGATTGTGGTTATGTCGAAGGTGTTTCTAAAGGCATTAGCCTTAGCCAAACTATCTCGATGTTTAACCCCAGCTGGCATGAAACGGCTGACGTTGATGCTTGTTTTAATGAGGCGGTTGATTTTGCAGCGCGCATTTTAACGCGCTTTATCGCATCGGCTAAGGGTGGCATTAGTGCGAAAGATATTGTCGCCAAGGCTATAGATAACGCAGCAGACCCAAGAGTGATCGTATTAGAAAAATATACCCCGTGGAAAACAACGGTTCTGGCCTTATCTAAACAGGCTTTGTATATTATTTACCCCTCGCCGTCGGGCCAATGGAGAATCCAAACAGTCCCTGTTGAGCTAGGTTCATTCGAAGATAAAAAATCGCTGCCTAAGCCATGGGCCGGCTTATCCGATAAGGCACTTCAACAAGTCACCGGTATTGATGATGCCATGTTCTGTCATAATAATTTATTTATGGCAGGCGCAGAATCCTTTGAAAGTACGATGAAAATGGCCTTCATCGCACTTAAATAAGGCTCTGTACTAGTTAAGTGTTGCAGTTAGTTCTGAATTATTGTCTTTGTAATCAAGCGAGGTTCCGCCTCCCGGCGGCTTCATTTCTTTGTGCGCGACAAAGAAACCGAAGCA
>JBLHND010000206.1:0-4699 GCA_047622605.1 Motiliproteus sp. | reverse complement strand
GCTCAAGCGCCAGCCGCGCCTGAAACCCGGAAGACAATCATGAGCGATCTATTAACAGCCTTCCATTTTCTGCGCCCGCTCTGGCTGCTACTGCTGCCGCTACTGGTGTTACTGAGCCTTTGGCTGAGACACTGCCACCACAGCAGCAACAACGCCTGGCAGACGCTGATCCGTCCCGAGCTGCTCACACACCTGCTCGAACGCCAACCCTCGCGTCGATCGCGCTGGCCCCTGGCCGCGCTGTGCTGCGGCTGGATCCTGGCTCTGCTGGCGCTGGCGGGCCCCACCTGGGAAAAATTACCGCAGCCCCTCTACAGTCAGCAGGATGCGCTGGTGCTGATCCTGGATCTATCCCCCTCGATGCGGGCCCAGGATCTCAAACCCGATCGCCTCACGCTCGCCAGACACCGGCTGACCGACCTGATCCGAGCGCGCACCGAGGGCCAAACCGGACTGATCGTCTATGCCGGTGATGCCCACCTGCTGGCCCCGATCAGCGATGATCGCCAGACCTTGCTGACCCTGGTACCCGGGTTATCGCCGGAGATCATGCCGATCAGAGGCAGCCAAACGGAGGCGGCGATCGACACCGCGCTGCGGCTCTTCGACGCGGCCGGACATCCGCGCGGCCAGATCATCCTGCTTACCGATGGCGTCACCGCCACAGCCCGCCGGAACATCAACGAACGGCTTCGCGACCAGCCCTACAGCCTGTCGATCCTGGGGATAGGCACGCCAGAGGGCGCACCCATCCCGCTGCGCGACGGCAGCTTTGCCAAAGACAGCCAGGGGGTTATCCAGCTCGCCAAGCTGGACCCCCGGGCACTGGCGGAACTGGCCCTCCGGCACGGCGGCATTTATCAGAACCTGAGCTACGATGGCAGCGATATAGCGGCCTTAACGGCCCACCTGCAGCGCTCCCCAGCGTCGGCACTGGACCCGGGCGCCCAGCAGAAACTCGAGCGTGACTTCGACCTCTGGCATGAAGCCGGTCCCTGGCTGGTGTTACTGCTGCTGCCTCTGGCCGCCCTCTCCCACCGCCGCGGCTGGCTGTTAACACTGGTTTTCCTGCTACCCCTGACCCCCCAGCCGGCCCAGGCATTCGAGTGGCAAGACCTGTGGCAGACCCCCGATCAGCAGGCCGAAAAGCGTTTTCAACAGGGCGATATCCCGGGTGCCGCCGAACTGTTCGAGAGTCCCGAGTGGCGCGGCAGCGCCCTGTACCGCGCAGAACAGTTCGAGCAGGCGGCCGAACAGTTTGATCGCAGCGACAGCCCCCGCGCCCACTATAATCGCGGCAACGCCCTGGCCCGCGGCGACAAACTGGACGAGGCGCTGCAGGCCTACGAGCAAGCGCTGGCGCGTGATCCCGAATTCGATGCGGCCCGCGCTAATCAGCAGCTGGTGCAGAAGCTCCTGAAGCAGCAGCAAGAGCAAGAGCAAGAGCAGCAGGACTCTGACGGTGAATCCGGTGAACCTGGCGAACCCGGCGAACCCGGCGAAAGCTCAGAGTCACAACAAGGATCAAAGCCCGAGTCCGACTCAGAATCAAAACCTGGGTCAAAATCAGACGCTCAATCAGAGGCGGAGCAGCAACCCGACGCGTCAGACGACGCTGACTCAAGCGACTCCCAACCGGGTCAGAGCGGTGCCGAACAGGACAGCGATCAGGACTCGAAGGCGGCCTCTGAGGCCGAACAGGCACAGGCGTCTGAGCGGGAGGATGAGTCTGAATTCGAGGGTGGCGACAGCGCGGCTGCCCAGGCTGAGGCTGAGGCTGAGACTGTGGCTGATAAAACCCAGAGCATCGATCCCCGCCTCGAGAAATGGTTGCAGCAGCTGCCCGATGATCCCAGCGGGCTGCTCAGGCGCAAGTTTGAATATCAATACCAACAGAAACTCGAGGCCTATCGCCAGGGTCTATGGCAACCACCTCAGGAGAGCCGCTGGTGAAACCATCCTTCTACCCCTTCTACTCGACGCTCAAACTCGTGACGCTGCTCTGCGTCACCCTGCTGGGGGCCGCAAGCCTAGCACAGGCGGCCAGTCTGACCGCCAGCGTCGATCGTGACCGAGTGGCCCGCGATGAGACCCTGACCCTCAGCCTCAGGCTCGATAGCCGTGCGGTGCTGGGGCAGCCTGATCTGACGCTGCTCGAACCCTATTTTGATATTCTGAGCAACAACAAGCGAACCCTGGTACAGAACATCGCTGGCCGCTCCGAACACTCAACCCAATGGGATATCCGCCTCGCGCCCAAGGTGGTCGGTCGCATCCTGATTCCCGCCTTCGAGCTCGAGGGTGCCCGCAGTACGCCGCTCCAGGTGTCGGTCAGCACCAGCCAGGCACCGAACAAGGGCCCGCAAGATGATTACTATCTGGAGCTTTCGACCGACAGCGACAGCGCCTATGTCGATCAGCAGCTCAGGCTCAGCATCCGTCTCTATATCGCCATCAATCTCAGCAACCTGGAAATGCAGCCCTTGCAGCTCGACAACGCCGAGGTGATCAGGCTCGACGAGCAGCAGTACCAGAAAGAGCAGAACGGCCGCCGCTTCCAGGTCTATGAACTCAACTACGCCATCTTCCCGCGCAGCCCCGGCATCCTCGAGATCCCGGCACAGCAGTTTAGTGCCCTCAAGAACGCGTCCCGCTCGCTGTTCGACAGTCGTCGCGGACAGCCGGTTCGGCTGTTGAGCCAGCCCCGTTCGATCGAGATTCTGCCTCGACCCGAGGACATCGACCCTGGCGACTGGTTGCCCGCCAAGTCGCTCACCCTAAACCAGACCCTAAGCGAACCCGAGGATGCTTACCGCGTGGGTGAGCCGATCACCCGTACCCTGACCCTGGAGGCCGAGGGCGTGGAATCGAATCGCCTGCCGCCGCTGTTCGCACTCGACAGTCCGGCGTTCAAACAGCCCTTTAAACAGTATCCTGAACCCCCCAAACTGGCGCAGCAGACACCCGCTTCCGGCATTCGGGCCAGTCGCATCGAACGCTACGGACTGGTCCCCACCCAAGCCGGCCGACTCGAACTGCCCGCCATCGAGCTGGCATGGTGGGACAGCACCACCAACCAGCCGCGCACGGCCCGGATTGCGGCCCACACCCTCCAGGTGCTGCCCGCCCGTAATGCGCCTACAGCGACCAACACGCCCCCTGCCCTCGCGGCACCAGGTTCTCCAACCGCTGCGCCACTGATACCCTCGCCCCTTTCATCGCAGGGCGCGGCCGAGTCGAACGGCTTACTCTCAAACTACCTGCTCTGGAGTAACCTGCTGTGGGCCGCGACCTGCCTGCTGCTGGGAAGCCTGTGGTGGCGCGCGCGGCGACGCGCGGCACCTGCTGCGATTAAGACCCCGGTCGCCACGACTCCCAACTCCGACGAGGCTCAAGCCTTCCGCGCCCTCGAAGCCGTCTGCCGTCAGGGAGACGGGCAGTCGATACGCCAGGCCCTGAGCCTGTGGCGCGCCCTGGCCAGCACCACGGCACTAGCAGATAAGGAGCTGGATCGACAGACTCAGCTGCTGGATCGCTATCTGTATGCCAAGACCGCACCGGAGTCCCTGGATACCCAGGCGCTGCTGGAGGCCGTGCGCGCCTGTCGGCAGCGACGTGCGACAGCACAGGCTAGGGCCGATGGTCTGCCGCCGCTGTATGCTGAGTGAACAATACAGGACTTTTATCATCTGCAGATAAAAGACCTGTACTGTTCACGACAATAACGCTTGACGTTATTAACGTGCCGCGTCATTATCTATAAATGATCAAATCATTCAAGTGCAAGGATACCGAGAAGCTGGCGAGCGGTCTCCGTGTCAGGCGGTTCGTGAATATTGAGCGCGCTGCCTTAAGAAAAATTAGACAGCTGCAGGTCGCAAGTCAGTTGAATGATCTGAGAGTACCACCCGGTAATATGTTGGAGCCGTTGTTTGGTGATCGTCGAGGTCAGCACAGTATTCGAATCAACAAGCAATTCAGGGTGTGCTTCCGCTGGACCCAAGCGGGTGCGGAAGACATTGAAATTATTGATTACCACTAGGAGGTAACTCATGCGCAACCTTGATGCGGTAACTCCCGGCGAGTTACTGAAAGAAGAATTTCTTGAGCCCCTAGGCATTTCTCAATACCGTCTGGCAAAAGAGATTGGAGTCCCGGCTCAGCGAATAGGCCAGGTTATCGCCGGAAAGCGTTCAATAACCGCAGATACTGATCTTCGACTCTGCCGGTTCTTCGGTTTGTCTAATGGCTATTGGCTGCGAGCTCAGGCGGCTTATGATACGGAAATTGCCGAAGATGCCCTCGCTGATCAATTGAAGCTGATACGTCCGTGGGATTCGGATTCACCGCTGGGCCATAGGGCATAACCAATGGCTGCACAGCTCTAAACCGGTGCGTTAATCGCATCGAGACATGTCCCGTATATTGTTCATGTCGGTTCATCGAGCCACACTTGTACAATAAACCGTACAAGTGGAGGCGTTTATGAAGATCGTATCTTTTACTGAAGCACGCAATGGACTGAAGGCGGTCCTCGATTCTGTGGTCAATGATGCGGATACCGCTGTTATCTCCCGTCGTGACTCTGAAAATGCCGTAGTGATGTCTTTGGATTATTACAATAGTTTAATGGAAACCGTTTATTTACTACGATCTCCGGCTAATGCTGAACATTTGAACAAGTCTATTGCTCAATATA
>JBLHND010000205.1:0-4749 GCA_047622605.1 Motiliproteus sp. | reverse complement strand
TATCAGGGTCTACATTTTTCAAATCTACTGGGTTAGAGTTGGGGCGCTTGGAATTAGGGAGGGCTTTCATCGAGAGCCATTGGGGAATGGTTTGAAGGTTCGCCGACCAGACGTTAAATACACAGAAGTTAATGACAAAAGTTAAAAATAATTTAGCTACTCGTACGTTAAAAAAACTGAAGGGGAATACCTATAATGAAGAAGTCTCTAATCGCGCTGGCTGTTGCTAGTGCTCTGACAGTACCTATGATCGCCCAAGCTGACGCAACGCTATACGGTTCACTGCGTGCTGCTGTAACTTCTACCGATGAGGTCGACGCAGGCGAAAATAATACGGCAACCCTGGGCGATAACGCGTCTCGCATCGGCATCAAGGGTTCACAGGCGACCGGCATCGACGGCGTGACTGCGACTTACCGTGGTGAGTGGAAAGTGGGTGTTGGTAGCACCGGTGATTTCGGTGCAGGTCGTCTGGCTTATGTGGGTCTGAACACCGCTGCCGGTAACCTGAACATCGGTCGTCAGTGGGCGCCTACTTACTCTGTTGCCGGCATGACCGACATCCTGGATTCTGCAAACTCTGCTCCAACGCACAGCTACGCAGCCCTAAACGGCGGCCGTCAGAACCTGGTTGCTTATACCTCACCTAACATGGGTGGTTTCCAGTTCTCTGCTGGCGCGGCCATGGCTGAGATGGGCGAAGATGCAGTAGATCAGGCTGATGGCGTGTATCAGGATGATAATGACAACACTGTAATTTTTGCCGCTGATCAAGCCGCTGCAGATACGGCAGCAGTAGGCACGGCTACCGAAATTACAGCTCCAGTAGCTGGATCGGCTGCCGTTGTCGATGACAACAACATCGATGGGTATAACTTCGCTGCTACTTACAGCATCGCCGGCGTCACGCTGGCTGCGGGTCGGTCTACCAACGAAGCTAAAGATGCTAACATCACTACCATCGGCGCGAGCTACAGCATGGATGCATTCTATGTTGCGGTCGTCAATGTCAACACTGATGTTGCCCTGCGTGGCGATGATCTAGGCAAGAGCGCGACTGAGTTC
Source organism: Motiliproteus sp. (assembly GCA_047622605.1). Classification (GTDB taxonomy): domain Bacteria; phylum Pseudomonadota; class Gammaproteobacteria; order Pseudomonadales; family Balneatricaceae; genus Motiliproteus. Next base: position 3,684 of record JBLHND010000205.1, on the reverse strand, counting down.
GCAGCTTCCTACAAGGCAACGTCTGACGTGCTGGTTCTTGCTCACTACGTAGACTTTGGCGATACCGACGGTACCGACATGGGCTCTCTGATGGGCGTTGAAGCTCAATACCAGCTGGGCGCTAAGGCGCGTATTGCGGCTACTTACTCTGCATTCAATGCTGCTGCAGAAGATGCTGGTCGTCGTGATGCACTGCAACTGAGCTACCGCGTAGACTTCTAATATCCTAGGATATTAGTAGTACGCAAGCTAAGGGCTCCTTCGGGAGCCCTTTTTTATGGCTGCTCAAAAAACACCCACCGCATGGTGCGTGACGGATTCGGGCTGGCGGGTTATGCTTGGCATTATTTGGGTTAACTAAAGCGGACGATGATGTTGAAACGAAATTTGCAGTGCTTGCTGGTGCTGGTGCTGGTATTCGGGGCTCAGGCTCAGGCGGGGGCTGCCGAGCAGGATCCCTGGGAGGGCGTTAATCGCCAGGTTTTTGTCTTTAATGATTTTCTGGATCGCAACCTGCTGCTGCCGGTGACCCGCGGCTATATGCGCTGGATGCCGCAGCCGATCCAGGTCGGGGTGCATAATTTCTTCGGTAATCTGGACGATGTGGTCTCGCTGTTCAGCAATGCGCTCCAGCTCAAGCCCCGTGATACCGCCCAGGATTTTGGCCGAGTGGTGGGGAATACGCTGTTCGGGGTGCTGGGTCTTATGGACGTCGCCACCCCGCTGGGCCTTCCCAAACAGGATGAAGAGTTTGGGCAGGTGCTGGGTTACTGGGGTGTACCTGCGGGCCCCTATGTGGTGTTGCCTTTTCTGGGTCCCAGCAACGTACGTGACGGTCTGTCTCTGGCGCCTAACAGTCAGGCTGCTCCGCCCTATGCGGTCCATAAGAACAGCTGGTACTGGGGCGTTCAGGGGCTCTCGTTGGTCGATACTCGAGCGGGTCTGACCCAGGCCGAGGGTCTGATCAGTGGTGACCGCTACACGTTTATTCGGGATGCCTATATGCAGCGCCGCGCCTTCCTCGTCAGTGATGGCGTTCAGGCCGATGGCTTTCAGGATGATGGGTTCTAGAATGTTACCGATATGGGTCCGGATGTCTTGATGACTGAATGCCGCACCCTGGTTTTCTGATCAGAGAGGGCCCGTGATGGTGTTCAGGCCGTTGAATGTCAGGATGAGGGGGCCTAGAATGTTACAAATATTGGCTCTGATGAGAGGAAGCTGATGAGTTCTCAGCGCTATTGTGTATTGGTGATCGACGGCTCTGCCGTGTCGGTGATGCAAGAGGTTATCGCCTTGCTGGCCGCAGATGCCACTGTCGAAGTGCAGCAGGTCACGACGGCGGCGCAGGCGCTGGAGTGTATCGCTCAGCGTCAGCCTGATCTGTTGCTAACCCAGGCGTTGCCGGCGGCGGGTGCGGGTTGGTTGGCGCGGGTCTGTCAGGCGATGCATCCTAATCAGGTTGTCGCGCTGGAGGCCGGTTTCGACGAGAGTGCGGCGCTTCGAGCGTTGCGTCAGGGTGCGGCGGATATCTTTTTCCTGCCGTTGACCGAGCCGCAGCCGTTTAAGGCCTCGTTGCGGCGGCTGCTGGAGCGGGCCGAACTGGTCTCGCAGACCCAGTATTTTCGCGAGGAGCTCGAGCGCAGTCTCGGCCTGTTGCAGGAGGATCAGCAGGCGGGCCGGCATGTGCAGCAAAAGATGCTGCCGCCACCGCAGAGCCAGATCAATGGCTATCATTTCGAGTTTCAGATTAAGCCCTCATTGTTTCTGAGTGGCGACTTTGTGGATTACTTTCGAATTTCGGAATCGCTGTCGATGTTTTATCTGGCCGATATCTCCGGTCATGGTGCCTCGTCGGCCTTCGTCACCGTGCTGCTGAAAAATATGACCAACCGCCTGCTGCGCAATTACAATCGCGGCTCCAGCTTCGACATCCTCTCGCCGGTGGCTGTTCTGGAGCGGGTCAACAAGGAGTTCCTGCAGACCGGGCTGGGCAAGCATATGACGATCTTTATCGGCCTGCTGGATGGGATCGAGAATACCCTGCAATACGGCGTGGGCGGTCATTTTCCCATGCCGATCCTCAAGCAGGGTGCTAAGACCGAGTATCTGGGAGGGTGCGGTATGCCGGTCGGGTTGTTTGAAGATGCGCAATTTGAGGGCCGTATCGTCGAACTTGAAGATGAGTTTTGTCTCACCCTGTTTTCGGATGGTGTGCTCGAAGTGCTGCCGCAGCCAAATCTTAAAGCCAAGGAAAAGTGCTTGCTGGATGCCGCAGCCCGGGGCTATGATGATCTTAGTGATCTGGCGGCTATCCTGGGTGTCGATCAGGTGGATGAGGCGCCGGACGATATTGCCGCGCTCAGTGTCTCCAGGCGGTTATAGTCTTTAGTTTTTCAACTATTTATTTTTTTTACTACCTATAGTATCAAGCCATGTTAAACGGAAAAATTCTGTTTGCCGAACAGGCGGGTACTTATGTGCTCAAGTTTGTCGGTGACGTTCGTCTGACCCTCTGCGCTACGCTGGACCAGTTTTTGGCCACTACGCTGGAGTATGATAATTTCAAGTCTATCATTATAGATCTCACCGAAACTCAGGGGATCGACAGTACCTCGTTGGGGTTGCTGGCCAAGCTCTCGGTTCGCTTGAAGCGTCGTCATCGGCAACGCCCTACGATCGTCTCTACCAATGAGGATATTACTCGAGTGCTGCTGAGCATGGGCTTTGATAAGGTCTTTATCCTGATCCAGGACAGGGTCGAGAGCAGCGCAGAGCTTCGGGAATTGGATCTGCTGCAGGAGTCTGAAGAGCGGGTTAGGGAGCGGGTGTTGGACGCGCACCGCGCGCTCATGGATCTGAACGCGAACAACCGTGAAGCCTTCCGTGATCTGGTCCGCTCGCTCGAGAATGAGCTCTGAAGGCTCTTTAAGGCCGCGGTTTGGGCTCTGCCGTCAGCCGGGCGCTCTGTCTGGGCGATACTTGGTTATCTTTTCACAGAAACCCCTTGATCCCTGGGCCTAAGTGCCTATAGAATACGCCCACGTTTTGTTGAGGGGCCTTAGCTCAGCTGGGAGAGCGCAACACTGGCAGTGTTGAGGTCAGCGGTTCGATCCCGCTAGGCTCCACCAATATTACGTAAAGAATTAGCGGTATTTCTCAAAGTCCCGCTAGGCTCCACCAAACTCTGGACGCAATAGTCAGAGTTTAAATAGCAACATGTTACAACTGTGTCCCATTCGTCTAGTGGTCTAGGACACCGCCCTTTCACGGCGGTAACAGGGGTTCGAACCCCCTATGGGACGCCATCTCTTGTGTTACCCGTAGTATATTGGGGCCTTAGCTCAGCTGGGAGAGCGCAACACTGGCAGTGTTGAGGTCAGCGGTTCGATCCCGCTAGGCTCCACCAATATCTATACCTCACAAAAATCCAGCGGTGTTCTTCAAATACCCGCTAGGCTCCACCAATATAATTCTTACCCTTCAAGTACCCTTCAAATACCCTGATTAATGGGGACAGATTTATTTTTAGAAAACAGATTTGCCCCCATTTATTTCTTTGCGCTATTCCAGGTGGGCTTGCATCTCGGCACCAATCTTCTTTCTCATCTCCATAAGGCGGATCGCCGATTGCTGCAGGTGGATATCTTGTTGCGTCTTCGGGATCCACTCGGGGATAGGGGT
>JBLHND010000204.1:0-4961 GCA_047622605.1 Motiliproteus sp. | reverse complement strand
GACCTCGGCCCCGCCGAGAAACCGGGCGCGGCGACTAAAGACGGTGATACCTTCGCCCTCTTTAGCGACTTCGAAGCGGCGCAGGTGGGGGAACTCATTCGGATCAGCTTCCCGTCCGCCGCAGGGCTCAAGCCCGGCACCACCCAAGTGCGGCTCAGAGGCCTCAAGGTCGGCACCCTGATCGATCTTGAGATCGCACCCCAACTCGACAGTGTCGTCGCCCTGATCAAACTATCCCCGCTGGCCAGCAACGCACTGAACCAACACACACGCTTCTGGAGGGTCGAACCCCTACTAACCCCGAAGGGCATCAGCGGCCTGGACACGCTGATAACAGGGAACTATATCCAGATGGATATCGCGCCCGGCAAGGGCCATCCGCGGCAGTTCAGCGCCCTGGAGCAACCACCGGCACTGGACGCCTCGGCACCGGGGCTGCACCTGACCCTGATCACCGCAGACGCCGAGGGGCTGACCCGAGGCACGCCGATCTATTACCGCCAGATCCAGGTCGGATCACTGCAGTCCCTGACGTTGATCGACAGCGGGCAACAGATCGCGGTCGGCATCCATATCGAACGGGGCTACGCCAGCCTGGTCAATGGTGACAGTCGCTTCTGGAACAGCAGCGGCTTCTCGGTGCAGGCGGGTCTGGAGGGCCTCAAGATAGACGTGGCACCGCTCAGGGCACTGCTGCTGGGCGGCATCAGCTTCGACAACCCCACTGCCGCTAACGCCCCCCTGGTGGCTAATGGCGCGCAGCTGCCCCTGTATCCCACCCGAACCGCCGCACTCGAACGGGGCACGCCGATTCGAATCGGCTTTGCCAGTGCCGAGGGGCTAACGGTTGATGCTCTGCTGCGTTTTCAGGGGCTCGATATCGGCCGGATCACCGCCATCAAGCTCGACCCCGACAGCCATAGCGTCACGATTAGCGCGCTGGTGTATAGCGCTTATCAGCCCCTGATCCGCGAAGGCAGCGACTTCTGGGTCGTTAAACCCAAGCTCGGCCTCACCGGCGCCGCGCACCTGGAAACCCTGGTGGGCGGCAGTTATATCCAACTCAAACCCGGCGCAGGAGCCGCCCGGACCCAGTTCAGGGGTCTGGAGCGTGAACCCTTTCTGGTCGATGCCGGCAGCGGCACCGCCTTTATCCTCGAAAGCCCGACCCTCGGATCGCTGCAGCAAGGCTCGCCCGTCTACTTCCGCCAGATCCCCATCGGCCGGGTGGCCGGCTTTGGTCTGGCCAAGGATGCCCGCCAGGTCGAGATCCATATCAGCGTCGACACCGACTACGCCCCGCTGGTCCGCGAAGACAGTCGCTTCTGGAATGTCAGCGGCATCGAGCTGGATATCAATCTACTGAGCGGCTCCAAGCTGCGCGCCGGATCGGTGGAGAGCATCCTCGCTGGCGGCATCGCCCTGGCCACCCCCGATACCCATCCGCTAACCAAGGCCGCCCGCCAAAACCGCCGCTTTACCCTGCACCCCGAGGCCAAGGACGAGTGGCAACAGTGGGCCCCGAGCATACCGCTAGCCTTGTCGGACTAAAGTCCAACCCACAAGGGAGGGGGGTGTGGGTTGGCCACTCCATGCGGTCCTTGAAGGGATCGCCTGCAGGCAGGCTCCCACATTAAACTGTGTTTTTTGTGGGTTGGCGTTTTGTAAGCAGAGAGCAGCCCGACAAGGCTAGCCCTGCTGTTTCTGCTGGGCATTCCAAAGCGCGGCATAGGCGCCGTCTAGCGCCAGCAGCTCAGAGTGACTGCCCTGCTCCAGCAACCGGCCGTTATCGAGTACCAGAATCTGGTCGGCATCGATAATGGTCGACAGCCGGTGCGCGATCACCAGGCTCGTATGATCACGCGCCAGCTCTCGAATGGCACCCAGGATCGCCTGCTCGGAGTGCGAATCCAGCGAGGAGGTAGCTTCGTCGAACACCAGGATAGGCGCACCCTTGAGGATGGTCCGGGCGATAGCGACCCGCTGCTTCTCCCCGCCAGAGAGCTTGAGTCCGCGCTCACCCACCTGGGTCTGCACACCGTCGGGAAGCTGAGCGATAAAGCCTTGCAGATGCGCCATTCGAATCGCCTCATGCACCTGTTCATCACTGGCCGCAGGTCGACCGTAGCGCACATTTTCGAATAGGCTGTCGTTAAACAGCACCGTATCCTGGGGCACGATGCCGATAACCTGGCGTAGCGATGCCAGGCTGCACTGGCTGATATCCTGGCCATCGATCAGCACTCGGCCGGCGTTGCAGTCGTAAAAACGGAACAGCAGCTTCACCAGGGTCGATTTACCCGCCCCACTGGCACCCACCACGGCCACCGTCTGGCCCGGCGCTATGCTGAAACTCAGCCCGCGAATAATCTCGCGATCGTGGCGATAACCAAACTCGACCTCTTCAAAACGCACCTCGCCTGTCTTAAACAGCAGCTCCGTTGCGGGCGCCACCTCGGCCACGGAGGGTTTGACCCTGAGCAGGCTGAACATATGCTCGATATTGGCCATCGAGCCCTTGATCTCGCGATACACGAATCCCAGAAAGTTGAGCGGCATAAACAGCTGCATCATAAAGGCGTTGATCAGCACGAAGTCACCGATGCTCATGGCCTGGGCGCTGACCTGCTGTGCGGCCAGCCACATCATCCCGGTCATAGAGACGGCGATAATCAGCGCCTGGCCGCCATTGAGCGCGAACAGCGACAGGCGATTCTTGCGCCGCGCCTGCTCCCAATTCCCCAGTTCCGTGTCGTAGCGGTCGGCTTCGAACTGCTCATTACCAAAATATTTGACCGTCTCGAAGTTCAGCAGGCTGTCCACCGCGCGGGTGTTGCTGGCGGAATCGGCCAAATTGGCCTGACGTACATACTTAGTCCGCCATTCGGTGGCGACGATCGAATAAGCCACATAGAGCGCGATCGACAACAGCGGGATCAGCCCAAAACTCGCCCCGTAATTGACGAACAGCAGCCCCACGACCATCAGAATTTCGATAAAGGTCGGGCCTATATTAAAGACGAAGAACCGCAGCAGGAAACCGATCCCAGTAGTACCCCGCTCGATATCACGCGACAGACCGCCGGTACGCCGGTTGAGGTGAAAATCCAGATCCAGGCGATGCAGATGCTCGAACACCTGCAAGCCTATGCGCCGCATCGCCCGCTCAGTCACTCGGCCGAAGACGGTATCGCGCAACTCCCCGAACAGCACATTGGCAAAGCGCGCCAGCCCATAAGCCAGCACCAGGCCAAGAGGCGCCAGCAGCAACCCCTGCCCTGTGCTCCGGTCCAGCGCATCGACTATATGTTTGAGGAGAAAGGGCCCCACCACGCTGGCGCCCTTAGCCAGCACCAGACAGGCGAAGGCGATAGCGATCCGCGGCCTGTAGTCTTGCAGATAGGGCAGAATCATTTTGATCAGCTGCCAGTTGATCCTGCCGTTGTCATGTTCAGAGAAAGAGCCGTGGCGCATCAGGACATTACCGCTGAGATTAAAAAATAAGTATACCAGCAAGCAGGAGGGGGTGTTTTTTGTAGGTTAGGCAGCGTCCGTTCCCTACAGACTTGCTGCATTTCTCGCATGGATAGACACATCCCTGTGGCTCGGCTTCAGCCTGACGGTTTTTTGATCTTTTGAGCCTTTACCGCCGCTGGCCACCCAGACGTGCTTTAATAGAGTCTATAAGCCTAAGGCCTTTGCCTGAGCAGCAACGACAGAATCCGCAGCATACGATGAAATCAGAACCCGAGAAATTAACCCTAAAGCATCCTGAGCTAACCCACTCCGATGAACTGCGCGTCATTTCCCATGTGCAACGAGAGGCGGGCGAATGGTTTGTAAATACACTGATGATAGAAGGCTGTGCCGTGCCGTTTAAATACCGGCGCAAGAAGCGTTATCAAAATCTCGTGGGCCAGCAGGTCAACCTCACCTACTACAGTGGCGTCGAATCCGTTGCTGGCTTAGAGGTCGAAATCATGAACATCGTCAGGATCAAAAAATCCTGAGCACAGGGCATAGGGCATAGGGCATAGGAAGTAGCGGAGGGTATAGCAGAGGGAATAGCAGAGGGAATACGCAGACGACCAGGGCATAACAGGGACACTGCAGGCGAAAAGCAAACAAAGAAAAGCCGGTCAGCTTAATCAGGAACTGGGGAGTTCAGGAAAGTGCTGACCGGCTTGGCTCTAATTATTATTTTTATTACAGAGCATCGTATTCGCAGGGCACCATTATTTTTATAGTGCAGCGCCCTTATTGAATTTTTGAACTTTATTTTTATTATTATTATTTTTGTTCTTATTACTGAACATATACTGCAGCTAGCATGCCAGGAATTTCAACTTATTGTTAACGTTAATATTTATTATATTTGCCTCTATAAAAGCCCTTAGACAAACGCCCTACGCACGGCAAACGTTACCTATATACCCAGGCTGGGTAACAGTTTTCGGGTAGAAAGGTAACGCCCCGCCCCCACTCCTTACCACCACTAACGCCAGCGCCACCAGAGTCACGTTTTCGGACAGCCTCCTAGGATCGGCAACTGCGATTCGCGCTTATCCATCACTTTCAACAACCTGAGCGCGGCATAGGCATCATTAGCCGCGTACAGCAGCTGGTTGGTCCGCAACTCGGCGAGCGCCCAGTTTGAGGTCGAGATATGCTTGGATTTCTGGAACCTCTGCCCCAACACCAGGGCAATGGCCGCCTTGATGCCGAGCTCTTTACGATAGCCCTCGGCACGAAACAGCAGGTTCATATCCAGCAACCCTCGGGGTCTGATGCCCAGCTTCCTGAGCAGATGACCCCGGTCCGACTTTAAGCCAAAGCCCACCTTAACCAGGGACGGCGTCTCAAGCAGCCGGGCAACCAGCCCATGACAGTCATCATGCCGGAGCTGAAAGATATAAGCCTTCGACAGGGTCGTCAGCTGAATCACATGGGGTCCATCAGAG
>JBLHND010000203.1:0-5011 GCA_047622605.1 Motiliproteus sp. | reverse complement strand
CGAGGATCTTGATCTGTAGCTGTTTCATCATGCGGGTACTTCTCTGTCGATGCTGCGGTTAATTAAGCGACGGCTAATGACTGTCGGGGGTGATTTCGGAGGCGGCTTGTGGCGAGACCTGTGACGCAATCAGTGCGATCAGTTGGCGCGCCAGCTGAGTCTTGCTCGCGAGTTGCAGGCTTTGCTCACGGCTGTGGGTCACGACGGTCACCGCATTATCGTCGCTGTTAAAACCGATTCCTTGCTGGGCGACATCGTTGGCGATGATCATGTCCAATTTTTTGCGTTCAAGTTTACCGCGGGCGTGTTCTAGCAGTTTCTCGGTTTCGGCGGCGAAACCCACCGTGTATGGCCGTTGCGGGTGACTGGCTATGGTGGCGACGATATCAGGATTCTTGACCAGGCTGAGGGTCATTGCATCACCGTTCTTCTTGATCTTCTGTTCGGCGATGGTAGCAGGGCGGTAGTCGGCCACGGCTGCGGCGGCGATAAAAATCTCGCATTGCCCCATTTGTGCTAAGGCAGCGTCGAGCATTTGTTGCGCGCTGCTGGCCAGGATTCGGCTGGCACGCGGCGGGCAATTAAGCGTGACCGGTCCGCTGATAAGCGTGACCCGCGCGCCGGCTTCGATGGCTGCTTCAGCCAGGGCGTAACCCATTTTTCCCGAGCTATGGTTGCTGATATAGCGTACCGGGTCGATCGCCTCGCGGGTGGGTCCGGCGGTGATGCAGACCCGCAGGCCGCTGAGAGTGCCTTGGCTGAACATCGCGCTGCTGAGTTCAGCGAGCTGGTCGGGTTCCAGCATCCTGCCCAGGCCTGTATCCCCGCATGCCTGGTCGCCCGCGCCGGGTCCCCAGAGGCGCATCCCCAGCGTCCGGAGTTTTTCAGCGTTAATCTGAGTCCGGGGGTCATGCCACATTGCCTGATTCATCGCGGGCGCAATCGCTATCGGGGCGTCACTGGCCAGACAGAGTGTCGTCAGCAGGTCGTTACCCATGCCTGCAGCCATGCGGGCCATAAAGTCGGCGCTGGCAGGTGCGACCACAATCAGGTCCGCCCATTTTGCCAGTTCGATATGGCCCATTCCAGCCTCGGCCTCAGGATCGAGAAGATGCTGATGCACCGGGTTACCAGACAGCGCCTGAAGGGTCAGGGGGGTTATAAACGCTGCCGCAGCAGGGGTGAGTACTACGCGTACCTCGGCCCCCGCTTTTTTGAATAGTCGGGTCAGTTCGGCACTCTTGTAGGCAGCGATGCCTCCCGTGAGTCCCAAGAGGATGCGTTTATTAGCCAGAGTCGATAGGGGTTGAGTCATAACGGCCGCTTAACGGTTTGTGAAAGCTCAGTATGCTAACACCGGCTACTATTATTTCGTAGCCGCAGGCACCTTTTTTCAGGGAGACCGTTTAGAAAGGCTACTTTTAATAGGCTAACACCGGCTACTATTATTTCGTAGCGGCAGGCAACTCCTTTAAGGAGGCTGCTTTGAAGGAGGGTAGGATGGCAATCTCAGACTGGCCTGAGAAGGAGAGGCCACGGGAAAAACTGTTGTTGCAGGGCCCTGGAGCACTTTCAGATGCTGAATTGTTGGCTATTTTTCTGCGTACTGGCGTACAGGGTAAGACTGCGGTTGATCTGGCGCGAGGGCTGATGAAGCAGTTCGGTGGCTTGCGACAGCTGCTGGCGGCCAGTCAAGCACAGTTTTGTGTCGGGGAGGGCCTGGGGCCGGCCAAGTTCGCTCAATTGCAGGCGGTACTGGAGATGGGGCGGCGTCATCTAGCCGAGGAGCTGAGTCGTAATGATTGCTTTACCAACCCGGCCGATACCGGGCGTTTTCTGTGCAGTCGCCTGCGCGACCGGAGTCGGGAAGTGTTCGCGATCTTGCTGCTTGATAACCAGCACCGGCTGCTGGCCTATGAAGAGTTATTTGAAGGCACACTGGGCAGTGCCGCTGTTTATCCGCGGGAGGTCGTCAAGCTGGCGCTCAGTAGTCATGCTGCAGCGGTCATTCTTGCGCATAATCATCCGTCGGGGGTGGCTGAACCGAGCCTGGCTGATCAGCAAATCACCCGTCGGCTGATCGATGCGCTGGCGCTCGTCGATATCAGGGTCTTGGATCATCTGGTTATAGGTGATGGTAAACCCGTGTCATTCGCCGAGCGTGGGCTGCTATAAGGTGTCAATAAAAAACAATCGATAGTTTGCCTTGTATTTTTCTTTGCTTTAGAATACGCGCTCCTATCTGGGTACGGGATTTTGTCTTCAATGGGTGAAGACGCTCCGCCTGAGGTGGTAGTCGACAGCTGAGCAGCGCCTGGGCTCTAAGGTCGAACTAGCACCGAGATTATCAGATAGCGATACAGAGATCAGCACCATGTCTAGAGTATGCATGGTTACAGGCAAACGCCCTGTAACGGGAAACAATGTTTCCCACGCTCAGAACAAAACTCGTCGTCGTTTCCTTCCCAACCTGCATTGGCATCGTTTTTGGGTTGAAAGTGAAAACCGTTTTGTCCGTCTGCGTGTAGCCTCCAAGGGTATGCGTATCATCGATAAGCGAGGCATCGATCTGGTTTTGGTTGATGTTCGTGCCAACGGCATCAAGGTTTAAGGAGCGAAAGAATGCGCGATTTAATCAGAATGGTTTCCAGTGCAGGTACAGGGCACTTTTACACCACAGACAAGAACAAGCGTACTAAGCCCGAAAAACTGGTCTTGAAGAAGTTTGATCCAGTTGCTCGCAAGCACGTTGACTACAAGGAAGCCAAGATCAAGTAACTCGGCCATCGAGCACTGATCTGGTTCCTCTCAAAAAGCCCTGCCTGTCAGGGCTTTTTTTATGCTTAAAGATGAGTGGTATGCTTGGCTGAGGTTGGAGTGTCTGTCAGTAAGTAGCGCGGAGAATGCATGCCTGAGTTACCCGAAGTTGAAACCACCCGGAGAGGCATAGAGCCTTATATCAAGGGACAGCAGATAACGGCTGTCGTGGTACGCCAGCCGCGCCTGCGTTGGCCCGTCCCTGTCGATTTAATGAGACAACAGTTGGTCGGAAAGCCGATCGACGCGGTGTTGCGACGGGCGAAATACCTGCTGCTAAAAATTGGCGATGGGTATCTGCTGATACATCTTGGAATGTCGGGCAGCCTGAGGCTGGTTGCTCAGGATGCACCGCCGGGCAAGCACGATCATGTCGATCTGAGTCTTGAGAGTGGTCAGTTGTTGAGGCTGACAGACCCGCGCCGGTTTGGATCCGTACTCTGGCATCAGGGACGCCCTGAAGAGCACCCCCTGTTGGCGCGTCTGGGTCCTGAACCCTTGACTGACGCCTTCGATGGCGAGCATCTGTTTCGGCTGTCGCGCAAGCGGCGGCAAACCGTTAAACAGTTTGTGATGGATGGTCACAGGGTCGTAGGTGTGGGAAATATTTACGCCAACGAAGCCCTGTTCGAGGCAGGAATTGATCCGAGGCGACAGGCTGGGCAGGTGTCACTGGCGCACTATCAGCGCTTGGCGCTGATCATTAAAAAAGTATTGGCAAGGGCCATAGAGCAGGGAGGTACGACGCTCAAAGATTTTGTAGGTGGCGATGGTAAGCCTGGCTATTTTCAACAGCAGTTACAGGTTTACGGGCGGGGCGGAGAGTGCTGTTGTCATTGTGGCGCTCAGTTGCAAGAGATCAAGCTGGGTCAGCGAGCGACCGTGTTTTGCGAAGATTGTCAGCGTTAGCTGCGGAAAAATTCATAGGTCTTGGTATGGTTAATAAAATGGCACTCCCCTGTGTGCTTGCGGTTTCCGGGTCTGATAGCAGCGCGGGCGCCGGGCTTCAGGCTGATCTTAAGGCCTGTGCGGCGCTGGGCGTGTATGCGGCAACGGCGGTGACCGCCATCACGGCGCAAAACTCTCTGGGTGTAGGCTCTGTCGAGCCGGTTTCTGCATTAATGGTCAAACGCCAAATGCTGGCCGTGCTGCAGGATCTGTCGGTGTCGGTGATCAAGATTGGGATGCTGGGTGAGGCCTCGATTGTTGAGGCCGTTAGCGAGGTTCTGGACGACTACCCGGAGATACCGGTGGTGCTCGATCCGGTATTGGTCTCAAGTAGCGGGCGCTTGTTGTTGGATATTGCCGGTCGACAGCTGATGGTACAGCGTCTGTTTCGGCAGGTGACACTGTTGACACCCAATGTTGCCGAGGCCGCCTACCTGTCGGGTATCATCGAAGAAGAGATAGACGCCGATCCCGAGCATGCGATGCGTGCGATGGCGGATTTAGGGGTTGGAGCGGTGCTCCTAAAAGGAGGGCACCGGAGCGGTGATTGTTCTGAGGATCTGCTGTGGATGAATGGCTGTCTGCATAGGTATAGCGCGCCCAGGCTGGTGGTTCAGAATAGTCATGGAACCGGCTGTACGCTGGCCGCTGCCATTGCGGCGAATCTCGCTAAGGGGATGGGGTTGTCAGATGCGGTGGCCGCAGCGAAGACTTATCTTACCCGGACCCTGCAGACCGCAGACCGGTTTGCGCTTGGGCAGGGGCAGGGTTCTTTAAATCATTTCGAGTGGTAACGCCCGCTCTTCAGGGCGATTAAAGGAAGGGCAAATAAGACAAGGGCGAATAAGAGTCGATTTTTGTTAAAGAGCCGTTGACGGCAGCGGCACAGTCTGTAGAATGCGCCCCTCGTTAACGCCAAGGCGCAAACGAAGTCGGTTTCCAGGAGATGTTTTAACAACTTCAGGCACCGTTTTTCGAAGTAAAGGAAGTAGAGCACTAGACGGGTAACCGTTCACGTACTCTTTAATTACCCCTTCGAAAAACAACGTTAAATAAGACGTTGACTACCCGGAGTTAGGATGTATAATTCGCTCCTCGCTTGAGAGCAGCTTCCTAGAGTGAAGCGCTTCAAAGCACCGCTCTTTAACAAATCGACCATGCAATTCGTGTGAGCGTTTACTGGGATAGGTTGCACCAAGACTTATCGAAGTAACGCTGATATGAAAAAATTATAAACGTAACGTGA
>JBLHND010000202.1:0-5030 GCA_047622605.1 Motiliproteus sp. | reverse complement strand
GCTGCAGTTGAGTGCGATCAGGTCGTTACCAGTACCTGCAAGGGAGCCATCGAGTTTTAATAGGCTCCGCTCGCTATTCTGCTGCAGTTGAGTGCGATCAGGTCGTTACCAGTACCTGGATGGCATCGAGTTTTAACAGACTGCGGCCGATACTCTGCTGTAACTCTGCCATCAAAGACTGCTGCTGTTCGATCTCACCCTTACGTATCGAATGATTGACCCTGGCGAGTCTTTGCAGGCGCTCGAGTTGCGGTTGCTGCAGCGCACTCATCTGCGCCTGCGCCTGTTCGATCAACGTCGGTAACTGCTGTTCGGCTTTTTGCTCCGCCACGGCCAGTAACTGTGTTACCGGATCACGTAGCGGTTTGATCAGGTTTTTAGCCGACTGATAGGGCAGATGCTGTGCCAGAGCGGTAAGCTGTTCGGCACTGATAAGCGCGCTGCAATCGGCCGCATCTGCGGTAAGCAGTAGCCTATAACCCCCGCTGGGCAGATAACGTGGAATCTGCAACGCCTTGGGCGCAGGACAGTGTAGCTGGAACAAGCACTCCAGCAGCAGCGTCCCTGGTTTGATACCGGGTAGTTTCAGGGTGCAGATCGCGGTATTGCCGACATCGTCCTCGGTAATTAGATCGAAAGCGCCCTGTACCAGCGGGTGCTCCCAGTTCAGGAACGCCATGTCTTCGCGCTCGAGTGCCTGCTGTCGGTTAAAGCTTCCGGTCAGGCCATCCTCAGGCAATCCGGGAAAGCTACAGCGCATCTGATCACCGGGATAAAGGATCACGCTGTGCTCGGTATCGAGCTGTTGATCGACGCCAAAGTGATCAAAACAGACATCCAGAAACTGGCGCAGCTCGGGCTCTTGTTCGGCAGCCGTCAAGGCATCGAGAATCTGCTGGGCCGGTTGTTCGCGGCACGAATTGAGCTCTAGCAGCCGGTCCCGACCCTGGTGTTGATGTCGCTTAAGTGCTTCCGCCTCGCGCCGGGTGTCAGCAAGAAAGGCGCTGAACGCGGCCTCATCCTCGGCTAGCAACAGGGCCTCGAGCTCCGCACGCTGCTGTTCTAGGAGCTGATGCCCGTAAGGACAGGGACTCAGAAACGCATCCAGCCCCTCATGCAGCCAGCGCATCAGTTGATGACTAGGGCTGTCTTTACAGATCGGCAGATGGATCTCTACTCGATCGGTCTGACCGATACGATCCAGCCGCCCTATGCGCTGCTCTAGCAGATCCGGATTCAAAGGCAGGTCGAACATCACCAGCTGATGGGCGAACTGGAAGTTACGCCCTTCACTGCCGATCTCGGAGCAGACCAGCACCTGCGCGCCGTACTCAGGATCCGCAAAATAGGCCGCGGCCCTATCCCGGTTAACCAGGCTCAGCTGCTCATGGAACACGGCAGTACGCAAACCAACCCTTAACCGCAGATGCTCTTCGAGCTGCTTGGCGGTGTTCATATCCGCACAGATCAGTAATACCTTATCCTGGGATTCGGCCAGCAGCCAACGCTGTAGCCACTCGACCCGAGGATCCTTGCTAAGCCAGTGCTCGCCTAGCCGATTCTCGGGGTGCAGCTGATCACGCAACGAGCAATCTCGTAGCGCCTCGGTAGCGATTGACGACGGCTCCAGCAGGTGTGGGATCAGCACCCGTCCTGGAAAACCCTTAACCTGCTCGCGGGTGTTTCTAAACAGGACCCGCCCGGTACCGTGATGATCCAGGAGCTGATCGACCAACTCGTTACGCAGCGCATCACTTTTATTAGAATCTTGCTGAGCTTTAATGATTAACGCATTGTAATCATTAGTATCGGAATAAGCAGAGAAGGCAGTTCTAAAGGTATGATCTGCTAATAGCTGCCCCAGATCCTCGGTCTCCAGAAGCTGTTCAACCAGCAGCCTCACCGGCAGATAATCCTGTTCTTCGGCGATGAACTGCTCCAGATCGAAATAACGGTCCGGATCTATTAACCGCAATCGGGCGAAGTGTCCTTCAACGCCGAGTTGCTCCGGCGTCGCTGTCAGCAACAACAACCCCCTGGCCTTCGCCGCCAGAACCTCGATACAGCGGTATTCCTCGCTGACCTCGTCCTCGGTCCAGTGCAGGTGATGGGCTTCGTCGACAATCAGCAGATCCCAGTGACAGGCGGCTGCCAGTTCATGGTAGCCCGGCTCTTCGAGCAGCAGCGATTGCGGGCAGATGACCAACTGGCTGGTATCGAAGGGGTTGTTAGCAAAAATATCTGGCAGCGCCGACTCCAGCAAGGCGCCATACTGCTCGCGGTTCATAATACTGAAATGCAAATTAAAACGCCGCCGCATCTCCACCAGCCACTGATGGATCAGAGTATCAGGCACGACGACCAGGACCCGCTCGGCACGCCCGCTGATCACCTGTTGGTGAATGATCAGCCCAGCTTCGATGGTCTTCCCCAGGCCCACCTCATCGGCCAGCAACACCCGCGGGGCATGACGTCGCGAGACCTGGGAAGCGATATAAAACTGATGCGGGAGGAGCTGCACTCGCGGTCCGAGCAGCCCCCCGGCATCGGACTGCGCCAGACGGTACTGATGGTGGCGAGCACTACGCCGCAACTCAAACGCCTTATGACCATCGATCTGACCGGCAAAAAAGCGATCCTGAGGGCGATTAAGTTCGACAAAAGGATCCAAATCCCGTTCTTCGATCCAAACCTGGGTACTCTCGGCGTCAGCATCCGCATCAGAGGGCACCGCGTAGCGGAACAGTCCGGCGATGTCTTCTACCGCTTCTACCCGGTACTCTAGTCCGAAAATATCTTTAAACAGCATTCCCGTTTCAAGACTGTAGCGACTTAGCGGCGCATCTTCGGTAGCGTAGGTTCGATATTCTTCAGCAGCAGGGAAAAACAGCTGTACCTGCCGTCCAGTCTTCTCGGTAACCAGACCCAGGCCCAGTTCTGATTCGCCGTGACTAATCCAGCGTTGACCTAGCACGAAAACAACCTGTGCCATAAATGACTCCTGTAAAGCGGTTTAAACGAATGAGGATGGCGTCAGCAGTGGCTGCGAGGCAATAGCCTGATAAAACACCTGAGGGTTAAAATTTCTTCCAGCGCTCGGCGGCAGTGATGTCGGTGTCTTTTTGCTCGACCCAGCGCTGCTGTGTTTGAGTACACTCTTTTTTCCAGAAGGGTGCATCTTTCTTAAGGTAATCCATGATGAATTCACAAGCGGCAAAGGCATCGCCGCGATGCGCACTACTGACACCCACATAGACAATCAGATCAGACGGCTTCAGGGAGCCAACCCGATGAATAACACTGATATGGTACAGCGACCAGCGTTCACGCGCCTGATCCACAATACTGGCGAGGCAGCTCTGTGTCATTCCAGGATAATGCTCCAACACCATCTCCTGTAGCGGATCATCGGCCAGATCCCGAACCAACCCGGTGAAAGACACCACAGCGCCCGCCTGACCCGAATGATCACGCAGCCGCTCAAACTCCTCGGCAATATCAAAAACGGACTCTTGAATCTGTATATAGGTCTGCTGGGGTTGGACTGGCTGCTTCAAAGCGAGGGTTCTCTAATCGGAGATGGAGATGACAGGCGCGCTATTGTAGCAATTGATCACCCCCGTGCGAACATTGGATGTTGCTAGCCATTGCAAACAATGCCCCTATTCCCTTCAGGACTACCTGATCCTTTGGGATATGTCCGCCAACGCCTTGGCAACCGCCCTACGCGTTCCTGCGACTCGAATCAACGACATGGTCCGAGAAAGGCGTGCCGTAACGCCTGGCCCGCTCGTTGGCGCTGATGCCCAATCCTGTCTCAACCTGCAAATGACCTATGACCTACGACTTGGAACTCACCGAGGCAGACGCTGGGGACGCGATCAAACATGATATGCATCCTCGCGCGGTCTGATGGCAGATCCTCCTGCCTTCTAACGTGGACGCTATGGCCAGATTTAGACCTTTAGCGGCTCATCCCCTCGATCGCAGGAAACATGGGGTGACGAATCTAAGGCCTGACCCCGCAGACCCATTACATGAACGCCTTGTTTAGAAAAATAATACTTTGGTTCTCAATAAGTAGTGGGGGGCAGGTGGAATTTATTGTTATCATTTACAGAATGTTCCATTTCCCTCACTACTTAAGATAAATAATGGCAAATTTTAATACTCACTTCAATATAGCGACTGCTTCTACAGGTGCGGCCTCTGCAGCACTATTATCAGCAGGTCATGCTGACATCAATACGGCATTATGGTTGTGGTTTTTGGGAACCATCGGGGGATTGTTACCTGATATCGATTCCGACAACTCGACATCACTTAATATTATTTTCAATATATTTTCCATCGTCATCTTGCTGATGGTTTTGCGCTACATTACCGGAGAGCACTTTAGAGAGATTAGTTTTACTGAATTACTGGCAATACCTTTAGGTGTCTATGGCATTATCAAATGGCTGATAAGACCTTTGTTTGAAAAAGTTACGGTTCACCGAGGCAGCTGTCATTCCTTGCTATTCCTTATTTTATGCGGCCTGCTAACAACGCAGCTAACGTGGATATTCAATAGCGAACATGCAACCAAATCGGCCATCATTGCCTTGCTTTCAGGAGGGTTTGTTTTATTTGGCGGGCTTATTCATTTGATTTTAGATGAACTATACAGTGTAGACTTAAGCAATATTCGAATTAAACGATCTTTCGGAACGGCCCTTAAAATAGCCCATTTTAAAAATAAAAGCGCAACATTTCTGATGTTAGTTGCCAGCATCGCATTAGGTTATATGCTTCCGGAAACTGACACAACGATCAGCTTGTTAACCAATTGGTCTACTTTTAAACTTTACTAAGAAGATCACCAGTAGCCAATGGGGTCAAAGGCTGAGGAATCCCCACGCACGATCGCGCGGAGCCCCGCGCTCACACTCTCCAAAACGTCAGGCGTTAGCGGCGGGACTCCCCCTAGCGATGCGAAAGAGGGCCCGGGTGTACGGGGTGTCAGGCCGTCGCTCTCAACCCTGGAAAGG
>JBLHND010000201.1:0-5112 GCA_047622605.1 Motiliproteus sp. | reverse complement strand
GAGACAGACCGCATCATAGGTCTGGAAATGGGGGCTGATGACTACCTCACCAAACCTTTCTCTCCTCGTGAGCTGCTAGCTCGAATTAAGGCGGTACTTCGCCGCACCCAAAGCCTTCCTCCGCAAAAACAACAAGAAAGTGTAAAGCAGTTTGTTTTTGATCGCTGGACGCTGGATGTTAACCGCCGAGTACTTATCTCAGATGACGATGTCGGGGTTTCTCTGAGCACATCAGAGTTCGACCTTTTGTCAGCCTTTGTTAACCACGCTCAAGTGGTGCTCAGTCGTGATGAGTTACTGACGTTAACGCGTGGCAAGTCGGCAGTGGCTTTTGATAGAAGCATCGACAATCAGGTTAGCCGACTGAGGAGAAAGGTAGAAGTCAGCCCTGCTGAACCCTGTCTGATCCAGACCATCTGGGGTGGAGGTTATAAGTTAGCAGCAGAGGTCGCCAGAATATGAACACTAGGTTTTTTCGCTTTATCAGCAGCCGATTGATTCCTCAGAGCCTCGTAGGGCGGGTGATAGGGCTGCTGTTATTGGTGGTTTTCCTCGTTCAAGGAACCAGTGCGTTGCTCTTTTTCGAGGAGAGAGATGAAGAGCTACGATCTGCAAAGGTAGCAAACCTGGTAACCCGAACGGCATCCATCATCCGCCTGTTAAACAACACCCCGCCCACACTTCAAACCAGCATACTGCAGGCCATTACGACACCTGGAATGCATTTTTGGATTTCAGATAGCAGTAGCCTTTTCGGGGAGGCAATTCTGGATGATCAGGGTCGATCTGAATCAAGGTTTGCGGAGCTGATCACCCCAGACCTACCTGAAATCCGAGTAGCTATCGAAAAGGATCTGCCAAAAGGTGGTCACTTCAGAGAAGCGATTATGGCCGATAACTCAACCCATCCCCATAGTGAACAAGCGGTCGCCATCATCGCTATTAAACGCCCCCAGGGTGAATGGCTGAACAGTATGCAGTTAGATCTTGAGCCTACGCACGGCTGGGTCTGGACCACCCTGTTATTGACCAGTTTCATTGCAGGTACGCTGGCCGTCCTGTTTTTTTTGCTCAGGCGTATTACCCGTCCACTTGCCCGGTTAACGGCGGCATCCGATCAGCTGGGGCGAGGAGAAAAAACCAAACTAGTCGCTGAAGAAGGCCCGGAGGATATGAAGCGCACCATTCGAGCATTCAATTTAATGCAAGAGCGGCTTTTAAAGTTTGTTCAGGATCGAACAACCATGCTGGCGGCTATCTCTCATGACCTGCGAACGCCGTTGACGTCGTTACGGCTACGGGCCGAACTCATAGATGATGCTGATACCAGAAAAAAAATCATCGCGACCGTCACCGAGATGCAGCAGATGACAGAAACCGTGCTCGAATTTGCACGCGATGATTCAGCTGATGAAGATACCCATGTGATGGATCTAGTGACTCTGGTGGATAGTCTTTGCCAGGACATGCAAGACCTGGGTTCTACTGCTTACTTCACGACAACAGGGAAAATTGCGTACTCCTGCCGGCCGGTATCGTTGAGACGCGCACTGCGTAATCTGATTGAAAATGCAGTTGCTTACGGAGATAACGCCCGGGTAAGCATTGAGAGCGGTTCAGACAATGCCATCATCCTCATTGAGGATGATGGCCCCGGCATCCCCATAAAGGACATACAACGACTGTTTGAACCCTTTGCACGCCTAGACGAGTCTCGAAGTAAAGTGACGGGAGGTATTGGCCTTGGATTGTCTATCGCCCGCTCTATTATTCACGCCCATGGGGGTGATATCGCCTTGAGTAATAAAAAAAGGGGGGGGCTTTGTGTCGCTATTTCCCTACCCTTTAGCCAGCCTCTGGTTAAGCAGGAGCTGGGGGCAGATCGGCAGTAGTATGGCTGAGTGTTATCGGTAATCAGGACTCAGCAAATCATAGCCAAAAAAAAGCGGGTCTCGCGAGACCCGCTAAAACAGAACGCTAAACGAGCTAGCTGTTTTTCCGTGGTGCCCTAAAGCATCAGCTCATCAATCCGTGACCGCCCATGATCTCGGCGATCTCCGGCAGGCTCGCAGGATCGTCGATCGTCGAGGGAATGCTGTAGTCTTCACCATCGGCAATCTGACGCAGCAGTTTGCGCAGGATCTTGCCCGAACGGGTCTTGGGCAGGCGCTGCACGACTATCGCGGTCTTGAAACAGGCTACTGCTCCGATCTCCTTACGCACGGCAGCAACCAGCTCGGCTTGCAGCTGCTTCTCATCGATCTCGACCCCGTCCTTGAGCAATACCAGCCCTACGGGATTCTGGCCTTTAAGCGTATCGTTGATACCGATCACGCAGCACTCGGCCACTGCCGGATGGGCGGCGACGACCTCCTCCATCTCTCCGGTAGACAGGCGATGGCCGGCGACATTGATCACATCGTCGGTACGCCCCATGATAAAGACATAACCCTCGTCATCCTTGTACCCGCCGTCACCGGTCACATAGTAACCCTTGAAGATGTTCAGGTAGCCGGTACGGAAACGCTCGAAATCACCCCAGATCGTGGGCAAACAGCTCGGTGGTAGTGGCAGTTTAATGGCGACGTTGCCCTGCTCGTTAGTGGCGACCTCGTTGCCATTACCGTCCAGAATCCGCACATCAAAGCCGGGGGTAGGCAGCGTCGAAGAGCCGGCCTTGGGGGCTTTGGCCTCGATTCCCATCAGGTTGCCGCAGATCGCCCAGCCGGTTTCTGTCTGCCACCAGTGATCGACCACAGGCACACCCAGGGTATCCTTGACCCAGTGGTAGGTCGGTGGATCGAGACGCTCGCCAGCCATAAAGATGTACTCAAGCTTGGACAGATTGTAGGGCTTGAGCAGCAGCGAATCCGGATCTTCCTTGCGAATAGCACGGAAGGCGGTAGGCGCAGAAAACAGTGCCTTAACGCCATACTCTTCACATACCCGCCAGAAACCACCGGCATCCGGAGTACGTACCGGCTTTCCTTCGTAAAAGACCGTGGATAGCCCTGCGAGCAAGGGGGCGTAAACAATATAGGAATGACCGACTACCCAACCCACATCCGAGGCCGCCCAGAACACATCGCCCGGGTTCATATCATAGATCGCTTTCATGCTGTACTTGAGCGCCACGGCATGACCGCCATTATCACGCACCACACCCTTGGGCTTCCCCGTGGTGCCGGAGGTGTAAAGCACATACAGCGGATCGGTGCCCAAAACCCGCGTGCAGCCGACAGCAACGGCGCTGGCCATCTCAGTGGCCCAGTCTAGATCACGCCCCTCGACCATCTCGGCAACGACCTGAGGGCGCTGAAAGATCACACATTTGTCGGGTTTATGGGCAGACAGCCTGATCGCCTCATCCAGCAATGGCTTGTAGGGGATGATCTTGGCGATCTCGATACCGCAGGAGGCGGTGATCACCACCTTGGGCTCGGCATCGTCGATGCGCATGGCTAGTTCTTTAGGCGCGAAACCGCCGAACACCACGGAATGGATCGCGCCCAGACGTGCGCTGGCCAGCATGGCTACCGCCGCTTCAGGGACCATCGGCATATAGATAACGACTCTATCGCCCTTCGACACGCCCTGGCTCTGCAACACGCCTGCAAATTTCGCCACCTGATCACGCAGCTGGGTATAGGTGATCGCACGCTTGGTGTTCGTGACCGGAGAATCGTAGTAGATCGCCACCTGATCGCCACGGCCAGCCTCAACATGATAATCCAGCGCCATATGGGCGGTGTTCATCTCGCCATCGGCAAACCAGCGATCGATCCCGTTCTCGTCCTTTGACAGGATCTGCTGAGGGGATTTAAACCAATCCAGGGCGGCAGCTTTCTCTTTCCAGAAGACCTCTGGGGCTTCGATCGATTGTTGATATTCATCCTGGTAGGCCATGGTTCCGTTCCTTTTATTGTTAAATCGTAGGTGGCAATCAAGAAACCACTTGAGTCAGCCTGCACATTGTTGACAGTTAAACCCTAATTCAAGCACTACTCTAATCCTTTCCAACCAGATTTTAACTACGACAAAAGGCGAAAATTCTCTTAAAAACGCCCTTATATTGTATATATTAAGCAATATAAGGCAGATAACTGTTCAAAAACTCCGTGGCTCATAAAATCAGTATTGTCGACAATCTAGCAAAGCCGCCAAAATCAGGATGCCGCGACCACTTGCCGCCCTGCCCACTCACCGCTACAGTGCCCCCCTCTCCCTGCCTCTGCCCCGGAGTCGTCATGGCTAAGATTGTCTTGCTCAACAAACCTTTTCAGGTTCTGTGTCAATTTACCGACCCTGAAGGTCGTAGCACCCTCGCAGAATTCATCCACCAGCCAGGACTCTATCCGGCAGGACGGCTGGACTATGACTCTGAAGGGTTGCTACTGTTAACCGCTGACGGCAAATTGCAGCAACGGGTGAGCGACCCCAAATTCAAGTTGGAAAAAACCTACTGGGTCCAGCTCGAAGGGGATATTAGCGAGACCGCGCTGGAGCGGCTAGCCAGCGGCGTTGAGCTAAAAGATGGTATGACCCGTCCCGCCAGCTGTCGACGCTTGGAGTCGCCCACACTCTGGGCACGGGTGCCACCGATCCGTCAGCGTCAAAACGACATTACCTGCTGGATCGAGCTCAAAATCCGCGAGGGACGCAACCGTCAGGTGCGCAGGATGACCGCAGCGGTCGGCTTCCCAACCCTGCGCCTGATACGCATGGCTATAGGTGACTGGTCACTACAGCAGCTGCTACCGGGACAAGCACGCACGGAGGAGGTCGCGATGCCCGCGAGTACCGACGCACCTAAAAAACCGCACCCGCGTCGGGCCGATACCCGCCGATCACCGAAAGCCCCGCGCCCCACCTCACGACGGCGCTGATACTCTGCTGCAATTGAGTGCGATCAGGTCGTTACCAGTACCTGCAAGGGAGCCATCGAGTTTTAATAGGCTCCGCTCGCTATTCTGCTGCAGTTGAGTGCGATCAGGTCGTTACCAGTACCTGCAAGGGAGCCATCGAGTTTTAATAGGCTCCGCTCGCTATTCTGCTGCAGTTGAGTGCGATCAGGTCGTTACCAGTACCTGCAAGGGATCCATCTTTTTAAAA
>JBLHND010000200.1:0-5132 GCA_047622605.1 Motiliproteus sp. | reverse complement strand
CCGCTGGGTACTGATCAGCCTGTGCGGGCTGTTTTTTGGCGTGGTCCCGACCCTGATCGCCGCCGTCATAATGGTTGCCCTACGCCTGTATATCGGCGGTGTTGGAGCGATGGCCGGATCCCTGGAAATCATAATGGCGGCCTGCATCGGCCTGCTGTGGCGGCATGCCAG
Organism: Motiliproteus sp.; assembly: GCA_047622605.1. Lineage (GTDB taxonomy): Bacteria > Pseudomonadota > Gammaproteobacteria > Pseudomonadales > Balneatricaceae > Motiliproteus. The sequence goes on along the minus strand of JBLHND010000200.1, from coordinate 4,961 downwards.
CGAGCGCTTCCAGCAGCCGCTGGACTGGTTCAGACTCTATCTGTTCGGCCTGGTGATCCAGCTGATGACTCTCTCTCTGATGCTGCTGCTGCTGCCCGGGCGTGTGGGCTTCGACGTCATTAGCGCCTTGGGGTTGCCGTTGCTGCTGATCTTCCCCATAGGGACGATGCTGTTGGGACTGATTCTGCGGCGCCAAGCTGATCGCCATAAAGCCGGACAGGTGCTGCTCGCAAGCCAACAGCGGTTGGATCGCAAACAGAGCCTGCTGCGCGGTCTGATAGACTCACTACCCGATCTGATCTCCTTTAAGGATACCCAAGGCCGCTATCTGGGATGCAATCTGGCATTTGAGCGCTATATCGGCGGCAACGAGCAGCAGCTGATCGGCAAGAGCCAACAGCAGGTGACGGGTACTGAGGGCGGATCCGACTCGCTAGAGGTGTGCGACAGCGACGTGATCAGCTCCGAAAAACCACACTGGCAAGAGGAGTGGGTCACCTACCCTGATGGCTCTCACGTGCTACATGAGACGTTAAAAACCAATTTCCACGGTCAGGACGACACCCTGTACGGACTGGTGAGTGTCAGTCGCGATATCACCGCACGTAAAGAGGCCCAGGAGCAGATCCGCAACCTGGCGTTCTATGACCCCCTCACCCAGCTACCCAACCGACGAATGCTGATGGATCGCCTCCAGCTGCTGCTCTTAGCCAGCGCGCACCATAACCAACTGGGGGCGCTGCTGTTCATCGATCTGGATCACTTCAGCGCACTCAACGACACTCAGGGACACCAGATGGGTGACCAGCTGCTGATCCACGTGGCCTCCCGACTGAAAGACTGCCTGCGAGGGGAGGATTCCGTCGCCCGCCTGGGGGGCGATGAGTTCGTGACCCTAATCTGCGACCTGGGGACAGAGCCGATCGATGCGGCAGCGACCGCCGAAGGGGTCGCCGAAAAGATCCGTCTGGCGCTCTGTGAACCCTTCAGGCTGGACACCTGTGCCAACGCACCCGCGTTGCTCTACCACGGCACCCCGAGCATCGGCATCAGCCTGTTCCGAGCCGATATGGGCAGCCGGGATGAGATCCTGAAGCAGGCCGATATCGCGATGTACCAGTCCAAGGCGGCAGGTCGGAATACGGTCCGTTTCTTTGACCCTGAGATGCAGGCGGCACTGGAAAAAAACACCGCCCTGCTGTCTGACCTCCACGGGGCCCTCAAGCGCGATGAACTGGAGCTCTACTACCAGGTTCAGATCGACCAGCACCAGGGAATTCGTGGCGCTGAAGTCTTATTACGCTGGAACCACCCGGTTCGGGGCCTGGTCTCGCCGCTTGATTTCATCCCGCTGGCGGAGGAGAGCGGGTTGATTATCCCGATCGGGCGCTGGGTTCTGATGAGCGCCTGCCAGCAGTTAAAAAAATGGGCGTCCCTGCCCGCCCGACACGGCTGGCAAATAGCGGTCAACGTCAGTGCGCGCCAATTCCAACAGCCAGGCTTCGTGAAGGAGGTGTGCGAACTGGTCAGCGCTGCGGCTATCGACCCCGCCCTGCTAAAACTCGAACTCACTGAAAGCCTGGTGCTGGAAGATGTCAGCAGCACTATCGAGAAGATGCAGCAGCTCAACCGACTGGGGATCCACTTCTCGATGGATGATTTTGGCACCGGTCAGTCTTCACTCTCCAATCTCAAGCGGCTACCACTGCAGCAATTAAAGATCGACCAATCCTTCGTCCGTGATGTCGTCACCGACCCCGACGATGCCGCAATCGTTAAAGCGATCATCAGCCTGTCGCTAAGCCTCAAATATGATGTTATCGCGGAGGGTGTCGAAACCGATGAGCAACGCCAGTTTCTGCTTGACAACGGCTGCACTCAGTACCAGGGATACCTGTTTAGCCGCCCGCTGCCGCTGCCGGCGTTTGAGGCGCTGGTCACCTCGGATGTTCTACTGCCGGGTGCAGGGTGCCGTTAAGCACCCTCCCCCCTTTAGCAAACGCAAGCGACGCAGCAAGGGCAGGATAACCTGAAGAACGAGACAGGAGAGCGACTCCGGACACTTTAGCAATAGAAGTACGTTGATCGCCGTTGCGCTTTTTTAACGTTCGAGCACATGGCCGAGGGCCGAGCTTAGCGCTACTTATTACCCAGAGGCTACTTATTGCCTAGAGAGATGTGCTTGGGACCGGCCAGATTCAACTGCCCGCTAACACCGGAATTGATAACCTGGATAGTGCCACCTCCTTTCAAAAAGGCTTCAGTTTGCTCCTGTATCGACAGAGCAGTCTCCGTAGGTGCAGACTTCTTCTTAGAAGTGCTGGTCTTCTTCACTACGGCTGGGGCTGGGGCTGCGGCCATGATCGAACCTCTATGGTTGAATAAATTAGCCCTACAGCATACAGCAATATTGCGCAACATGCTGGCCTGGTTTTCGACAACTGCAGGTTTAAGATAATCTGTTCCCGATCAGGCGCCTAGGAGACCAGGCTGGCCATTCGCCTACAGTCTGATTATGATCTGGCGAAGCAACCACCAAGGAGACCGCTATGAACTGCCTGTTCTGCAGCATCATCGATAAACAGATCCCTGCCGATATCGTCTACGAGGACGAGCATGTATTGGCCTTTCGTGACATCAACCCTCAGGCACCGCAGCACATGCTGGTGATCCCCAAGCAACATATCGCCACGATCAATGATGCCGCAGAGGCCGACGCGGCCACGCTGGGACGCTTATCGCTGGCCGCGGCCAAACTAGCCAAGCAACTCGGTTTTGCTGACGAGGGTTACCGCACCGTGATGAACTGCAATGAGCACGGTGGCCAGACGGTCTACCATATTCACATGCATCTTCTGGGTGGTAAAGCCCTAGGCTGGCCACCCTTTACTGATCAAATGAAGACGGGCTGATTCAGTCCCTGAAGGCTGACCGAGAACAGACTGACCGGCTCGGAGCTTCTCTACCTCACCTCCTGAGCCCATGCCGTCGTGCGTGATCCGGCGCCTTTAAGCGGGGCTTATTGCAGAACCCCAGAGAGCCTGGTGAAATTATTTGCCTACATACAAAGTGGCAGGCAACACCAGGCTCTTCAAGCCGCAGACACTGGACCCATCCCAGGTACAAACCGCAAACAACGGCAACAACGGCACTGTTGTTTGCTAAAAAACTCACGAGATGATTACCCATAAAAAAAAGAGTGCCCGCTCATCAGGGTTACAACGATTGAAATGCAGTGACCGGATGTCGAGGCAACTGGGCAGCTTAAAATAAACAGCAGGCTTTAATGAATTCAGCCAGGTTCACATAGATTAGTATTGCACGTGCTTAGCTGAATTAAAGACACATAACAAAGGGACTTATTATGCTTAAAAGGTTTTATATTATAAGCAGCCTAGCCATCTGCGCATCAACATCAGCCTTTGCAGGCGGTGATTGCGGAGCCGTTAATTCAGGCAATGCAAACCTGAACGAACTCAATCCATATTATTACAACGGCAACCATGCAGAAGGCACTACCGATTCTGGCATTCCTCATTTACCTGCTTATTATGGCCATATGCAGACCAACAATACCTACCGTTTCTTTAATGTAAATGAGATGGTTGCCACCATGATTGGTGAAGGTAAGCACGGTATGTGGCGTTATCAGGATAACGGCACCGTACGTGAATATCTGAAAAATGGCGGCCTGGGTTTACCTGCTTCTGCAGCAGACTCACTACAGGATCCAGACGCGGCGACCTTGGCTGCGCTGGATACTAACTATACAAGCTATGACCCTGCCAACAGCAAGAGCACCTATCATGCTGAAGGCAATCAGATTAATGATAACGAAACAGCCAATACCGCTGATGATTATCTGAACTATGTCGACCTGACTATCAGTCATGCCAAATATGACGGCAACGCTGAGGGTGGTTATGACAGGCATGCGCCCATTGATCTGCCGGGTTGGTACTGCATGATGTCGGGTCCTGGCTACCCTAATGCGCGAGCTGCCATAGGCTTTGCCTTCGCACAAGAAGGCGCAAACATAGTGGGCCCGCTCGGTGAACGTGCTGGTTTAGATATTAAAGAAAACTATCTGAATATTTTGCGCCTGAAATTGTTTCCTGATGCGAGCGCCTGGGTAAATACCTCTGGTGATGTTGACGTCATTGACTGGCAAGCCATAGATCCAAAAAGAACAGCCTATGAAGTTTATTTGGTGGAGCGCCCCTTCTCTAACGAAAAGCACCTCTTCTACGTAGTCGTCTTTGATGACCTTGATAAGCAGGGTCGTAATTTTAGTTATATTCGTCCCGATGGGACTTACTATGAGCACCTGATGGCGCGTAAAGCCAATGGCGAAAAACTACCCTGGTTTAATACTCGCCTGAGCACGAGTCATCCTGAATTTGCACTACAACAAACGGCCAATGGCTCTTCTTTCGACCGACCTAAGGGTAAAGGTCAGGCAACACCTCTGAACCTGTTTGGTGCGCAGCACCCTGGCGGTAAAGATTCCGAGGGTAAAGATTACACCAACCCTAATGGAGCCTGCCCTGCGATGGGTGGTGACAACGGCGCAGGCTATTACGGCGCGGCATGGCCTAATAACTATCAGGAAATCACTCCTTTATGCGATGCGGTGATGCTGGATGTCAAAGCTTATGCAAATTTGGATGGCGCAGACTGGAACAACGAAGGTAAGTATTTACCCAACGCGACGATCAATGGCGCTGAAAACTCTGGCGACCATGATGGTGATGGAAACCCCTTAACTCGCGGTTATGTTGATAAGCCCGGTGAATACGGTGCTTACACTGACCCCTACCTGAACGGTGTTAATAATCCAGAGCAGTTCAGGGCTACGGGCACCCAAAACAAAACGTATCAATCCTCACAGGATGCGGTATCCGCTAAAGAGCCTCTGCCTTTCACGCCTGGCCTCTAAGCCTCTCTGCGACGATCTCTAG
>JBLHND010000199.1:0-5208 GCA_047622605.1 Motiliproteus sp. | reverse complement strand
AATACAGCATAGGCTCACGCCACAGCATTGCTCCTGCCTGGCATTTTATCAAAGCCTGCGACTTTGATCTGTCGCGGATGGTCGAGCTGCTGCAGAGCCAGGCGTTCGACGGCAATGCCCGCGACAATTCCCGTAACAACGCCCGCCTTGGCTTACGCCCCGATATCAGCATCCGTAAGTTTTTTGCCAAGCAACGCGCCCTGGTCTCACCCTCCTTCCTCGGACCGCTCGAACCGCTTTCGAGCGTTCCCGATTTCTGGGACCTGCACAGCATCTGCCGCGTACTGGCCAGCCGGCAATTCACCGATCTGCGCTCTGATAGCCCGGACGCCAGCGACCTACGACCCAGCGCTGAATCCTTACTGCTAGCGCTGGTCGAAGCTCCCGAGTTATGGCAGATCCAGCGTCGCTCAGCACGGATCTACATCTTTAAAGATCGCCGCCACCTCTATAGTCTTGAGCCCCAACTTGAAGCACCTCAACCGCGGCTGACGGCCCTTTAATCCAGGAGGCTGACCTAGGACAGACCGGTCTACTCGGCAACCGCTCGAAGTTACTCTACATCCTGGTCATTTATCCTGTTATTTTAATCTCTTAGGATTATAGATATATGAATAGGGGTGAAAGATGAAGCGAATCGCGATATTTTCCGACGGCACCTGGAACTCACCCGTACAGGGAGACGCCACCAATGTTCTCAGGCTGGCACGGGCCGTTAGCCCGACGGCCAACGGCGTCAACCAGATCGCCTTTTACGACTGGGGAGTAGGAACAGACCGCAAGAAAGTTTCAGGCGGCATCAGCGGTGCCGGCATCGATAAAAATATTATGGATTGCTACCGTTTTATCGTTCATAACTATGAAATCGGTGACGAACTCTACCTGTTTGGCTTCAGCAGAGGTGCCTATACCGCGCGTTCGCTGGCAGGTTTTATCCGCAATTGCGGCCTGCTCAAACGCGAACATGCTGAACGAATACCCGAGGCCTATCGTCTTTATCGTAAACGCACCCGAGGCAGCAGCCCCAATGCCGCACAGGCGAAAAGCTTTCGGGAACGCTACGCGGTTGCCGATATCAGCTATATAAATTTTGTTGGCGTCTGGGATACCGTCGGATCACTCGGTATTCCCGTCCCCTTTTGGGGCACGCTGGGTGAACAGGAGTTTCTGTTTCATGATACCTCCCCCAGTAAGATCATTCTCCACGCGCGCCATGCGCTAGCGATCGACGAGAACCGGGTCGATTTCACCCCCAGCCTCTGGGAGAGCAAACCCGGTTTTGATTTGCAACAGGTCTGGTTTTCCGGAGCGCATGCGGATGTCGGGGGTGGCTACAAAGAGCAGCACCTGAGCGATTGCGCGTGCCGCTGGATGGTCAAGCAGGTGACCGGGTTCGGGCTCATCTTCGAGCCTTTCCTCTTTAACGAGATTAGAGAGGACAACCCCGAGCGTAAAGACGCCCTGCACAACGAACGCACCGGCATCTATAAACTCCGCGACGCTTATATCCGCCTCCCCCAGGGACAGATCCATTATTCGGTCAAGGCGCGCTGGGATGCCGATATCCAGGGTTATCGCAGCAAGAGCAAAGCCCTGCGGCAGTTGCTCGAGACTGTTGACGGCGACTGGTCGAGACTGACGCTGGTTCATTAAATCTGTGCCAACAAGGCCTTCTAGCAGGAAGCCCATTAGCGGTGGTTTTTGCCCCTGATAATGGCTCTTTTTGATAGTTATGCTTGGGTTTTTAGGTGCTAGAGTCAGGGTTGTTTTATTCACCCCTCCCTGAAGGAAGGGGCTTGTAACAGCCTCTGATTGACCAGACCACTAACAGGAGATTTAAAATGAGTCAGCCCCTCCTTCCGCAGTTCGAGACCCTCAAGCTATCGCTGTCAGCGCATATCGCCACCGTCACGCTCAATAATCCCCGGCAAGCCAATGCGATGACCGCGACGATGTGGGGGGATCTCCAGAACTGCTTCGAGTGGATCGATGCCGAGCCCCAGGCCAGGGTTGTTATTCTGGCGGGGGAAGGCAAACATTTTTGCGCCGGAATCGACCTGTCGATGCTCGAACAAATATTCTCCGCTGAGCAGCCGGATCCGCAACGCAGTCGCGAAAACCTACGGCTGAAGATTAAGCAGCTACAGGGTAATCTGACGGCCATCGAGCGCTGCCGCAAGCCGGTACTCGCCGCCATACAGGGCGTCTGCATTGGCGGCGCCGTCGATATGATCTGCTGCTGCGATATGCGCTATGCCAGCGCCGATGCCAGCTTCTGCATCAAAGAGATAGATCTGGCGCTCACCGCCGATGTCGGCACGCTACAGCGCCTGCCGCATCTGGTGGGTCGGGGCATCGCCAACGAGCTGGCGCTCACCGGACGCACCATCGACGCCACCGAAGCCTGCCAACAGGGCCTGATCAATAAAGTGTTCGAGACCCCCGAACAGCTACTGAGCGAGGTTAAAGAGTTGGCGGCGATGATTGCGGCCAAGTCTCCACTGGCGATCCGCGGCACGAAAGAGATGTTGCTCTACAGTCGCGACCACAGTGTCGAGGATGGTCTTAACTACGTCGCTACCTGGAACAGCGCCCTGATACATCAGGCCGAGATGCTCAAAGCCGCGACAGCTGATGCGTCTGGATTTGATGACTAGCAGACAACTTTCAGGCTCCTAAAACGTCGCCAGCTGCACTACACTGGCGGTCATCATCGACCACAGGAAGAAGCTGTAATGCGTCACACTCTCACCGGTATCAGCCTGGCCACTATACTGCTGACACCTCAGCTGGCCTTCGCAGATTTTTTAAGTGTTTATGCCGGCGTAGAAGGCTGGCGCGTCGATCCCACCGCCACCTATGGTGACAACCCGCAGGACTCTGCCGCATTCAATCTTAGCAACGAAACCGCAACCGGATTCTACCTGGGTTTTGAGCACCCCGTGCCGCTGATCCCCAACATCAAGCTGCGTCGGGATTCGTTGGATACCGCCGGCCAAGCCACGCTAACCCGTAACTTCACTCTGAATGGCACGACCTATAGCAGCAACTCAACGGTAGCGACGACTCTCGAGCTGCAACAGTCCGATGTAATTCTCTACTGGGAGCTACTGGACCTGGATCTGCTCAGCCTTGATCTCGGCCTCAACGCCAAGTATATCGATCTTGAACTAACCGCCGACGATGGCGTTACGGTAGAAACTGAAAACGCCAAGGGCTGGGTGCCGATGGCGTATGCTGCCGCAGAGATCAGCATCCCCGGCCTGCCGCTGAGCGTCTGGACCGAGGGCTCCTATATAGGCTATGGCAGTGATCAGTTTTACGATGCCCGCGCCGCTCTCAAATACACTCTGGTCGAGACCCTGCCGATGGATCTGGTCCTGAGCCTGGGCTACCGGACACTGGTGGTCGATGTCGAGGATCTGGATGGCGTGTTCGCCGATATCGATTTCAAGGGCTATTACGCCGGCCTGGAGGTGCGATTCTAGGGCTGTAGGCTGGGATGTAATCCCAGCTATCATTGCCAGCTCTCAACCCCATATGGGAACCTACAGTTGCCCGCACACCCGGAGTGTCGAAGCAGCCACATCCTGTTGTGATGGGTGAGTGATGGGTGAGTGATGGGGCAGTGCTGGGATTGCATCCCAGCCTACGGACTCAGGCATTGGAGTTCTGGGCGTCATGGTTACTCAGCAGTTCTTCCTGCTGATCTTCCCAACGTCCCAACGCCGTGTAGTAGTAATCCCAGATACAGGGGCAGCAGCCCCCGCCACAGCATTCACTGCCATCGGGACGCTCCGGCTTTTCCAACAACTCGGTCATACGCGTTCGAAACCTTTGATAGAGTAATTAACACAAGCCGAGGATGTTAACAGATCCCCGGTAGCTCACATAGTTCACCAAAGACTAAGCCCAGCTTACATCCTCTCTGGACTTCCATCTCCAGTAACAGCACTATCAGCGGCTCAATCGACATCCTTAGTAGACCATAGGCAGGATCTCTAGCAGTGCAACTATCACAACGCGGTAAAGGCTTAGCGATCACGCTCTCAGGGGTCACCCTGTTGATACCCGATGCCCTGACACTACGCCTGTCGGGCCTTGATAACTGGAATGCCGTTTTCTGGCGCAGCCTGCTTGCAGGACTGGTCTTGCTGGTCTTCCTGCTGGTCTCCAGACGTAAACAAGGCGTCCGCAGCGCCTTAAAACTCGGTCCCACAGGATTTGTACTGGCCGCGATCATCACGGTTGCCAATACCGGCTTCGTTCTCAGCCTGATGCATACCAGCGTCGCCAACACCCTGATTATCCTGGCACTGGCACCTATGGCTTCTGCCCTCTACGATCGCATCTTCAGACAGCAACGCCTGGCCCGCAGAACCTGGCTGGCGATCCTGTGTTGCCTGTGCGGTGTGGGTGTTTTAGTGTTCGATGGTCTCGGTGACGGCAGCCAGACAGGCAATCTACTGGCCCTGATGACCGCGATCTTAATGGGGATAGAGTTTTCACTGATGGCGAGCGTCCCCCATCAACAGATCTGGCCGGCACTCGGATTAGGGTATCTGACCTCCGCCCTGCTTGCCGCCTTGGTCAGCCTGCTGATGGCCACCTCCCTGTCGCTGGCCAATACCAACCTGATCGCGATTTTTGCGATGGGAATGGTGATCATCCCCTTCTCATTTATGCTGATCAGTCAGGGACCGCGCTACCTGCCGGCGCCGGAGGTGGCGATGCTGATGATATTGGAAACCGTCTGCGCACCGTTCCTGGTCTGGCTGGTGCTGGATGAAGATCCCGGCCAGTACGCCCTGATAGGGGGTGCGATGGTGATCAGCACCCTGATCTGGCATTCGGCGCTGGATCTGATCCAGGAGCGCCGCAATAAGACCCTGGCTCGCAGCCAGGTGTAAGCACCGCGCCTAGGACTCCTCTGTCGCCTCCAACGCGCTGGACATCCGGTCCAACGCCGTTGCACGTGCCGCACGCATGGGATTATCGGCATCTAACAGCGCCTTGCCTTTGCGGGTCGGAAACTCGACATCCAGATCCACCACCGAGCCATCGCGACAGACGTTAATCACCGTATCCATGGTCGCCGCCATCAGCGCGTATTTATCGTCGGGTGCTGCGATCAACGTTTGTAGCCCCAGATCGCTCATAAAACCAAGGCTGGTCTGGGTATTTTCGGCGTCGAGCTTGTTAAAGGCC
>JBLHND010000198.1:0-5250 GCA_047622605.1 Motiliproteus sp. | reverse complement strand
TTAGCCAGGCATTCGCTGCCATCATCCCGTAGCACCAGCACTTCGGCATTAGGGATCGCCTTGCCGATGGAACCGGGTTTACGGTCGACATCAGCAGGTTTCAGGTAGGTAGAGCGGAACGCCTCGGTCAGGCCGTACATCAAGAAGGGCTGCGCTCGAGTAAAAGTACCCCGGAGTTTGTCGAGCAGACTCTGAGGCATATGGCCGCCGGTATTGGCAATATAGCGGATCGACTGCGCCGCCTCCTGAGTCCAGCTGAGGTTGGCGATCTGGTGCCACAGTGGCGGCACGGCGGTGATGCCGGTGATGCGATGCCTGACCACCTGTTTCAGCACATCGTTGGGCAGCAGGTAGTCCAGCAGCACTGCGCAGGCACCGCTGGCGAACGCGGTGCTGATCTGGCTCAGCCCCGCATCAAAGCTCAGCGGCAGGACCGCCAGGATACGATCCTGCTCATGATTGCCGATGTAGCTTGCGACGCTCTGGGCACCGACCATCAGGTTGCGGTGCGACAGCACCACCCCCTTGGGTTTACCGGTGCTGCCCGAGGTGTAGAGAATCGCCGCCATATCGCTGTCGGTATTCGATAGACAAGGAACCACGCAGGAGGTTGTAACGAGTTCCTTCCAGCTGAGTACCTGACAAGGCAAAGGATGAGGCTGATCGAACTCGCCGCCATCGATCAGAATTAACCAGCGCAGGTCGTGACAGTGTTCAAGTTCACTAAGCAGTTGCTGGGCGCGAGCGCTATGGGTGATCAGCACTCGGGCGCCGCAGTCGGTCAGGATATGGCGCACCTGCGGCGGCTTGAGTACCGGATTGACCGGTACGAAACAGCCACCGGCCAGACTCGTGGCAAACAGGCTGGTGATCATCTCGGGTTGCTTGGGCAGGTAGACGGCCACTCGAGCCTGGGACTCCAGGCCGAGACCCCGTAGCCCGGCCGCCGCGTGCTCTACCCGCTGGAGCAGCTCAGCGTAGCTGAGCGCCAGGTCCTTGTGAATGAGCGCGTTGCGATCCGGACGCAGGCGCGCCTGAGTCGAGATCAGGTGGTGAAACAGGTAACTCATCAGGGGTGCTCTCGAAGGTTGCGAGCGCTTGGCTGCGCGGCATGTTGGTCGAGGATGAGGCGCCAGTTAGCGGTCATAAAGCCGGTTAACTGTTGCTCCGCTTGCAGGCTGTCCTGATAATCGATCGCAATGGCATAGACAGAACTCAGGTAGGCGGATCCCGTCAAGCGGTTCAGCGCTTGCCACAACTTGATCTGGATGCCGTTGTTGGCGAACCGGTCGTAAGCCTCAAACCAATGCCAGACTTGTCGTTTGGCACCGTTGATATGGCGCAGTTCGGTGACCCTGACCGGCAGCTGCACCGATCCCAGGGTGAGGGTCAGTCCACGGCGACTATGAACGGTCCAGTTCTCGGCGCTGTTGATCTGGTTCCTCTGATTGATCAGTTCTTTATTATGGGCTTCGGACTGATAGTCGCCGATATAGAGTCCCACCGCCTGTTCGGCGTTGCTGAAATGTTGCAACAGGGTGCGATCGGCGCCGATAAACGCGGGCCGCCAGTCATTGGCGAAGGTGGTATCGGTTTGCCAGTCATTCAGGTCAATCTGATAGTCGTCGAGTGCCTGCTTGATAACGGTGTTCTTAAGTTGAAGCGTGGCCAGTCCGATCAGCGAGAACAGTGCCAGGGTGACGATCGATACAGACAACCGCCGTGAAGACGCCGTCGAGAGGCGCGTTGGGAAGCTGGTTGAGAGTGTAGTTGAGAGTGAGGTTGAGAGTGTGGTTGAGAGTGAGGTTGAGAGAAGCGCCGCCCGCGGGCCGGGGATCAGCGCAGGTTCAGGGTCACGCCAATAGCTGCCCACCCAGAACATCAGCCCCATCACCAGGCCGAAAAACAGCCAGCCGTAGATCAGGTGATCGGCACCCGTGGCGTATTTCATCTCGGATAGATGGGCGATCAGGACGATCCCGTAAGCGCGCAGTCCGTTGGCCAGGATAGGCACGAGGAGGGCTGCGATAATAAAAATCAACCGTTTAGCATACGTCTGGTAGGTCAGGTACGCATAGAGGGTACCCACGGCCAAGGAGGCGATCAGATAGCGGATTCCCGAGCAGGCTTGGGCAACCTCGAAGCGGCCGGTGGGGATCTCAATAAACAGGCCGTTCATATAGACAGGGATACCGCTCATTCGCAGAGCTTGCACGGTGATATCGGCGGTGATCTGTTGCAGAGCAGGGGTCAGCTCCTCCCCCAAGGGCACCATGAATAGCAGATAGAGCAACGGAAAGAGCAGCGCTTGCGACAGCGGCCATCCGAGCAGTGCCGGTACGAGAACGAGCATTAACCCCACTGCCGCAAGTTGGTGCAGCACCGCGATATCGGTGGCTATTCCTATCAGCCAGACCAGGCCACCCACCGCAATAGCGGCGACCGCCAACCAGGAACTGCCAAGCGGAATACACCGCAGGCGATGCCTGTTACGCCAGATGAGCCAGAGGGAGATAAAGGGCACCAGCATGCCGTGAGCGAAGGTCTCCGAGCGCCACCAGATGTCGGCCATGCTGCTTAAGCTGGGCCAGAACAGTAGCAGATACGCGCTGAAGGTAAGGATAAATAGCACCCGTTCCAGGCGACTGAGTCCGGTTAGTAACTGCAGTCCGGAGGCTAGCGGTAGGGTGCGTTGATTCATTCCTTGATCCTATGTCCCTTGATCCTGCGTCGTTATCCCTAGCCCAGGTATTTGGACAGGTAGGGACCGACGATCTGAGATACCCGCAACGGTAGTTTTTGCCATGCTCGAATAAAGTATCTGTATTTGGGGTTATTAGGACTGATATCGGGTACCGAACTGGCCTTGACCAGATGATATTCATAGCAGAGCGGCTCAGGTTCGAAGCCCCAGTGGCGCTTGTAGTTATAGGGGCCGCTGTCATTCTTGCTGCGGCCAAAATCATAGGTACGAATGCCGCGTTTCAGTGCCCGGCAGATCTGATCCCAGTACATAAAATCCATCGATTTCAGATTGCGTGATTCCGGCATTCCGCCACCGTAGTAAGGCAACACCTCATCACGAAAATAGAAACTCATCAGGCTGCTACGAGGCTCGGTGCCCTGATAGATAGAGACAATCTCGCAATCAGCACCAAATTCGGTCGTGAGCGCCTTGAGGAAGCGTCTTGAAAACGCGGGTGTGCCCAGGTTACGCAGGCTGGTGGAGTAGATGCGGTAGAAATTATCGAACTCCGGGTTGTCCTGAGAGTCCAGTTCGGACCGGTGTTGGTTTTTAATCCCCTGGCGAACCACCGCCCGCTGCTTGCGTTTCATCGCCAGCATATTCTGTTCGGGATCGGGATCGAGCTGGCGGCGGAAGGCTGCATGTTTACTTTTGCTGGGCCAGCCCTCGGTCTGAGGGCTGCGGTGACGCAGTTCCAGATAATCCACCTGCAGCTGTTCGGCTAGGGTCCGGGCATGTTCGAGCAGTGCCTGACGGGCTGCAGCGTTGTCTGTCGCCACCCCGCCATAGACACAGAAGGGTGTCGAGACCAGGGCATGGCCAAAGACGCGGCTTTTGACCTCGAACAGCGGCAGAATTCCGATGATCTCTCCCTGCTGTTCGGCATAGAGATAGAACGGCTTGTGGCCGAGACTCTGGGCAATAACCCGCTGCCAGCCGGCACGATGAAAGAAGGTGGCTTGCGGGCAGCGAGCGACGAACTCATCCCAGCGACGCGGGTCATCGCCTTGAGTGGGGGTGTTACTACTTAGGGGGAGGGTGCTGATCACAACCACGTCAAAGTCCTTTTTGATGCGCGATACAGACCCAAAGTTAGCAGATAAATAGCTAATCTCAAGCGGTTGTCTGTTCTTTATCTCTATTCGATTGGCGTCACGGTTTCTGAGCGCCTGCTATATTGCAGTCTCCAGAAGACAGGAGGTACTCAGCACCCGAGGAGGACAGGGTGCTCCGGACTCTTTCTTTAGGGGCTCTGTTTTTAGGTCTGAGTAGTATAAAAGAGGGTGCTGAATACCGCGGATAACATGGCAGGAAAGGAATCCTTATGCCCCCAAAACCTATGAATGAATCTGTTGTTGATGCAGCTGTTCATGCTGCGCCTGAGCTTGATGCATCAGAGCGGGGCTCTGTGAACGTCTGCGCTCGATCGCTACCTGCCGAGCAAATCTGGCGACAGCAGGATATCGAGGTGTACTGCTTTGGCCAGCCGCGCCATGCCGGTGATCGTCGCCTGCTGAGCGCCCGTCAGATCGCCCGCCTCTTTACCGATGCCAATGCAGCGCTGCTGCTCGAAGGACATTTTGCGGTGGTGATTGTCAAGCCACAGCAACAACGCTGCTGGATCTACGCCGACCGCTTCGCCAGTCACAGGCTCTACTTTTGTCAGGTTAAAACAGGCTCGCAACACCACTCGTTTTGGGTCTCAGATAATCTGCAGCAACTCAAACAGCAGCAAGACCTGTACTCGGGTGCCGAACTGTCGCAACAGGCGCTGGTTAACTACCTGTTCTTCCATATGATCCCCAGCCCGGAAACGATCTACAAGGATATCTACGCACTGCAGCCGGCCGAACAGATCCATTGGGACGGGGCTGGTATCCGCCGCCAGCGCGGCTGGACACCCCGTTTCGAGCAGACCTCGGGGCAGAGTGCGCCGGAACTGGCGGACGAGTTGCTCAGCCTGATGCGCGAGCTGATGCCCGATTACTGCCAGCAGGGCCGCACGGGCTGTTTTCTCAGTGGCGGTCTGGACAGCTCCAGCATCGCCGGGTTGGTTGCTGAAACCCTGCCCAGGACCGAGGTGTTTTCGATCGGTTTTCCTATCGCACAGTATAATGAACTCGATTACGCGCGCACTGCGGTCAAGCACTTCGGACTGACCGGGCACGAGTACCTGATGTCACCCGAGGATGTGGTTGCGGCCCTGCCGCAGGTGATCGCCAGCATGGACCAGCCGTTTGGCAACAGCTCGGTGATGCCGGCCTATTTCTGCGCCAAGCTGGCGAGGTCGCAGGGCATCGACCGGCTGATTGCCGGTGATGGCGGGGATGAATTGTTTGCCGGCAATGAGCGTTATGCCAGTCAGCTGAAGCTGGATCGGCTTCGAACACGGCTGGGCCCGTTGATCGGCATCCTGGACCGGTCGCTGCTGCAGATCCCCTGGCCAGACTCCCCGGCGCTGCTGGGCAAAGCCAAGAGCCTGACCCGGCAGCTGAAGATGAGCG
>JBLHND010000197.1:0-5293 GCA_047622605.1 Motiliproteus sp. | reverse complement strand
AGTTTACCCTGTTCCTTGCTAGTCAGTTCGGCCAGTGCTTGTTGCTGTTCCAACATTAAGTGAGAGGCTTTATACAGGCAGTCTGAACGGGGGTAGGCGGTGGTCTCGGACTAGGAGGCGAACGCAGTATCGGCGCTGCTGATCGTTCGCTCAATGTCCGCCATGGTGGCATCGGCGACGGTGCCAACCTGGGCACCGATGGCCGAGTTTAATACCGCAAACACCGGTCGATTTTGATTCTACTCACCATCGAATAACATCGTTATTGCCCTGTTCTAAGATGGCAAGCGCGATTAAAGTGATTCGGCGTGGCTGGCCGCGATGCACTCTTGGGCGCTGTTGATGGCATAGACGTAACCCAGATAGCGAGGCAGAATCTGGCCGATGAAGAAGCGGCAGCTATCTAGTTTAGCACGGTAAAAACGCGTCCGACCGGTACCCTGGGCCAGACGCTGCTGGGCGATTTCGGCGGCCCTTAGCATCTGCCAGGCGGCGGTGACCGTCGAGGCCAGCAGCAGATAGTTAAAGGCGATCCCGCCTATTAACACCTTGTTGCTGGCGTTATCGAGCGCGTAACTGACCGCGTCACTGAGCGCGCTGATACTGGCTGCAAAGAGCTCGAGTAGCTCGGCCGAGATTGCCTCGCTCGGGCTCAGTCTGGTGCTGAAGGCGCTCATCTCTTTGATCAGTTCAAACATCCCCAGGCCGTTGTCGGACAGAGTCTTGCGACCGATCAGGTCCATGGCTTGAATACCGTTGGTGCCTTCGTAGATCGGCAGAATGCGGGCGTCGCGGAAGTACTGACCGACACCTGTCTCTTCGATAAAGCCCATGCCTCCGTGAATCTGCACGGCCAGCGACACCGCTTCCTGAGCCATCTCGGTACACCAGCCTTTGACCATCGGGGTCAGTACTCCGACTCGACGCTGGTGCTGTAGCAAGAGTTCCTCTTCAAGATCCGCGTTTTCCCAGTCGATACGGATGCAGGCGGCATAGGCCAGTGCTCGCCCGGCTTGGGTCAGGGCCTTTATGGTCATCAGCATTCGGCGCACGTCGGGGTGGCCGATGATCGGTGTCGCCCCCAGTACCGTGTGTCCCTGGACCCGCTCTCGAGCGAACTGGTCCGCCTGCTGATAGGCGCGCTCAGCAATCGCCACTCCCTGCAGTCCGACCGTCAGTCGGGCGTTGTTCATCATCGTAAACATGCAGCCGAGCCCCTGGTGTTCATGCCCCACCAGATAACCGATTGCCCCCTCGTTATCGCCAAAACTCATGACACAGGTGGGGCTGGCATGGATGCCGATCTTGTGTTCCAACGCGGTGGCGATGCAGTCATTACGCGGGCCGAGCGAACCATCCTCATTGGCTAGGAACTTGGGTACCAGAAACAATGAGATCCCTCTAGCGCCGGCCGGTGCATCAGGGAGCCGAGCCAGCACCAAGTGGATGATATTTTCCGCCATATCGTGCTCGCCCCAGGTGATAAAGATCTTCTGGCCGCGAATCCGGTAATGGTCCCCCTCGCGGACAGCACTTGTCCTGATCGCCGCCAGGTCGGAACCCGCCTGGGGTTCGGTCAGGTTCATAGTGCCCGTCCAGGCACCCGAGATCATCGCCGGTAAAAAGCGCGCCTTGAGAGGCTCGCTGGCGTTGGCGGAGATCGCTTCGACGGCTCCCTGAGACAATAACGGACACAGCCCCCAGGCTAGGTTGGCCGCATGCCACAGCTCTTGCACCGCGATCGCCAGCGAAAACGGCAGCCCCTGGCCACCCAGCGCCGGATCGAACTGCAGCGAGCCCCAGCCGTTGGTGACATACTGCTGATAGGCCTGCTTAAAACCGCTGGCCGTGGTTACCTGGTGCTCAGATGAGAGCGACACGCCCTCGGTGTCACCGACCTGGTTCAAGGGCGCGACGACCTCGGTCGCCAACTTGGCGGCTTGCTCCAGAATCGCCTCGACCAGATCGGGACTGGCATCTTCGAAGCCTGGAAGCTCGGCGAGTTGATCGAACCCTGCCAGTGGGTACAGGGCAAATATTATCTCCTCTAATGGCGCTATATAGCCGGTCATACGGACCTCCTCGAGTCGTGATTGATGCGCTAGCACTCGTGTTAACGTAATCGAGCCTGGCAGAGGGCTGACAGAGCCTGCCGCGACGGGATGGTCGTGGCACGTAGGTGGCTCATCGCGGAGCGGCCTAGCGGCTTAGCTCATGTACTGGCCGCCGTTGATCGACATATTGGTTCCGGTCACAAAACCTGCGTCATCGGCAGTTAGATAGACAACCGCGCGGGCGATCTCTTCGGGTTGGCCCAGGCGTCCGACCGGAATCCCTTTGACAATGCTCTCGAGCACCTTCTCAGGCACCTGGCGCACCATCGGGGTATCTATGTAGCCAGGAGAGACCGCATTCACGGTGACCCCCTTGCTAGCGCCCTCTTGGGCGATCGAACGGGTAAAACCGTAGATCCCGGCTTTGGTGGCCGCGTAGTTGGATTGGCCAAATTGGCCCTTTTCACCGTTTAGGGAGGAGATGTTGACGATCCGTCCCCAGCCTCGTGTACACATCTTTTCAAAGACCGGCTGGCACATGTTGAACATGGAACTCAGGTTGGTATTGATCACCTCGTTCCATTGCTGTGGCTGCATCCGTTTGAGCGGTGCGTCACGGGTGATTCCGGCGTTGTTGACCAGAATGTCGATCGGTCCCTGCTGTTGTTCGACGACCGCTAAAAATGAGCAGCAGTGATCGTAATCAGAGACGTTAAGCGGATAGACAGACAGCGCGTAGCCTTCGTCCTGCATCGTTTGCTGCCAGGCCTTGGCAGCTGCTTCCTGGCCTTCGCCAGGGAAGTACGTGGCGACGACGTGGCGCCCTTGGTCGCACAGAGCTTTGCACATGGCGATTCCTAGACCACCAGTGGCACCTGTAACGACTGCAATTCGTTGGCTCATGTTGTGTTCCTCTTTAGCTAGTTTGGTCGCTTAGCGCGATCGTTTTAGTTGTTTCGTTAATCCGGCCGCCAGGGCGATTTCGCCGGTGGCTGTGTATTGCTGACTGCGATTTTCAATCTTGGGTAGCTCATAGAGGTAGTTCACCATCATCCCGGCGGACTGATTCAATCCTTTGCCTGAACTATCGGCCATCCAATTTAGGCGGGCGATCTGGGCGCCGTTACTGAGGTGAAAATGAGCCACGGGATCGCGGGCGTAGGTGCCGTTACGTTTTTGCTGACACAGATAGTGCAAGGCCAGTCGCTGCAAGGCCTGTTGCAATTGGGGGGCTGGCTCTGGTGACTGCTCCAGGCGGGAGTGGGTTGGCGTCGCGTTATCGGTTAAGCCAGGGCTGCTGAGCCAAAGGTCACCGCCTGGCAGTGCGCGCAGCTGCGCATCGTCGGCGCTGCTGAGCCAGTGGCAAAAACCCGGAATAGGCGACAGGGTGGAGAAATGTTGCAGCTGAGGTAACTCCTGTTTCAGCAGTTTGACCACGCGTTTGATCAGGAAGTTACCAAAGCTAATGCCTGCCAAACCCTGTTGAGCATTGGATATCGAGTAAAAAACAGCGGTGTCGGCGGCATTAATATCCAAGGGTGGAGTCGCTTCATCCAGCAGTTGCTGGACGCTTCCGGCCAGACCATTGACCAGCGCGACCTGGACGAATATTAAAGGTTCGTTGGGCATGTTGGGGTGAAAGAAGGCGAAGCAGCGGCGGTCGCTGCCGAGGCGGTTCTTCAAATCGCTCCAGCTCTGGACAGCATGGACCGCCTCGTAAGCGATCAGTTTTTCCAGCAACTCGGCACTGGATTCCCAGCTGATCTGCTCGAGCTGTAGCAGGCCGATATCGAACCAGGCGCTCAGCAGACGCTTAAGATCGGCCTCCAGCGGTGCCAGGTTAGGATGCTGGTGCCGCAGGCTCAGTAGCTCGGCGCGCATATCGACCAGGAATTTAACCCCTTCAGGCAGCTCATTGAACTGGGTCAGGAGTTTCATTCGTGGTGGCTCGAGCGCATCGCGCAGCGCTTGGCCAGCGTGGGCGCGATGCTCAGGGGCGCAGTGGCTCCAATGGGAGATGGCTTTTTCAACGCAGGTATCGTCTACCGCATAATTCTCGGATAGCAGAGTCAGAAAGCGAATTCTTCCTGCGTTGTTGAGGTCCATAAAGCTGCGCCCTAGAGTTGCGGCACGGTCGCGTGCAGCGACCTCACCGCCGGTCTCGGCCAGGCAGGCATCCATCCACTTGAGCAGGGTCCGTACATCATCGGTACCTAATTCGGGATTCAGCGATAGCTTATCCAGGATCCGTCGCCCTCCCTGAGCGTCGCGCCAGAGCGGCACCAGGCGGCGGATGGTTTTATCCAAAATGCTATTGGCTTGCTGTTGCATCGTTGCGGCTCCCATTAAGCAAACATCAGGCGGTCGATGTGGGTGAGCGCTCAGGCTAACAGACCGATTTCATAAAACCAAGGGTTTATACTTGGTTTAACGAGTACAAACCAGTATGCTGAGTATCAAATACATTGGTTGTGTGATCATTTATAGATGAGGAAGTGACGATGCAAGACCTACATGGCTTCTACCTGGAAGACCTAAGTGTTGGCCAGAGTGCCAGCTACGCTAAGACCATCACCGATGCGGATGTGGTGTTGTTTGCGGGCATCACTGGGGATGATAATCCGATCCATCTCAATGCCGAGTATGCCGCTGGGACGATGTTTAAACAGCGTATCGCCCACGGTATGTTCAGTGCGGGTCTGATCTCTGCGGTATTGGGGACGCGGATGCCCGGGCCTGGGGCGATCTACATCGATCAGCAGCTCTCCTTTAAAGCGCCTGTCTATATCGGTGATACCGTGGTAGCGACAGCCACTGTGCTTGAGATCAATCTAGAGCGGCGTCGGGTCAAGTTGGAAACGATCTGTCGGGTTAAAGACAAGGTGGTTGCTGAAGGTGTGGCCACCAACAGGGTCGATCGTCGTCCGGTCTGATATAAGGAGAAAGGTATGTTGCTCAAAGCAGAAAACTCAGCGTTGTTGGTCATCGACGTGCAGGAAAAATTGCTGCCCGGCGTGTTTGAAAATCAAGCCCTGGTAAAGAGCTGCCGGTGGCTGGTCGAGGTGGCTCAGCTGATGCAGGTCCCGGTACTGGGATCCGAACAGTACCCACAAGGCGTGGGTCCAACCACCGAAAACCTACGCAGCCTGTTGCCTGACGGCAGCTTTGTCGGCAAAACCCATTTTTCCTGTGTCGATGCCCCCGAATGCAACCGCCAGATCGAGGCGCTGGATAAAGAG
>JBLHND010000196.1:0-5404 GCA_047622605.1 Motiliproteus sp. | reverse complement strand
CGACGCCGTTGAGTTCATCGCCATGGATGGCGGCACAGACCATCAGCGTGGGTCCTGCGCGACGGCCATGAATGACTTCCAGATCCAGATCCAGGTTGGTGTGGTTATAGAGCTTTCCTAGGTCGATATGCAGTGACCTGCGCTCTCCTGGTTGGATCGTCTGGCCGGCGATTTCCAGAACTGAGTTTTTGGTTGTCATCGTTTAACCTGCGCCCCGAGTACGGGTGCGGTTGGCTTTTTTTGCATCAACACTCTTCTCGATAAACCGGATAATCTCGCCGGCGACATCCTTACCGGTGGCCTTTTCAACCCCTTCCAGACCGGGGCTGGAGTTGACCTCCATCACCAGCGGACCGCGTGCTGAGCGGAGCAGGTCGACACCGGCGACATTCAGCCCCATGGTCCGGGCGGCCAGCACGGCGGTAGCGCGCTCCTGGGGGGTGATCTTAACCAGGGCCGCACTGCCGCCTCGGTGCAGGTTGGAGCGGAACTCGCCCTCCTTGCCCTGGCGCTTCATGGCGGCGACCACCTTGTCGCCGATAACAAAGCAGCGGATGTCGGCGCCGCCTGCCTCCTTGATATATTCCTGCACCATGATGTTGGTTTTCACCCCCATAAAGGCTTCGAGTACGCTCTGTGCCGCCTGACGGGTTTCTGCCAGCACCACCCCGATCCCCTGAGTGCCTTCCAGCAGTTTGAGCACCACAGGCGCGCCGCCGACCATATCCAGCAGGTCGGGAATGTCACCGGGTTTACTGGCAAATCCGGTGACCGGCATGCCGATCTTCTTGCGCGACAGCAGCTGCATGGAGCGCAACTTATCGCGTGAACGGCTGATCGCCACCGACTCGTTCAGCGGGTAGACCCCCATCATCTCGAACTGCCGCAGCACCGCCGTACCGTAGAAAGTCACCGACGCGCCGATGCGGGGAATGACCGCATCAAAGGCTTTCAGTTCCTTGCCCAGGTAGTGGATGCTGGGGTCGTCGGAGTTGATATTCATATAGCAGCGCAAGACATCGACAATCTGTACCTCATGGCCTGCCTGAGTGGCAGCCTCGACCAGACGCTTGGTGGAATACAAATTTTGATTGCGAGACAGGATAACAAGTCTCATAGGACCGGCTCCAAGTACGTAGGGCTGTTGTGGGGGAGGTTCTTGGAAATGCAGCTACAAAGTATCGCTAGTTAAGTAGGATGCTTGGGGATCGACGCTAAATCTGCCCGCGAGTGCGGTTCGGCCCAGCAGCATCCTAAAACGCATGCTGTCGCGGTTGGTCAGCGTCATCTCTATCGGGAAGCGCTCGTTGCCGATCATCAAGGGGGTGCTGATCACATAGCGCTGTTCCTTATGGCCACCGGAATCGGTCACGGTGCGGGTATCTAAGACGGGGGCTTCGCAGCGAAGGCAAGTGTCCTTATTGGCCTGAACCGGATGCATATCAAAGCGCACCCAGGGCTTGCCGTCACGCGTAAAGGGTTCCACCAGAAAGGCGTGCAGCGCCGAGGTTCGGGCGCCGGTATCGACCTTGGCTTTGATCCGGTCGATTCCCAGATCAGGCAGGGAAACCCACTCGCGCCAGCCAACGACCTTGTTTGCATCAGTAGCCATTGACCTTCCCCGATTTGCTCGTAGCGGTTGCGATAGTGCTGATTAACAGATGGCAGAGATAGACATGCCGCTTGCCATTACTTAAGCATCATATAGGCAGCGTCCTGTGCTCGCTAGTGCCTTGTGGGGGATATTTACAGGTAAGGGCGCCGCCGCACCATTCGAAGCCAGTCGGCACCAGAGGCTGCACAGTCTTGGTGCCTAGTTCCTGCGGCACGGCGCTTCATTGACTCGCTGCAGCCCGGTATCAGTGGCCGCAAACGCTTTAATAACGTTGATAAACAGGGCTGTCAGAAGTGGTGGCATGATTTATGCCTAGATGCTTCTAGCAGAGCGTTTCAGCGTCTTAATAAAATAGAAAGTGTGGAGTCAGGCATGAGCGAAAAACCAGTAGCCATGAGCAAACAGAGCGTGATCGTCGTCGGCAATGGCATGGTGGGGCATCAGTTTATTGAGAGCCTGCTGCAGAGCGATCGCAGCACCGAGTATCAGATCATCACCTTCAGTGAAGAACCCAGGGTCGCCTACGACCGTATGCATCTGACCGATTTCTTCAAGACCCGCAGCGCCGAGCCGCTGGCGATGACCACGCTGGAGACGTACCAGCGCCAGGGCGTTAGCGTGCATCTGGATGACAAGGTGATCGCCATCGACTGTGCCGCAAAGACGGTGACCTCGGCCAGGGGCGAGACCCTGAGCTACGATAAGCTGGTGCTGGCCACCGGCTCCTTCCCCTTCGTGCCGCCGATCGAGGGCAACGACCGGAAGAACTGCTTCGTCTACCGGACCATCGAGGATCTGGAGATGATCACCGCGGCCGCCGAGGGCGGTGCCAGGATCGGCGCCGTGGTGGGTGGCGGCCTGCTGGGACTGGAAGCGGCCAAGGCGATCAAGGACCTAGGGCTCGAAGCCCATGTGGTCGAGTTTGCCCCGCGGCTGATGGCGGTACAGGTGGATACGGGTGGTGGCGCGTTGCTCAAGGACAAGATCCAGGACCTGAACGTGGGGGTGCATCTGTCCAAGGCCACCCGCCGCATCATCGCTGGCGAACACTGCACCCATCGAATGGAGTTCGCCGACGGCGAGCACCTGGAGACCGATATCGTGATCTTCTCCGCCGGTATCCGCCCGCAGGACGAGCTGGCTCGCAGCAGTGGGATCGATATCGGTGAGCGTGGCGGCATCGTTATCAATAACGAGTGCCAGACCTCAGATCCGGATATCTATGCGATCGGCGAATGCGCCCTCTGGAACGGCCGACTGTTCGGCCTGGTCGCCCCCGGCTACGCCATGGCCAAGGTCGCCGCCAGCCATGTCAGCGGGGGTGAGCAGTGTTTAACCTTCGACGGTGCCGATATGAGCACCAAGCTTAAGCTGATGGGCGTCGATGTCGCCTCGATCGGCGATGCCCATGGCGTGACGCCCGGCGCCAAGAGCTACACCTATTACAACCAGCCGGCTGAGGTCTATAAGAAGCTCGTTGTCAGCGCCGACCACAAACGGTTGCTCGGCGCGGTCCTGGTGGGGGATGCCGAGAATTACGGTACGTTATTACAGTACATGCTCAACGACATTCCCCTGCCCGAATTCCCCGAAGCCTTGATCCTGCCTAGCCGCAACGACGAGGGCCAGACCGGACTCGGCGTCGCGGCCCTGCCCGAAACCGCGCAGATCTGCTCCTGCCACGCTGTCTCCAAGGGTGATATCCGCACCGCCGTCAGCGGTGGTTGTGGCTCGGTGGGCGATGTTAAAGGCCACACCAAGGCCGGTACCGGCTGTGGTGGCTGTGTGCCGCTGCTCACCAGCCTGGTTAATCATGAACTGACCGAGCTGGGGGTGGAGGTCAGCAACGACCTGTGTGAGCATTTCCCTCACAGCCGCCAGGAGCTCTACCACCTGGTGCGGGTCGGGAAGGTCAAGAGCTTCGAAGCCCTGCTGGACAAACACGGCACCGGGCAGGGCTGTGAGATCTGCAAGCCGGTCGCCGGCTCGATCCTGGCCAGCTGCTGGAACGAGTATGTGCTCAAAGATGCGCATATCGGCCTGCAGGACACCAACGATATCTACCTGGGTAATATGCAGAAGGACGGTAGTTACTCGGTCGTACCTCGCATCGCCGGCGGCGAGATCACCCCCGATAAGCTGATCGTGCTCGGCCAGGTCGCCAAGGACTTCGGGCTCTACACCAAGATCACCGGCGGCCAGCGGGTCGATCTGTTCGGTGCCCAGCTGCATCAGCTGCCGCCGATCTGGAAGCGGCTCGTCGATGCTGGCTTCGAGACCGGCCATGCCTACGGCAAATCGCTGCGCACGGTCAAATCTTGTGTCGGCAGCACCTGGTGCCGTTACGGCGTCGACGATGCCGTAGGCCTAGCCATCGAACTGGAGAACCGCTACAAGGGGCTGCGGGCACCGCACAAGATCAAGTTCGGGGTCTCCGGCTGCACCCGCGAGTGCGCCGAAGCCCAGTCTAAGGATATTGGCCTGATCGCCACCGAGAACGGCTGGAACCTCTATGTCTGCGGCAACGGCGGCATGAAGCCCCGTCATGGCGACCTGTTTGCCACCGATCTCGATAAGGCCACCCTGATCCAGACCATCGACCGGCTGTTGATGTTCTATATACGTACGGCCGACCGTTTACAGCGCACCTCGGTATGGATGGATAACCTCGAGGGCGGCCTTAGCTACCTGAGTCAGGTGATCCTCGATGACAGTCTGGGGTTGAATACCGATCTGGAAGCCGAGATGCAGCTCAATATCGATCACTACGAGTGCGAATGGGCCGCCACCCTCAAGGATGAGCAGAAGCTCAAGCGCTTCGGCCACTTTATCAATAGCCCCGACCTCGACAGCAATATCGTCTTTGTCGAAGAGCGGCAACAGATTCGTCCCGCCTTTTCGAGCGAGAAAGCGACAAGTGCCGGGAAAGCGACCAGCCTCGACCAGGGCACCCTCATCGCCAAGGCCAGCTAACAGGCCCACTAACAGGCCCACTAACAGGACCTCTAACAGGAGAGAATCCATGAACTGGACACCTATCTGCCCTCTTAACGATATCGCCCCCAACACCGGCGTCTGCGCGCTGGTCAACGGCCAGCAGGTCGCTGTGTTTCGTCAGTCCCGGAGCGATACCCTTTATGCGATCGGTAACTACGATCCGGCCGGCCAGGCCAACGTCCTCTCGCGCGGACTCCTGGCGCAGCTGGGCGGCGTGACCAGCGTTGCCTCGCCCCTCTACAAGCACCATTACTGCCTGACGACGGGGGTCTGCCAGGAGGATGAGGCGTTGAAGGTCCCTGTCTATCAGGTCCGCCTCAACGCAGGCCAGATCGAGGTGGCGGCCTGAGGCGCTTATGAAACCCAATCTCGTTATTATTGGCAATGGCATGGCAGGCATAAGGACCCTCGAGGTGCTGTTATCCGCCGCCCCAGACCACTACCGGATCACCGTGATCGGCAAGGAGCCCTTCGGCAGTTACAACCGCATCATGCTCTCGCCGGTGCTGGCCGGTGAGAGTCGTTTCGACGAAATTCTGATCCATGATCGCGACTGGTACGAGGAGCAGGGCATCGAGCTGCTTGCCGGAGAGGCCTTCGAGGCGATCGCTATCGACCGTGCCTGTCAGCAGGTGGAGTGCCGTAACGGCCAGCGGATCGCTTATGACCGGTTGCTGATCGCCACCGGCTCCGAGCCGCTGCGGTTACCGATCCCCGGTGCCGACAGCCAGGGGGTGATGGGGTTTCGCGGCATCCGCGATGTTGAACAGATGCGCCATCTCGCCGTCGGCG
>JBLHND010000195.1:0-5467 GCA_047622605.1 Motiliproteus sp. | reverse complement strand
GTGAGCAGGCTGATGCCTACCTTTTATTTAGAGGCTTGATGCCGTGCTCAGAACCACAGATGCAGTTGATTTTGAGTATCTAGGAAAATGGCTGATGGTTAAGTAGCGGATTCTGGCTATCATGAGGTTCAGATGGATCTGATGACTGCACGGAAGCCGTCTGTTTTAGGCAGGACGCCGACAAGCACCTCGACCAAGCCCCCAATCCAGGATGGAACGGGGGCTTTCCTTTAACGACTTCCTCTTTACACCTCTGCTCTTTAGGTCCCTCGGCGTGCAATAATAGTCTTCTGTGTTCTTTCCGGTGGTCTCTCCCTCCTGCGATCTCTCCGGTGCTCTCTCTGATTATTTAAAAAAGTTAAAGGCGTTAACGTGAAGATTCTTATTACGGGTGGGGCCGGTTTTATCGGCAGTGCTCTGGTGCGTCATCTGCTTGCCAACACCCTGCATGAGGTGGTCAATGTTGATGCCCTCACCTATGCCGGGAATCTGGATTCCCTGGTGGGTGCGGCATCCCATCCGCGTTATTGGTTCGAACAGCTCGATATCTGCGATGCGACCGAGGTTGGCCGAGTATTTGAACGGCATCAGCCTGACCGGGTGATGCATCTTGCGGCCGAGAGTCATGTCGATCGTTCTATTGATGGCCCCGGTGCGTTTATCCAGACCAATGTGCTGGGGACCTACAACCTGCTCCAGGCCGCTCTGGCCCATTGGCGCGCTCTGGATATCGCAGGCCAAGCGAGGTTTCGGTTTCACCATATCTCCACCGATGAGGTCTATGGTGATCTGGAGGGGCCGCAGGCGCTATTCAGCGAAACGACGGCCTATGCCCCTAGCTCTCCCTATTCTGCCAGCAAGGCCAGCGCCGATCATCTGGTGCGCGCCTGGCACCGCACCTATGGCCTGCCTGTGGTGGTGAGTAACTGTTCCAATAATTATGGCCCCTACCACTTTCCCGAGAAGTTGATTCCCCATGTGATCCTCAATGCGCTTCAGGGCAAGCCGCTGCCGGTGTACGGCAATGGACAGCAGATTCGCGATTGGCTCTATGTGGAGGACCACGCCCGAGCGCTCTGTCTGGTGGCCATGCAGGGGCAGATCGGCGAGACTTATAATATTGGCGGTCATAACGAGAAAACCAATCTTGAGGTCGTGGAGACTTTGTGCGACCTGCTTCAGGAGTTGGTGCCTGATGAAGAACACTTAGCAAGACCCTATCGCCAACTGATCCGCTTTGTTGAAGATCGTCCGGGTCATGATTTGCGTTATGCGATCGATGCCTCAAAGATTGAGCGCGAGCTGGGTTGGGTGCCCGAAGAATCGTTCGAGAGTGGGATTCGTAAAACCGTACTCTGGTACCTGGATAATCGAGCATGGTGGCAACGGGTCCTGTCGGGCGCTTATACGCTGGAGCGCAGGGGTCATCAGTAGCAGGGGTGTATAGTTGCAGGAGCCTTCAGCAGCCGACCCACAGGACGCCATTGACAGAGCACTAAGATGATTTTGAGGAACCTATAGCGATGAAATCTTATAAAGGCATCGTCCTGGCAGGCGGCTCCGGCACCCGTCTGCATCCGATCACTCGAGGCGTGTCCAAGCAGATGCTGCCGATCTACGACAAGCCGATGATCTACTACCCCCTGTCGGTGCTGATGCTGGCAGGGATTCGTGAAATTCTGATCATCTCGACCCCCGAGGATCTGCCCGGCTATCAGAAGCTGTTGGGTGACGGCAGTGCCTTTGGTATCGAGCTGAGCTACGCCGTACAACCCTCACCCGATGGCCTGGCGCAGGCCTTTATTATCGGTGAGGACTTTATTGGCGCTCATTCGGTCTGCCTGGTGCTGGGCGATAATGTCTTCTATGGTCAGCACTTCTCCGACAAGCTGCTATCGGCCGCATCGCGAACCCAGGGGGCCACGGTGTTTGGCTACCATGTCAAGGATCCGCAGCGTTTCGGCGTCGTTGAGTTTAATGCGGAGGGTAAGGCGATCAGTATCGAAGAAAAACCCGACCATCCAAAATCTAACTATGCCGTCACCGGGCTCTATTTTTATGACAACGCGGTGATTGACATCGCCAAGACGATTAAGCCTTCGGCCAGAGGCGAACTGGAAATCACCGATATCAATATGGCTTATCTAGCGCGCGGTGACCTGCAGGTGGAGATGCTCGGGCGCGGTTTTGCCTGGCTAGATACCGGCACTCACGATGCGTTGCTGGATGCCGGTCAGTTCGTCGCCACCGTCGAGAAGCGCCAGGGCTTGAAGGTGGCCTGTCTCGAAGAGATCGGCTTTAACAGAGGCTGGCTGAGCCGTGCAGCGCTAACCCAGCAGGCCGAGGCTCTGTCCAAGACCGGTTACGGCCAGTATCTGCTGCGATTGCTGGAGGAGTCAGCCTGATGCGAGTGATCAATACCCGGCTGGCGGGGGTCAAGATTATCGAGCCTCGAGTGTTCGGGGATGAGCGGGGTTTTTTTCTGGAGACCTTTCAGGCAGCGCGCTATGCCGAGCATGGCATTACGTTGCCCTTTGTACAGGACAATCATTCGCGTTCGAGCAAGGGGGTGCTGCGCGGGCTGCATTTTCAAAAAACCAAACCCCAGGGCAAGCTGGTTAGGGTGGTGCGCGGCGAGGTGTTTGACGTGGCGGTGGATCTGCGCCCCGGTTCGCAGACCTTCGGTCAGTGGCAAGGGGTGGTGCTGTCCGAGGACAATAAACGCCAGTATTGGCTGCCGCCGGGATTGGCACACGGCTTTGTGGTGCTCTCCGAGAGTGCCGATTTTGAGTATAAGTGCACCGACTATTATGATCCGAATGATGAAGGCTGTCTGCTCTGGAATGATCCTGCGGTGGGCATCGACTGGCCTGTCAGTGAACCTTCACTCTCCGCTAAGGATCAACAGGGTCTGCGCTTAGAAGAGCTGTTCAAATGAAGGTGTTGCTGACGGGCGCTGAGGGACAGCTGGGCCGCTGTTTTCAGGATCGCTGCACGGATTATTTACTGATTGCCTTGAATCGAGCCGCGCTGGATATCAGCGATCTTAACGCCGTACGTGCTGCGTTGGCGCGCCACCAGCCTGATCTGATCGTTAACGCCGCCGCCTATACCGCCGTTGATCGTGCCGAGCAGGAGGTTGATCGGGCATTTGCCGTTAACCGAACGGGCCCTGAGAATCTGGCGCTTGGTTGTGCCGAGCAGGGCATCGCGCTGATCCATATCTCGACCGATTACGTCTTCGACGGCACCGCCTCCACCGCAGCCACTAGCGGATATAAGCCGGATTCGCCGGTAAGCCCTCTGGGCGTCTATGGCCAGAGTAAGTGGCAGGGTGAAGAGGCGGTTCGACGTACGCTGGATAAGCACCTGATTATTCGCACCGCCTGGGTGTTCTCCGAGTACGGTAATAATTTTGTCAAGACGATGCTGCGCTTAGGCTCCGAACGGGAGCAACTGTCGGTGGTGAATGACCAATGGGGTTGCCCAACCTATGCGGGCCAGCTTGCGGATGCAGTGCTGGCATTGCTGCCGCTGGTGAAGCAACCTGGTTTTAAAGGCTGGGGAACCCAACATTTTGTCGGCGACCGGGCGCTGTGCTGGCAGCAGTTTGCCGAAACAATCTTTACTGAGGCACAGGCATTGGGGGTCATTAACAACATACCCTCAGTGCTGCCGATCTCGACGGCGCAGTATCCAACCCCGGCACGGCGTCCGGCTTATTCGGTACTCGACACGGGCGGGTTAAAGCAGTTATTGCAGGATCAGTTTGCCAATGACTGGCAGCAAGGGTTGCGTCGAGTGCTGGCGAAATTGTCAGCCTGAAACGCGACCTACAGGGATGTAGGAAGTGTTTGAAATGCAGGAGCAATTTCAGACCGACCTACAGGGATGTAGGAAGTGTTTGAAATGCAGGAGCAATTTCAGACCGACCTACAGGGATGTAGGAAGTGTTTGAAATGCAGGAGCAATTTCAGACCGACCTACAGGTGATCCCTGTGGGTCAGCAGCCAAGGCTCCTGCAACGGCTGTCAGGCTGAAGCCTAACCTACAGGTGCGGAAGCCAAGACTCCTGCGGATTAGCCCAGGATTCTGGCCTTGAGCATGTCTACCAGGGTGTCGGCTGCGACATCTTCACGCTCGGCTTCGCTGCGGCCTTTATATTCAAGGGTGCCGTTCTTCAGGCCGCGATCACTGATCACGACGCGGTGGGGAATGCCGATCAGTTCCATATCGGCAAATTTCACCCCGGGCCGCTCTTTACGATCATCGAGCAACACATCGATACCGGCGGCCTGGAGTTCCAGGTAGAGGCGTTCGGTGGTTTCGTTGACCGCCTCAGACTTTTCCGGATTCATCGGTATCAGGGCCACGTGGAAGGGGGCTATGGCGTTGGGCCAGAGGATGCCGGCGGCATCGTTGTTCTGCTCGATGGCAGCGGCGATTACCCGGGTGATGCCGATGCCGTAACAACCCATGTGCATGACCACGGCTTTACCATTTTGGTCGAGCACCTTGGCTTGCATCGCCTCGGAGTACTTGCTGCCAAGCTGGAAGATATGCCCGACTTCGATACCGCGCTTGATGACAAGCCGGCCTTGGCCATCGGGGCTGGGATCGCCTTCGATGATATTGCGCAGATCAGCAACCTCAGGCTCGGCACAGTCACGGCCCCAGTTGATGTTGAAGTAGTGCTGGTCGTCGATATTGGCCCCCGCGCCAAAGTCCGCCATCTTGGCGACGCTACGGTCGGCGATAACCGGCATCGGCAGGTTGACCGGGCCCAGTGAGCCGGGGCCTGCGCCTATCACCGCACGCATCTCCTCTTCGGTCGCGAACAGTAGCGGTTTGGCCACCTGTGGCAGGTTTTCGGCCTTGATCTCGTTGAGGTTGTGGTCGCCACGAACCAGCAGGGCGATAAAATCGGCATCGCTCTCATCCGACGCGGCAACGATCAGAGTCTTAATGGTTTTCTCGATCGCCAGGCCGTGGCCCTCGACCAGCTGAGCGATGGTCTTGGTATCGGGGGTGTCGACCTGAATCATCGCCGCACTGGCCTCGGGACGCTCTTCGGCAGGGGCCAGGGCTTCGGCTTTTTCGATGTTGGCGGCGTAGTCGGAGCTGTCGCTGAAGGCGATCGCATCTTCGCCGGAGTCGGCCAGCACGTGGAACTCTTGCGACCCCTCACCACCGATGCTGCCCGAATCTGCCAGTACGGGGCGGAAATCCAGCCCCAGGCGCTCGAAGATTCGAATATAGGCGGTCCGCATCAGGTCGAAGGTCTGCTGCAGTGACTCGCTGCTGGCGTGGAAGGAGTAAGCATCCTTCATGATGAACTCGCGCGAGCGCATCACCCCGAAACGGGGGCGGATCTCATCGCGGAACTTGGTCTGGATCTGATAGAAGGTGGCGGGGAGCTGCTTATAGCTGTTGAGCTCGCGGCGCATCAGATCGGTGATCACCTCCT
>JBLHND010000194.1:0-5794 GCA_047622605.1 Motiliproteus sp. | reverse complement strand
CCGCCTTCCAGAAACTTACCACCCAGAATACCGATACCGATTGCAGCACCAGTCGCGCCCAAACCCATTACCAAAGCACCAGCTATGTATAACAGAGCAGTTTCCATTTTTTTCTCCTATTAAGAGTTAAAGTTTAAAGTTTAAAGTTTTAGTAAATTGAAATCGTTTTTGCTTAGTTTCAGCAACCGACCCTCACGAGCCGGTTCCTAGAAATTTTTAATGTGACTCGTGGGCCATACTCATATAAACGATCGTCAGGACCATAAAGATAAAGGCCTGCAACGTAATAATGAGGATGTGGAAGATCGCCCAGGGCACAGACAGCACCCACTGCATCCAGAACGGCAAGAGCGCGATCAGGATAAAGATCATCTCACCGGCATACATGTTGCCGAACAGCCGCAGACCCAGGGAAACCGGCTTCGCGAGCAGGTTGACGCCTTCCAGAAACAGGTTGAAAGGGATCATATATTTACCCAGTGGCTGTAGCGTCAGCTCGGCAATAAACTCTTTCGGACCCTTGATCTTCAGGCTGTAGTAGATGATCAGCGCGAAGACGCTCAGGGCCATCCCCATAGTCGCATTGATGTCGGTGGTCGGGACGATCTTCAGGTAGGGGATACCCATCTGTTGTGCCACGAAGGGAATCCAGTCGATCGGGAACAGGTCCATAAAGTTCATCAACCAGACCCAGACGAAGATCGTCAATGCCAAGGGCGCGACAACGGCGTTGCGGCTGTGAAAGGATGACTTCACGTTCTCGTCTACAAAGCCGATGATCGCCTCAACAAAGTTTTGTAAATTACCGGGCACACCGCTAGTTGCCTTGACGGCCACCTTGCGGAACAGCCAGATAAACAGCAGGCCGAGACCCACTGAGAAAAACATAGTATCCAGGTTGATCGCCCAGAATCCCATTGATGCGGCTTCTTCACCGTGTGCGATTGTCCAGGTAGCATCTTGAAGCACGGAACCATCATGACGCTCAAATCCTTCAGGCAGCTGCCCGTAGGTGAGGTTAGTCAGGTGGTGCTTAATATACCCGGAGGTCGTGAGTGCGCCTTCTGCAGCCATGATTTCCTCTCAGTTCAATTTTTAAAAAGTAAATGATTCAGCAGCAGTGGCGCCAGCCAGGACATCAGCTGCATCAAAATAAAAACGCCAAATAAGGAAAAGGGCTCAAGTGGCTTAACCAGAGTAAACACCAGGCCGAACAGCACCAGGGTTAAAGCCATTTTCCATATTTCGCTTTTATACAGCTCCCGCACTGTCTGTCGTAGATTGCTGCCGGCACGGCTCGTCAACAGTCTACTCGCTTGATATATATAGGGGATTAAATAGATCGATCCGCCTAATAACGCCGAATATCCGGCGATTCTCTCGGTACACAACCACACGACCAAACTTACAACTAAAGTGACAACCGACTGTGACAAAATCAGAATGCCAAATTGCCTGCGCTGAACCTCTGTGGTCCTGCCTTTATTCTTGACTTGTTCAGCTAGACCCACGGGCATAATCTACTTTTCATATCCGTTGGTTAGACTCAATTGTCCCTATAACCGACTGCGAATTATAGGGATTAAGATTCTGCTCGGCAACCATCATTTAGTGGTAGTTCATTAAGTACAATAAAGTCTAATACCCATTGTATTTACTGTATTTTATTCAGGATGGATTCTATATCATTCAAGGTCTTATATGAAATAGTGAGTTTTCCAGCACCTTT
Organism: Motiliproteus sp.; assembly: GCA_047622605.1. GTDB lineage: Bacteria > Pseudomonadota > Gammaproteobacteria > Pseudomonadales > Balneatricaceae > Motiliproteus. Next base: position 4,065 of record JBLHND010000194.1, on the reverse strand, counting down.
ATCGGTGTGTAAAATCTTTACCTGCAGCCCCAATGCCTGGTGCCAACGTTGCTGTAATTGCTCAATACCCGGGTCCGCTGCACTCTTTTCTGTTGGCTTGGGTGCGGTTTGCAGCTGTTTGACCAAGGCTTCTGTCTGGCGTACCGACATCCCCCGAGCCACGACCTCTTTGGCCGCCGCTATCTGTTTGTCTCCCTCAAGAGCCAGCAGAGCACGCGCATGACCCATCTCTAGGTCGCCATATTCGAGCATCCGCTTGGCGTCGGTAGTCAGTTTCAACAAGCGCAGCAGATTAGTAACCGTCGTGCGTGATTTTCCTACCGCCTCGGCTGCTTTCTGCTGCGTCAGATCAAACTCATCCATCAGCCGTTGCAGAGCCATCGCTTCTTCGATCGGGCTGAGATTTTCGCGCTGGATATTCTCGATCAACGCCATTGCAATAGCGGCTTCGTCCGGCACATCGCGAATGCTGGCGGGAATCTCGGTCAGACCGGCCAGCTGTGCTGCACGCCAGCGACGCTCTCCCGCGATAATCTCGTAGCGGCCCATATCCAAGGGACGGACGACTATCGGCTGGATAACACCCTGGGCACGGATAGAATTGGCCAGTTCTTCCAGGGCGGCCTGATCCATATCTCGCCGAGGCTGATAGATACCGCGTTGAATCTTGTCGAGTGGCAGTATCTCTAAGCCGTTGGTCGTTAAAACCCGGCCAGCGTCGGCCGAACCCTCATGCAGGGCTGAACCTGCCAACAGGGCATCCAGACCACGACCTAGACCTCGTTTTTTTAGCATCTGTCTTTTCCAACCAGGTTGGGATTATTTAAAGTCATTAGGCGCTAGTCTTGAGCGCTTGATCGCAACGCCGATTAACCTCACCCGCCAGAGCCAGATAAGAGACGGCCCCCCTCGAGTTGCGATCATAGAGCAGCGCCGGCAAGCCATGGCTGGGGGCTTCGGCAAGGCGCACATTACGCGGAATCACCGTACGGTACACTTTGTCGCTAAAATACTCGAGCAGTTGAGCGGAGACATCCCGCGTCAGGCTATTGCGCGGATCATACATGGTACGAACGATGCCTTCGATGCTAAGGCTCGGGTTGAGCGATCCGCGTATCTTGTCGATGGTACTCATCAACGCAGAGATACCCTCCAGCGCGTAGTATTCACACTGCATCGGAATAATCACCGCATGAGCGGCCACCAAGGCATTGATGGTGAGCATATTGAGCGAAGGCGGGCAGTCGATCAAAATATAATCGTACTCTTGCTCGACCAGACTCAGTGCCTGCTTAAGCCGGAATTCTTTGCGCTTAACCGTGATTAACTCGACCTCGGCGGCCGTGAGATCACCATTGGCGGGGATAAGATCGAAGCCCCCGTTGGTCTTCGATGTGATCACCGTATGAATATCGACCCGTCCGGTCAGCAGATCATAAACGCTATGTTCGATCTGATGTTTATCGACCCCGGTGCCCATCGTGGCATTACCCTGAGGATCAAGATCTACCATCAGTACTTTACGCTTGGTAGCGGCTAACGAGGCCGCCAGATTGACGCAGGTGGTCGTTTTACCCACACCACCTTTTTGATTGGTCACAGCCAATATTTTGACCACCCAGAAATCTCCTTGTAGCGTACTAGCAGCCTGTCACACTTAACACTGATCTACTGCGGAAAAGCCGACGTTGGCTGCGGGTTCGAATCGTTAACTGATAGTCCGGAATACCAGCAGATGCCGTTCTCCCTCACAGTTTGGAACCTGTAAGGGGTAGGCGTTCAGGAGTTCGAAACCTGCTGGCAACTCGGCCAACTCCTGATCAGGATACGCGCCTTTCATCGCCAAAAACCGGGCATCGGCAGCGGCCAATGATCCCGTCCAGCTCAGCATGGCATTGAGCGATGCGAAGGCTCGCGATATAACTGTATCAAAACTATGTTGCTCTGGGTACGTCTCAACACGACCGTTATAGATATCGATATTAGCTAGCGATAACGCCTGCTTGGCCTGCTGTAAAAACCGGGTTTTCTTGCCGTTGCTGTCCATCAGGGTGAATTTTTTTTCAGGATAAACTATAGCTAATACAATACCTGGTAGCCCCGGCCCTGTGCCTACGTCGGCAATGTTCTGGCCCTCGATATAGGGCACCACACTCAGGCTATCGAGCAGATGGCGCTCAATCATCGCTTCGGGTTGACGAACCGCAGTGAGGTTATAGGTCCGATTCCAGCGGTGTAACAGCCCCACATAACTAAGAAGCCGCTGTTGCTGTTCGGCGGTCAATGCTAAGCCCAACTGGTGCAGACCCTGACTGAGGAGCCGCCCGCATTCTGCTGACAAGCCGTGTTCACTCTCCTGGTTCATTGGCTGATTCACGCCTGGACTCCGGCAACCTGCTGGAGTTTACTGCGTTTTTTCAGGTGTATCAGCAGCAGGGATGAGGCCGCCGGGGTAACGCCTTGAATCCGGGAGGCGGCAGCGAGCGTCTCGGGCCGAGATGACTTAAGTTTTTGACGTACTTCATTGGAGAGGCCTTCGATCTGGTCATAGTCAAGATCAGTGGGCAGGGGGGTATTCTCCTGACGTTGCATCCGTTCGATATCTTCCTGCTGACGCTGAATATACCCGGAATATTTCGTTTCTATTTCGACCTGCTCAGTAACGCTCGGATCTAACAGGCTGGTACCGCTTAGATGGCCGATATCGGCATATTTCAATTCTGGACGCTTGAGTAGATCCAGCAGGCTGTACTCGCGGGTTAGCGGATTTTCCAACTTAGCACTCAGGCTCGCCGCCGCATCGCTTGCCGGTTGTACCCAGCTGCTCTTGAGCCGCTGGGTTTCCAGTTCGATCGCTTCTCGCTTGGTACAAAAAGAAAGCCAACGCTGATCATCCACCAGACCTAGTTCACGGCCTTTTTCAGTCAGGCGCCTATCCGCATTATCCTCACGCAGAATGAGCCGGTATTCGGCACGACTGGTGAACATTCGATAGGGTTCTGCCGTTCCAAGAGTAATCAGATCATCCACCATCACCCCGATATACGCCTCGTCCCGGCGCGGACACCAGGATTCGCGCCCCTGTGCCTGAAGCGACGCATTCAAACCGGCTAACAGGCCCTGCGCAGCGGCTTCTTCGTAACCGGTGGTACCGTTGATCTGACCCGCAAAAAACAGCCCATCGATTACCTTGCTTTCGAGTGAGTGCTTCAGATCCTGGGGATTAAAATAATCATATTCGATGGCGTAACCCGGACGGGTGATAAACGCATTTTCGAAACCCCGCATTGATCGAACCAGCTCCAATTGAATATCAAAGGGCAAGCTGGTTGAGATACCGTTGGGATAGATCTCATTGGTCGTCAGGCCCTCTGGTTCGACGAAGATCTGATGTGAATCTTTATCGGCAAAACGAACGATCTTATCCTCAATCGACGGACAGTATCTGGGTCCCACACCCTCGATCACGCCGGTGTACATCGGTGATCTATCCATCCCTGCGCGGATAATGTCATGGGTACGGGCGTTGGTATGAGTGATAAAACAGCTGACTTGCCGTGGGTGATCGGCCACCGAACCCAGATAGGACATCACGGGCAGCGGGGTATCGCCGGGCTGCTCCTGCATCACCGAGAAATCCACACTGCGCGCATCGAGTCGTGGCGGGGTACCGGTCTTCAAGCGGTCAATCCGCAGAGCGGTGCCACGGAGCCGTTTTGCCAGGGTCGATGAGGAGGGATCTCCGGCCCGGCCGCCAGCATGGTTTTGCAGTCCGATGTGGATCAGGCCACCGAGAAAGGTTCCTGTTGTTAACACCACCGTGCGGGCATAAAAACGCAGTCCCATCTGGGTGACAACCCCCGTGGCTCGATCGGATTCGACGATCAGATCGTCAACCATCTGTTGAAAAATATGCAGATTAGGCTGGTTTTCCAGGATCGAGCGGATGGCCGCTTTGTACAACTGGCGGTCTGCCTGAGCGCGGGTGGCTCTGACCGCCGGACCCTTACGTGAATTAAGCACTCGAAACTGGATACCGGCACGATCGGTAGCCTGTGCCATAGC
>JBLHND010000193.1:0-5921 GCA_047622605.1 Motiliproteus sp. | reverse complement strand
GCCACCGCGGCCGTCGCTGTCCAGGCCCAGGCAGACACCGCCATTACCGTGACGTTGGTCTCCGACTACGTCTATAACGGGGTTAGCTCCACCGATGGCAAGCCTGCACTGCAAGGCAGTGCCGATTGGTGGAACGATGCGGGTTTCTATGCCGGAATCTGGGGTTCGAAGATCGATTTTAAGACCGGAACCAACGAGCAGGTAGAGCTGGATTATTATGCGGGCTACGCAGGCAGTCTCGACGAGCATCTGGATTTTGATCTGGGTTATGCCTACTACACCTACCCGGGCGCTGATGAAGACGCGGCTGATTTGGGTGAATTTGATTACGGCGAGCTTTACGGTTCTTTGACCTATAGGGGAGCAACGAAAGTTCTTCTATCGATTGCCGATGATTATTTTGGTGAGCAGGGCAACTCTGCCGTGCTGGTACTCAGTCATCAGTTGGCCCTGGGCAATGAGTTCAACCTGAAGTTTGAGGGCTCTCATACCCAGTTGTTGGATAGCGCGGGTAACGCTTCTTTTGGGCCGAGCGCCGGTGATGATTCCTACAACCATTGGGGTGTTTCAGTGGCCAAAAGCATCGCCGGTTTTGATCTGAATCTGGCCTATACGGATACCAACATCGACGGGGATTATTGGGCGTCTGATGTTGCGGATGCCAGGCTCGCGCTAAGTGTCGGCAGAACTTTCTAAGCTGTTCTTTTGATCTTTCGGTCAAGCCTCTATCTCCCTCCAGGGGCTTGACCGTTGCATGTTTTTTCTCTGCTATTTCTCATCAATACTATTATTAATCAATTTGTTGCGGTGTTTTTTTTTGCAATAGCCCGTCAGGCTGTCTGAACGTTTACCACGGATCTTTGTGGAGTCTCCGATGAGCCTGAGTTTATGGTCAATTTCTGGACCCTTTATGACGGCATGGCGACCCGCGCCGGTTTGATTATTGCTATAGGGTCGCAAAATGCCTTCGTCCTGCGGCAGGGGTTAAGGCATGAGGTCGCTGGCCCTGATGTTGATGACAGGTCCTGGTTTGATGAGCTGAATGCCGATGCGACGAGAGCCTGTGGATCAGATTTTTGTGAGCAGGCGCTGCCCGCTCCCTACGGGCTCAGCACACTTTCTACATCCCTGTAGGTCGAAAGCATTCCGAGAATGCCCTTTGTGGGTTGGCATTTTGTGGGTAGGCGCTGCCCGTTCCCGACGGGCTTAGCACACTTCCTACATCCCTGTAGGTCGAAAGTAGTCCGACAATGATCGTCAGGCTGAAGCCTAACCCACAAAAGAAGCGGTAATCGGCAGTCAATAGACTAGAATCTGTAGCCGACCATCAGCGAGGAGACGATCGGGTCGATGTCCACATCTACATGGCTGTTTTCTCCGCCGAGCTTAAAGTTGGCGGTCGTATCTATATCGATATAGCGGACGGAGCCGTTGATCATCCAGTGCTTATCAAGCTGATAATCGAAGCCTGCCTGAACCGCCAGACCGAAGGAATTATCCAGTTTCAGGTCACTGAATCCCTCGTCTTCGCGTTCGGCGGTAAAGCTCTCATCAAAGAAGACTGTGTAGTTCACGCCGAGGCCGGCATAAGGCTGGAGGGCGGCATCGGTCGCCCCGAAGTAATAGAGCACGCTCAGGGTCGGTGGCAATTGCTTGGACTCTCCCAAGGAGCCGTCACTCACCGTCGGTGCCAGGTTGTTATTTTCTACATTCATATCATGGCTGAACGGCGTGGCCGCTAACAGCTCCACCGCCACACGAGGGGTATAGAAATAAACCAGGTTGAGGCCTAGCTGCGTATCGTTGTCGACACCGACCTCTAAAGCGGTGGTACCCAAATTATCGTAGCCGGTATAAATTTTTCCGCTATCTCCCTGGGGAGCAACCTGAGTGAAACCACCCCGGACAACCAGATCGCCTGTTTCATAGGCCGCAACGGTCGTACTGGCAAGACCCAGAGTCGCGGCTGCAATAGCCGTAAAGATCAACGTTTTCATCATCTTCTCCTTGATTTGATTAATGCGCGCATAATAACCTTAAAAAAGATAAGTGTTAATGATGCAGATCAAGTAGAAGCCATTATTACGTCCTGTTAAGTAAATACGCGACCCTATGGGCTACTGAGAATCCAGGGGATCTGGATGCCAGCAGCCTTATTCGGCCTGAGTTGAGGATTGTGGGAGGCTTGCAGGAGACTGTAGGAGTAGCTCTAAAGCCGTGCTGTTTAAAAAGAGACAGGCCCCACGTCCCTGTGGGTTGGGTTTTAGTCCTACGCCAGCGCCAGTACTTTATTAAGTTGGCCTATTAAAAGGCGGTCTTAACGGCGGTGAACGTCGCATATTCTGGATCATCAGCTCGGCCTTAGATCCTAGCCCTGGCTTGGCCCTGACCTAGAGACAGGTTCGCGTTCTTGAGTCTAATGACGCCGTGCGGTGATCTCACTGAATTGATGGCGCTTGAGAATCATTTCGATCTCCGGCTCAGTGATCTCTGGGATCATTATCTTGATTTGGTGATTTTTCTTATCAACAAAAATCTGCTCCCTCGGGATTCCGAGGGCAATCAGATCCTCCTGAGTGTTGGTAACCTGGGTCGCAGATTCGTAGGTCCCCGTAACAGTCGTGTTCATAGTATGTCCTCCATGGGATAGATCGACATGAGCTGACGGCTGTGTCTTATTTAGATTAGGCAGCCCTGGTGAATTTGTCCAGCCGATCCCGCTGACGGCCCGTACCGGGAGGATTTGGGGATCTTGCTGTTATCGTGGCAGGTCCCTGAAATTGTTCAAATTGAATCAACTTCACACTGTTGGTATGGTATGGCTCCTGTTGCGCCTGTGAGCATCTCTTTTTGCTGCATCTCTTTTTGCTGCATCTCTTTTTGCTTACATAACGGAATGATTTTTGGGTGAACGCTGATTCAGCCGGTTTTTTAGCGAAGGTATTTAAGAGTTGGAAACTATAGGTTGAAAACAATAAGCAGGTACGGGACGCACTGGATTGGGAAATGGTTCGGTCATCCATGGCGTGGTGCCGGAGTTACGGCTACCGGGATTACCCTGAGCTGCGGAACAGAACCGGTATTGGTCGAATGGTCCGAGCTCGCTGACGTCCCGCAGATGAATCTGGGTATCATTTTCGATGCGGTGCTTCTGAGGATAGACAATGCGGTTCTTAAGGTCGACTGGCTATCCCGTGAAAGTGCGTCTGCCTTTAAAGTAGACGTAGAGCAGGGGTGGTATAAATACCACTCAATCGCCGCTCAGGCAGCGGTCACTCGCTTACGGCGAATGCTTGATCGGCCCCGTTATTTGCGAACCAGCCTGTGGCAGCGCATCAGGGATGAGGCTAGGGAGACGCTTAGCCTCTGCTCCTCACTACCGCGCGAGGGTGTCGTTTGCGACCGGATACGCGCGCCTTTCGTACAGCTGCAAGAGTGGGCCGATTGGGATGCGGCTTCGATTCAACCCTTGAGGGATCGATATGTGCAGCGGCAGAAGGAGCAACATAAGAGGCTCTTCGAGGGTATCGAGTCCAACCCTCTTACCGAAAGTCAGCGTGATGCCTGCATCATCGATGAAGACCACAACCTGGTCTTAGCGGGTGCGGGTACGGGTAAGACCAGCACGATGGTAGGGCGAACGGCGTACCTGATGCAAAGCGGCCAGGCGGTAGCGTCTGAGGTGCTGATGCTTGCTTACGGCAACAAGGCCGCTAAAGAGATGCGTGAGCGGCTGGAGCAGCGTTTAGAAGGCGATCCTGTGAAAGCCAGGACCTTCCACGCCTTGGGGCAGGAAATTATCGCCAGGGTGGAGGGAGGTAAACCCAGCATAAGTCCATTGGCCGAGGACGCTAAGCGCCTGGCGAAGCAGGTTGATCGCTGGTTTGAAGCGCTGCTGGAGGAACCCGCTTACCGACGTCTGGTTGTCGAGTATTTTGAAGACCACCTCTACCCAGAGAAAAACTCCTTCGACTTTAAGAGTTTGGGGGAGTATTACGAGTACCTAGCCGCCAATGAAATTCGGACGTTGCAAGGCGAAGAGGTAAAGAGCGTCGAGGAGTGCCTGATCGCCAACTGGCTGTTTCGCATGGGTGTTGAGTATGAGTATGAATCCTCATACCGCGACGCTAAGACCAAAAGTTTAGATTTTCGAACCTACCTACCCGATTTTTATCTGCCAGAGTACGGCATTTACATCGAGCACCTGGGCATCGATAGGAACGGAGATACCGCGCCCTATGTCGATCGGGAAAAGTATCAGGCGGATATGCGTTGGAAACGAGCGCTGCATCAGGACCATAAGACCACGCTGCTAGAAACCTTTCACTACGAGCAGCAGGAGCGCTGTCTGCTCGACAATTTGCATGCCAAGTTGCTGCTGCATGGGGTCGCGTTTGATCCGCTTCCCGACGAGGCTGTGCTGGAAACCCTCAGAGAGATGGGGGCTATCAGCAGTTTTGCCGAACTGTTGAGTCAGTTTTTGAGTCGTTACAAGGCCTGTTGGTTCGATGAAGAACGCTTGCGTCTCCAGATCGCCTCCGCATCGAGTCCCTCGCAGGTCGAGGCGGCTTTGTTACTGCTCGAGCCTATCCTGGATCTGTATCAGGATTTATTGGTGGCTCGTCAAGAGATCGATTTTGATGACATGATCGGTCAGGCGCTGCACTATGTGCAGGAAGGGGCGTTTAAGCCGCACTGGAAATTTATTCTGGTGGATGAGTTTCAGGATATTTCAGAACCTCGGGCACGGCTTGTTAGAGCGTTACAGGATGCCAGCGCCGACTGTTCATTGTTTTGCGTCGGCGATGACTGGCAGGCCATCTATCGTTTTTCCGGAAGTGATGTCAGCCTGACGAGTGGCTTTGAACCGTATTTCGGCGCGACGGTGACCACCCGGTTAGACAAGACCTTCCGATTTAATGACAGCATCTGTGATATTGCATCGCAGTTCGTGATGAAAAACCCGGCCCAGGTAAGCAAACAATTAACCACGAACACCCAGGTTAATCAGCCAGCGGTGTCGCTGTTACGCCAAAGCCAGGATAAATCAGACCCCCAGAAGCTGCTCAACAGCATTCTGACCGCTATCGCTAGCCAAGCGACGCCGGGCAGCAGTGTCTATCTGCTGGCGCGTTTCTGGTTTCGATTGCCGGAAAAGCCCGAGATTGCCGTACTCAATCAGAATTATCCAAGCCTGAATATAGAAGCGCTGAGCGTTCATGCATCCAAGGGCAAGGAAGCGGATTATGTCGTGATCCTGGGTCTTGAGACCGGTAAGCATGGCTTCCCCTCCGAGAAGGTCACGCATCCGTTATTGGAGGCGTTATTGCCACCGGCCGAGCCCTACGCTTATGCAGAGGAGCGGCGCCTGTTCTACGTGGCTCTCACTCGGGCGCGTCATCGTGCCTATTTGGCCTGTGATATGGCGGTCGCATCCGGGTTTGTGGTGGAATTGCTCGATGCTGGCTATCCCATAGAAAAAAATGAATTTGAAACCTCGCTGGTTCAAACCCTGTTTGAAGCGATTAAATGTATACGCTGTGAAACCGGTTCTCTGATCTCGCGATCAGGTAAGTTCGGTGCCTTCCTAGGCTGTACCAACTACCCCCTCTGCAACCATGCCGAAAAGGGTTGCCAGGGGTGTGGTCAGGCGATGAAGCGTGAAGGGCGGTTCAAGAGGTGTCTCGACGAGGATTGTGGACACTGGTCGCCGGTATGTCCTGACTGCGGTGCTGAAATGCTATTAAGAACAAGCGCTCGTGGTCAGTTTTGGGGCTGTAAAAACTTTCGTGGCGACGATGAACCCAGCTGTCAGCATATTGAAAACGCGATCAGCGCCCCGTCGACGGTGCACCCTTGATAAGCCGTTCCTATAAAGCGGCCGAATGCCAGCGTCGCCATGTTCTAATAAGATCTGACCA
>JBLHND010000192.1:0-5990 GCA_047622605.1 Motiliproteus sp. | reverse complement strand
GCGCCTGCGGCGCTATGAAATACAGCTTGAGGCTGACAGATTCGGCATCCTGCCTCAGCTGTCAATCTCGCCATCCCTGGCTCGACCCTGCGGGCCTTTTCAATCTGAATTTCATCGGTTTAGAAGGGGGTTTGGTGTCATTCTGATGGTGCGATTGCCGCTTCAAGCCTTGCAAGAGACTGCCTGATTACCAATACAACCCCTGCCTACATGCAGGCAATTAAGCGTCCTGTTGCTTCGCAACACTTAACTAGGACATAGCCTTTCAAAAAGGCTACCTAATTACCGACAGAAATAAGCCAATTGCACCGTGGGAGCCTGCCTGCAGGCGATCTTTTGAAAAGAATGACAACTAAAACAGATCTTCCCATCCCCCTGCACAAAATTAAAGATCTGATCCTGTTATTCTGGCAGGCCCCTCCATCCCAGCAACCAGTTAGCAAAAACTTGCACCTTAGGATCGTCGGTTCGGTTTTTTGGCGTAACAACATAGTAGTTATCGTCGCAATGCAGCGCTTTTTTATTCGCAAGCACCAGCTGTCCTTTTGCCAGCTCGGCAGCGACGAAGTACCGGGGAACAACGGTGAGTCCGAGCCCTTGCATTGCTGCGTCGACTAACAGCCGAAAATGCTCAAAGCGAAGTCCATGCAAGCCCTCAATAGCAGTCTCAGTCAGCCCTGCAGCGCAAAGCCAATACTTGGTACCAGAGGTACTGGCCGTGTGATGTATCAATGGGTACTTAAGAACATCTTTAATATTCTCCACTGCACCGTATTTTTCGAGTAGTTCCGGAGTGCAGATCGCGACGAGTTCTTCCGGCATCAAGTATTCAGATTTGAGTTCTGGCCATTGGCCATCGCCGCACAAAACACCGACATCGTAACCTTCGCGCAAAGAATAAAGCTGATGTAGATCGGTGATTATTTCGGTCTCGATGTCAGGGAAATGCAGTTGAAAGTCATGAAGTTTAGGAATCAGCCAACGGGTGGTGAGCGCGTCCTCGACACCCACACGTAAGCGCCCCGAGACGCTTTTACTCATGTTACGGGTTGCTACCTGCAACTGCTCAAGTATGTCACTGACCTTATCGAAGTATTCTTTGCCTGAGTCCGTAAGGTAAAGCCGTTGCTTAACTCGCTCGAATAAGATGCAACCAAGAAATTGTTCCAGCTTTTTAATCTGCCGGCTGACTGCGCTTTGCGACAGGCACAACTCATCGCCTGCCTTGGTGAAACTTAAGTGCCGTGCTGAGACCTCAAAACAATTGAGAGCGATCATGGAGGGTAGGCGTCTCTGCATCGAATAAGCCTCTGAGTCATGCGTTTTAGGAATGATCTTGTCAGTATAAGTCGTTTTTCTGTGGGTTTAAAACCACTTAGAGTGTATTCCATCTTATTTCCTCAACCAATAATTAAAAAGGATGGGTGTTAACTGCGATGGCAACCTGTGGCGAAGTACTGGTAAAGATCTTAGAAAATTATGACGTTGACACAGCCTTCGGCATCCCTGGTGTCCATACGGTCGAGCTTTATCGCGGCTTACCGCAGACACAGATTCGGCATATCACACCTCGTCACGAGCAAGGTGCCGGATTTATGGCTGATGGTTATGCCCGCTCCACCGGCAAGCCTGGCGTCTGTTTTATCGTTACGGGTCCCGGCATGACCAATATCGCCACTGCGATGGGGCAAGCGCTGCGAGACTCAATTCCTATGCTGGTGATCTCGTCGGTCAACAACAGTTGGCAGTTGGGAATGGGGGAAGGATTTCTGCACGAACTTCCCAACCAGAGCCTGATGATGGAAGGGGTGTCGCTGTTCAGTCACCAGGTGACTCATGTCGATCAGTTACCGAAGGTATTGGCACGAGCCTTCGCTGTTTTCCAAAGTGAGCGTCCGGGACCGGTGCATATCGAACTGCCGATGGACGTGATCACCGCCAATGCCGATCACCTGGATACCTTCGCGTTTCCGATCCCAGCAGCTCCCGCAGCCGCTCCCCATGCGGTTGTTGATGCGGTGCAGCTGTTGACTCAGGCGAAACGCCCCTTGATCGCCATCGGTGGTGGCGCGGTTAAGGCATCCTCGGAAGTAATTACACTGGCAGAAAAACTCAATGCCCCGGTGATCAATACCGTTAATGCTAAAGGCGTTATCCCCTATAGCCATCCGTTGGCGGTGGGTGGTTCTGGATCCTGCGAGATCATCCGCCAGGAGCTCAAAGCTGCGGATGTGATTCTGGCGGTAGGAACAGAATTTTCCGAAACCGACTACGATTTTTTCTTTGCCGGTCCCGTAGAAATAGGCGGCAAGCTGATTCGTATCGATATCGACGCCAGTCAATTGACCCGTAACGTCAAACCCGTCCTGGCCATCCGCAGTGATGCTGGCTATGCGTTGTCGGCCATCAACGCCGCATTACCAGATGATGCCGCAGCTGAGAACGGTATCGTGCGGGCTCAGGCGTTACGCGAAGGTAGTCGAATCACTGCGTGTTCCAAATATGACGCTTTTTATGCCGCGCTTAACCAGGCGCTGCCCGGGTTAACGATAGTCGGTGATTCGACTCAACCGACCTATTACGCCTGGCTACACTACGAAACCGAAGCACCGTGCCGCTATTTCCATGCAGCCACCGGATACGGCACCCTGGGCTATGCCATCCCCGCTGCCATCGGTGTCAAGTTGGCCCACCCCGACCAGCCGGTCATCGCACTGATTGGCGATGGCGCCGCGCAGTTCACCATCGGTGAACTGGCCAGTGCGGTTGAGGCTCAGGTGGCTGTTATCTTCCTGATCTGGAACAACAGCGGTTACGGCGAAATACGTCGCTATATGGATGACTGTAAGGTTGAACGCATCGGCGTCGATATCTACACCCCTGACTTTATTAAAATTGCTGAAGGTTTCGGTTGCTCGACCGCTCGTCCCACCACGCTCGAAGCATTGAAAGCCGCATTGGTCGAGGCCAACGGCCGTCAGGGACCGACCGTGATAGAAGTGCTGGAAGACAATTTTGTCGACGGCTACCCCTTTCCTTGATGGTCAATGCACTGAAAGACTACCAGGCAGTGGGCCACAGACAAATTTTTGATTTACAGGCACAGCAGTAAAAGGCGACCAAGACGATGAAAATCCACGACCAGCTCTATATCGATGGCCAATGGGTAGCCCCTTTCAGCACTCATACCCATGAAATTGTGAATCCGGCAACGGGCCAGCCTTGCGCGCGTACGCCGTTGTCCAACGACGAAGATGTTATCCGTGCTATCTCGGCAGCCAAAAAGGCGTTTCCTAGCTGGTCGCAGACCTCAGCACAGCAGCGCAGTGATCTAATCAATGCGGCTGCCGATGAGATGCAATGTCGGATCGAGGATCTGACCGATGCTATTACCCTGACGATGGGCTGCCCACGTGACATTAGCCGCGACATTCAGGTGCAGGGTGCTATCGACTCTTTCCGTACCTATGCCCGGCGCGCTTTGATGATGGAGCAGGTGGATATAAAGGAGGGTATTCATACAATTAAGGAAGCGGTTGGGGTTTGCGCGCTGATTAATCCATGGAATTACCCCCTATCGCAGCTGGTCGGAAAGATGGCACCGGCATTAGCGGCAGGCTGCACTCTGGTGGTTAAACCTGCAGAACAAACCCCTCTGCAAGATTTTATTATTGCTGAAGTGTTTGACAAGGTTGGCCTTCCTGCCGGTGTTTTTAATCTAATCCCCGGTTCAGGTAGTCAGATTGGCCCCCTGCTGTGCAGCCATAAGGATATCGATATGGTCTCTTTCACCGGTTCAACCGGAGCGGGTGTCAAAGTGGCTACAGCCGCCGCGCCCACGGTCAAACGCGTCTGCCTGGAACTGGGCGGCAAGTCACCCTATATCATCACCGAAGATGCTGACCTGCCTGCAGCTGTTCGTTATGGCGTAGAGGACGTGATGATCAATAGCGGCCAAACCTGTAATGCGCTGACCCGCATGCTGGTCCCTCAATCGCGCTACGAGGAGGCCGTAGCGCTCGCTAAAACGGTGGCGGAGGAGAACGTCGTTGGCGATCCGCTGGATAGCGCCACCACGATGGGGCCGATGAGCACCGCATCTCAAAAGAACACCGTGTTGGCTTACATCAACCAAGGGATCGCCGAAGGTGCGCGCCTGGTAACGGGGGGGCCGGAGATGCCACACGGTTTGACTCAAGGCGCCTACGTTAAACCGACGGTCTTTGCCGATGTCAGCAACGATATGACGATTGCCCGGGAAGAAATATTTGGCCCCGTACTGTGCATTATCGGTTACACCGATATCGATGCTGCCGTTACGATAGCCAACGACTCGGCATTTGGGCTGTCTTCTGCGGTCTATGCCTCAGACACAGCCAGCGCGCTGGTAATTGCTCGTCGTATCCGTACCGGTCAGTGTTACATCCAAGGCTCCTATCTCAATACTGAAGCCCCGTTCGGCGGCTACAAACAATCGGGTAATGGCCGCGAATGGGGGGATGAAGGCATGCTCGAATACGTCGAGATCAAGGCGATGATTGGTTAGCGCTATCTTGACGGTGATGGGACGGTTGCTGCTGTCCCGGCAATGACACAGAACAGGGTAATTAAGATCAAAGAATGGGGCGAACCTATGAGGCTGGACAGTGCCCTTGGTTACGCCATCTTCTTCCAGAGGCCGCCATCGGCAGGCCTGCATCAGCAGGTCAAAAAAATCACGGAGATTACTTGTGGTACAGAATAAATTTAACCAGCCGCTCAGCGGTAATGAAATGCCACGTTTCGGCGGTCCGGCAACAATGATGCGGCTGCCTTCGCAAGACAGCGCTAAAGGCTTAGATGCCTGCTTTGTCGGTGTACCGCTGGATATAGGGACTTCGAACCGGCCCGGTGCCCGCTTGGCTCCCCGTCAGATTCGTGACGAGTCGCGGATGTTGCGGCCTTTTAATGTCTCGACCGGTGCTGCGCCTTTCGAAAGCATCCAGGTAGCCGATATTGGTGATATCGCGATCAATACGTTTAACCTCGAAAAAAGCATCGATATCATCGAAGCCGCCTATGATGAGATTTTATCGCACGACTGCAAGCCGCTGACGTTGGGGGGCGATCATACCATCACGTATCCCATCCTGCGCGCGTTAGCCAAGAAGCATGGACCGATTGGGCTGGTTCATATCGATGCCCACTCCGACACCAACGAGCATATGTTCGGTGAACGGATAGCCCATGGCACCCCGTTTCGCTGTGCCATGGAAGAGGGCCTTCTCGATGGCAACCGGGTCGCACAGATCGGGTTACGTGGTACCGGGTATTCCTCCTCAGAATTCAATTGGTCGCGTGAACAAGGTTTCCGAATCGTCCCGGTCGAGGAGTGCTGGAACAAATCGCTGGCTCCGTTGATGGCCGAAATTCGGTCTCAGCTCGGCGAGGGTCCGGTCTATATAAGCTTTGATATTGACGGCATCGATCCCGCGTATGCACCGGGCACAGGTACCCCGGAGATAGGCGGCCTGACAGTTCCCCAGGCCCTGGAGATCATTCGTGGTTGCCAGGGGCTGAATGTTGTTGGCGGCGATCTGGTTGAAGTCTCTCCACCCTACGACACCACAGGTAATACCGCGCTTTTGGGTGCCAATTTGCTGTATGAAATGCTCTGCGTATTACCTGAGGTCAAGCAGTATTAATTGATTAAGAGGCTATGGCCGCTTAGGAGTAATTCCCTGACGCGTCATATCCAGGGCGACGAGCAAAATCGCTCTTATCAGAGCCACTGTGCTCTATGAAATGCTCTGCATCTTGCCGGGCGTGAATCGTCGCGACTGAAAACGCTGGCTGGCACGAGGCTGGCTATGACACCAAGAAACGATAACTCCACCTGAGGTACGCAATGACAATCCCCCTCGTTGAAGCTGACAACATTATTACCAGTGAGGTCGCGCCGCTATCCCGACACGGTCTGATCAAATTCCTCGTGCCATCGATCCTTGGCG
>JBLHND010000191.1:0-5996 GCA_047622605.1 Motiliproteus sp. | reverse complement strand
CGCCGTATTTCTCGGGCAGGGTCGCGCCCAGCAGGCCCAGCTCGCCCAGTTCACGCATGATCTCGACATCGAAACGCTCATGGCGGTTGGCCTCCAGCACTCGGGGCATCAGCTGGCCCTGAGCGTAATCACGGGCGGCGTCACGGATCATGCGCTCCTCTTCGGTGAGTTGCTGATCCATAAAGAAGGGATCGTCCCAGGAAAAGGCGGTCTTGGTAGCGGGCTGGGTCATGGAGGTACCTCAAGCAATGGTTAGCGAGTGCGCGTCTGGTTGTAATTTTTATCGAACAACTGTACCGGGAGAGAATTCTCATGGGAGGCTGATACTGTTCGTTATTCAGAACGAAATCAACCTTTGTTGTATGTCTATAAATTAATTCAGAGAGTAAAGGTTTTATCTGAAAATGCATACCGCAGAACTATACTCTATAAATAAGCCCTATATTTGGTTATATATATTCAATTAAGATTTAAAACAAGGTTTTAATGCTGGTTTGTCCGGAATAATCGGCGTGGACATTTTTGTATCAATAGGAGTATGTTGTCATTTTATGCTTTTCAATAGGCATCATTGATGTTAGAAATAGCACACGTTATTTCGCTTCTGCCTCGCAGAGCTAAATAGTATTGGACGTGAATAACAATAAAGGGTGCAACTATGAACAGAAGAGACCTTATCAAAGCAGCCGCAGTCGGTGTTGCGGCCGTTCCGCTGGCGATGGCCTCCACCGGTGTCTCAGCGGCATCTGATACTGTCCGCCTGCGGATGCAGACGCTTTACGGTACCGAGACCGATGCGCTCTATAAGGCGTTTGCCAGCGATCTGAAAGCCGGGTCCCGTAATACCCTGAAAATTACCCGTTTCCGCGGCGGAGAGCTGGTTCCCAATGACCAGATGCTGGATGCGGTCGGCAAGGGAACCCTGGATATGTGTCAGGGCTACGGCGGCTACTGGGCCGGGCAGCTTGATATCGCCAAGATTGAAAGTGGGATTCCCGGTGCCTGGACCAGCTTCGACGAGGCGATGTATGTTCATGAAGCCAAAGGGCTGGGCGAGCTGATCCGGCAGGCCTATGAAGAAAAAGGGGTTCATTATCTGGGGCCGGTGTTCGGTGGTCCCTACGACCTGCTGACCAAAGAGCCGGTGACCAGTCTGGCAGATCTGAAGAACATGAAGATCCGCGCCACGGCAACCGTAGCAGCCATCCTGCAGAAGTTCGATATCCCGACGGTCTATCTCCCCAGTCAGGAGCTCTACATTGGCCTGTCTACCGGTGCGATCGATGGGGTGATCTACGGCGGCTCGCTCGAGTACAAGGCGCTTAAACTGCATGAGGCGGCCACGCACTATACCCATCTCAATATGATCAACCCGGGTTATGCCGACGGCATGCTGATCAATAAGAAGAAGTGGGATTCTATGACGCCTGAACATCAGAAGGTGATGGAGCTGGCTGTTGCCAAGCATGCGACTGAGATGCACGCCTGGAACGTCAATGGCTGCCTGGATGTGAATGGCGAAGGGATCTTCGAATTTGCATCGCTGCCGCCCGAAGACTCCAAAGCCTTAACCACCGCGGCGATGGATGTCTGGCAAGAGGAAGCCGCCAAGTCGGCGCGTAACGCCAAGGCCGTTGAAGCACTGACTGCTGCCGCCAAGGCGACGGGACGCGTCTGATGCGTTGGGTATATCGCTATCTGGAGTTGCAGGACGGGTTGTCGGACTGGGTAGGCAGGACGGTCAGCTGGATGTGTCTGCTGATGATCCTGATCATGGTCTACGAGGTATCGGCCCGTTATCTGCTTAACAGTCCGACCTCCTGGGCGCATGAGAGCACCACCATGTTGTATGGGGCTTTCTGCATCCTAGCTGGCGCCTATACCCATCGCAGTCACGGGCATGTCCGTTCCGAGGTGATCTATAACCTATTTCCGCTTCGGGGTAAGGCGTTCCTCGATGTGCTGACTGGGTTGCTCGGGTTGCTGGTGTTCGGGACGTTCCTGGTGATCAGTTACGGGTATGCCGCCGATTCCTGGGAAATGAGGGAGGTCTCTTCCAAGAGTACCTGGGCACCGGTGGTCTATCCCTTTAAGGCGATGCTGCCGTTGGCCATAGCGTTGCTGATGCTGCAGAGCCTGGCGCATCTGCTGCGGGATCTGCTGGTGCTGTTTGGCATCAAGCCCCAGGCCCCGGTCGTTTCCTAGCCTCTGGTTAGTAATATCTGCCTCTCCCTGCGCTGCAGAGGAGAGGTGTCAATCGCGCCTGGCGCGCTCTGGCTGTTAGGTGCCGATCGGCACTTTCGCTAAAATATGATAAAGGATCCCCTCTGTGTTAGATCTTGATCCCCTGATGGTCACTCTGGGCATGTTTGGCTCGATGTTGCTGCTGCTGGCGATGGGAGCCCCGTTGGCCTGGGCTCTGCTGTCGGTCGGCGCCGGCTCGGCCTACTTTATGTGGGGCCCGAATGGCCTCGAACTGATGGCCACCAGTGCCTTTGCGGCGATGGATAATTTCCTGCTGGTGGCGTTACCGATGTTTATTTTTATGGGGCTGATGCTGCAGCGCTCCGGAATCACCGACAGCCTGTTCGATATGATTCATAAGTTGATGGGGGGCATGCCCGGCGGTCTGGGCATGGGCACGGTGCTGATCTGTGCGCTGATCGCGGCGATGGCCGGAGTGTCAGGTGCGGCTACCGTCAGCCTAGGTATTATCGCGCTACCGTCCATGCTGGAGCGGGGTTACGACAAGCGGCTCTCCACCGGGACCATTATGGCCGGTGGCGCACTGGGGTTCTTGATTCCTCCCAGCGTGCTGATGATCGTCTATGCCTTTCTGGCACGCGAATCGGTGGGTAAGTTGTTTGCCGCAGGGCTGATGCCCGGGCTGATGCTGGCGGGTATCTATATCCTCTATATCTTCGTGCGCAGCTACTTTAATCCTTCCCTGGCGCCGCCTATTGCGGAGAGCGAGCGGGTCGATTTCCCCGGAAAACTCAAGGCCCTGAAGGCGCTGGTGCTGCCCGGAATTCTGATCGCGACGGTGCTGGGTTTTATCGTCGGGGGTGTGACCTCACCTTCGGAGGCTTCCGCCGTCGGTGCTGCCGGCTCCATCGTCTGTGCCATCCTCTATCGCACGTTCAGCTTCAAGGTCTTGCGCGAAGCGCTGCATGGCACGGCCAAGCTGATGGGAATGCTGATCTGGATCACCATCGCCGCGGTGTTTTTCAGCAAGATCTATATAGGTCTGGGGGCGGGGCAGCTGATCACCGAATTGGTGTCTGATTCCGGGTTGTCTCCTTATTGGGTCATCATCTCGATGTTGGCGTGCTACTTCGTGATGGGGATGTTTCTGGATGATTTCGCCATCATCTTTATTACCGTGCCTTTGTTTGTGCCTATCGTGCAGGACCTCGGGTTCGATACTGTCTGGTTTGCGGTGCTCTTTATCCTCAGTATGCAGACCGCCTACCTGACCCCGCCGTTCGGGTATAACCTGTTTTATATGCGCTCGGTGGCCCCTCCCTCGGTCTCTATCTACGACCTGTATTGGGGAGCCATCCCCTTCGTGATCATGCAGACGTTTGGGCTGGGGCTGGTAGTAGCCTTTCCGCAGATCGCGCTCTGGTTGCCTAATCTGATCTTCGGTTAAGCAACCGCTCGACTCACCCTGGGACTTTTTGGCTATTTTGGCCGCCCCCTCTTCTGTATTGAAGAGGGTTTTTTTTTGAGTCGGTGCTTTGTTGGTTGGCTTTTTGTGGGTTGGACTTTAGTCCGACAAGGCTGGCAAGGAGCAGCCATCGTCAGGCTGAACCCTAACCTACAAAAGAACCTCGAGAACCGACCTCGCAGCCCTTGAGTACCAGCTGCTCTATAAAGTGAGCAGCGGCTTCGTAATCACTGTCCGTCAGCTTGTCTTTGCCGGTTACGGCGGCTATTTGCCAGTCGAAGTCGGCATAGGTCTGGGTCGATGCCCAGATGGTAAATAGCAGGTGGTGAGGGTCTATGGGGGACATCAGGCCTCGGTCGATCCAAGACTGGATCTTCTCGGTGCTGAGGCGAGTCTGTTCCAGCAGCTGAGTCTTGATCGCTTGGGGCAGAAGCGGAGCACCGTGCATAATCTCGCTGGCAAACACCTTGGAGGCGTGTGAGTGCTCCTGAGAGATGCGGATTTTAGCCCGAATATAGCCTTTGAGTGCTAGGGTCGGGTCGTCATTGTTGTAAAGGGGTTCGGAGGCCTGTAACAGGGGTTCAATAATGCTTTCCAGTACGCTTTGGTAGAGGTTTTCCTTGGTCTTAAAGTAATAGTAAACGTTGGGCTTGGGCAGTCCGGCACGCTTAGCGATGTCGATCGTCTTAGTTGCCGAAAAACCTCGCTCAGCGAAGAGTTCACTGGCTGCCTGAATGATAATTTCCCTGTTACGTTCACGGATTCTGGCCATGGAAAAGTATGTCGCCCTAGTGTGTTTTTAAGCGGGCAGCAATGGTAGCACCGGGTCTGAGAAAGGCCAAGCCAGAACCGGAATCGTCATAAATCGCCATGATTAGCCTGTTGCGGCGGTTCAGATCCCCCTTCGAGCATTTTCCCGAAGGGGGGGGGGCAGGTTGTAAGCCGGGGTCTAGTCGATCGAGGCACCCTGGGCGACCCAGATCCCGATCAATTCGCGTTCCTGCGGGGTCATGCCGGTGACGTTGCCCAGCGGCATGACCTGCGTGGCGACTGCCTGAGCGTGAATTCGCGAGGCCAGTTGCCTGATTTGCACAGCGGTATCCATGATCACCCCGGCCGGGGCGCTGGCGAAAGCAGCATTGCTGGGTGTGACCGAGTGGCAGACGGTGCAGCGCTGGCTGATGATCTGTTTAACGTCGGTAAAGGTGACAGGGTCACTGACGATATCGCGAGTCGTTATCGGTTGGGGTGCCGATACAAAGGCCAGCGCGATCATGCCCGCCGCCGCCGCTGGGATTGCCCAGGCAAAACTCTGGGTCTTATGACGCGTGTTGAAGTAGTGGCGTACCAGAACGCTCAGCACCGCCAGTACCGACAAGATGATCCAGTTATGCTCGCTGCCATAGGTGCTGGGGAAGTGATTACTGATCATGATAAACAGCATCGGCAGGGTGAGGTAGTTGTTGTGACGCGAGCGCAACAGGCCCTTGGCTGGCAGCGCAGGGTCGGGTTGTTGCCCAGCATTAATGGCAGCAACCAGCGCTCGCTGTGACGGCATGATCACTCGAAAGACGTTGCCGACCATCAGGGTGCCGATAATGGCGCCGATGTGGATAAAGGCACCACGACCGCTGAACACCTGTGACAGTCCGTAGGCCGCAGCGACCAGCAGTGCGAACAGTACCAGCGCCAACAGCCGGGGCTGCTTGCCCAGCGGTGACTCACACAGCAGGTCATAGATAAACCAGCCCGATACCAGCGCCCCGATGCTGATGGCGATAGCGGTGCTGGCGCTAAGGCCGCTACCGGGGCCCACCAGATAGAGCTCGGCGTTAAGGTAATACACGACCGCCAGCAGGGCGAAACCACTGAGGAAGGTGCTGTACGCCTCCCACTTGAACCAGTGCAGTTTCTCCGGCATCTGCGGTGGCGCCAGCTGGTATTTCTCCAGGTGATAAATTCCGCCGCCGTGAATTGCCCACAGATCGCCCGCCAGGCCCTTGGCTGGGTTGCGACGGTCGAGCTGGTTTTCCAGCCAATTGAAGTAGAACGATGCGCCGATCCAGGCGACACCGGTGATCATATGTAGCCAGCGAATTGTCAGGTTGAGCCATTCTGTGACGTGCGGATCCATGGTTGCTTCCTTATTCTTATTTCGGCCATCTTGTCGCGTGACGAAGGGGGCGAGGCCGGTGTTGTTATTATTATTGGTATT
The DNA here is from genome assembly GCA_047622605.1 of Motiliproteus sp. GTDB lineage: Bacteria > Pseudomonadota > Gammaproteobacteria > Pseudomonadales > Balneatricaceae > Motiliproteus. The sequence continues at coordinate 111 of JBLHND010000191.1, read as the reverse complement.
TGGGCGTTACCTGGCTGTTTACTGTGATTAACCAGGATTCAGCTGGATTTCGTAGTCATCGGCAAAAAAATGCTCGTCGCAGTTGTTACCCTCACCCGCGCGATCGACGAC
>JBLHND010000190.1:0-6013 GCA_047622605.1 Motiliproteus sp. | reverse complement strand
GCAAGCATTGTCGGACTACTTTTTACCCACACAAAGCCAACCCACAAAAAGCCAACCCACAAAAAGCCAAGCTAGCGCACTCCGGGGCTCGGATAGAGTGTTAACAGCTGATCTAATAACCACTGACCGGCTTTGCCAAAAGAGCGGTTATCCGCCCAGACGATATCCAGCCCCTGCAGGATCTCATTGTTGATAAAGGTGAGATCCAGCTGCACCAGTTCTCCACTGTCGAGCTTGTCGCGCACCACCGCTTCATGAAGGAAAGACCAGCCGATACCCGCGCTCAGTAACTCCATAATGATATAGGGACTTTCCAGTAACCATTTTTTCGGGCTGATCAGGCGGCGTTCATAGGTCATGTCTGTCAGGTCGCGACTTCGAGTGACCATTTGCCGGTGAGCGCGTAGATCGGCAAGAGACAGCGGCTGGCGGGTCACCAGAGGGTGGTTCGGGTGACACACCGGTAGTAGCCGTGAATAGCCGATCCCGCGAAAGTTGAAACCCTGAGGATGTATCTCCTGCTCCAGCATGATGCCGATATCCGCCCGATTACTGCGAATCAGGGAGGCCACATCGCTGCTGCCAGGATCCAGGAGCTCCAGCTCAACAAAGGGGAACCGTGTTTCAAATTCGACGAGTACGGGTACCAGGGCAGGATAGGAGATACTCTGCTCGATGGCGATGCAGATGCCGGTTTCCAGGGTTTTTTCCAACGAGCTGGCATGTGCTACAAACTCATGGTGGCTCTGTAAGGTATTGATGGCGTAGCGGTGCAGGGCGTTTCCGGCAGCGGTCAGCGTAGGTTTGCGGGTACTGCGATCAAAGAGTATCAGGTTGGTGTCTATCTCCAGGTTGGCGATGGCAGCGCTGATCGCAGATTGGACTTTGCCCAATTGCCGTGCCGCGGCCGAGAAAGACCCTTGCTCGGCTGCGGCAACGAAGGCTTGGAGTTGTTCCAGGTTAGGCATTTTAACTATCTCTATATCAGATGCTAATTAACTTTATAGTATCTCCAATAAGATTAGTATCCTCGAAAAATTGAATGGAGATAGATCGATGCAAGCCGAGGTTGTTGTTCGAGGTAAGTGGGACCGTATTCGCTACGTCTTGATGTTCGAGGCACTGCTGATTGCCTCGCTGGCCCCCGTCCTTGCCTGGATTCTGGAACGCGACAGCCTGGATATAGGGTTGATGGCGATCATCTTGAGCCTCAAGGCGATGGTGCTGAATCTTATCTATAATTACGGTTTTGATCGAATGGATGTCAGGCGCGGCAGAGTGCCTACCGATCGGTCGTGGAAGGGACGGATGTTCCATGCTCTGGGCCTCGAGCTAGTGCTGACGTTCACCTCGTTGCCCATTGTCATGTGGTGGCTGGAGCTGAGCCTGTGGCAGGCGCTAATGATAGATATTTCACTGATGTGCGTGGTGGTTCTCTATACTCTGGTGTTTACTCGGGTCTACGATCAGGTTTTTCCTATTTATCAGCCAGCGGTCCTAGGCTGTCGCCTGTAAAGGACGCTGGCTGATTTGGACATCCTCGAGTTACTGCGCCTATAGTGGGTGCCTTGTGTGACCTACCAGCTGACGGGAACTGAACGGATGCCGACAATTCTAATTACGGGCGCCAATCGTGGCATTGGCCTTGCCTTGGCCCAATCCTACCTCGCAGACGGCTGGAGAGTGCTTGCCGCTATGCGCAGTCAGAATGCAGCGGTGCCCGATGGCCTGGAACCGGTGATACTGGATGTTGCAGACGCCGATGCTGTTGCCGCGCTCAGGGAAAGGCTCTCTGGCGTCCCCATCGATATACTCTGGAATAATGCCGGGGTCTACCTGGACAAGAATAAAAGCCTGGATCAAATGAATGATGATGACTGGCTGCGTTCCTTCCAGATCAATACCCTCGCTCCGATTCGCCTTGCCGAAGCGCTGGCCGAAAATGTAGCCGCGTCGAACAGAAAACTGATGGCGTTCACCACCAGTATCATGGGGTCGCTCTCCGGTGATGGGAGAGGTGCCTACGCGTACCGGTCATCGAAGGCGGCGCTTAATATGGCGGTGCGCTGTTTTGCCAAGGATTATGAAGCGGACGAGATTAGTTGCCTGCTGCTGCATCCTGGCCATGTAAAAACAGATATGGGCGGCCCTGAAGGGTCTATCGATGTCCAGACCAGTGTCGCGGGAATGCGTGGGCTGGTCGATAGGGTGAGTCCAGCATGCCGCTTGGAGTTTAGCGGGGGGTTCTTTAACTATGATGGCACGGCCCTTCCCTGGTAAGGCGTCTGGTAAAGAGCCTGGTAAGCCATTCGGCGTTTTTTAAGGCGATGTCTTCGGTCGTTGTTGCGAGCGCACCCTGTAAGACCTGATCCTCAGGCGCATTATGAAGACCTGATCCTCAGGCGCATTATGAAGACCTGACCTCCCGCATTTATGCTACGTTAGAGGCGTTATCACACGGGGAATTATGGCATGGCGACTAAGCGACAAAAAATCCAATTTGAGGGATCCGCTGGCAATCAGCTCGCGGCCTTGCTCGATCAGCCGACGGGCGCCATTTCGGCCTATGCCATTTTTGCCCATTGTTTTACCTGTTCCAAGGATGTTTTTGCGGCCAGTCGAATTTCCGCAGCCCTTACCGAACTGGGTATCGCGGTATTACGGTTTGATTTTACCGGGTTAGGCAGCAGTGACGGTGAGTTTTCCAATAGCAACTTCAGTTCCAATATTGCTGATTTGGTTGCAGCGGCCCGCTATCTCGAGCAATCGCATCAGGCACCACAAATACTGATAGGCCACAGCTTGGGGGGCGCTGCCGTACTGGCCTCGGCAAAACATCTGGATTCTGTGCGGGCCGTCGTCACCATCAATGCGCCTGCCAGCCCTGAGCATGTGCTGAAAAACTTCCACTGTTCGATCGATGAGATTAAGCAACAGGGCGCTGCCGATGTTATGTTGGGCGGACGGCAGTTTTCGATTAGTAAGCAGTTTATAGAGGATATGGATCAGCACTCTTTAGCCAAGGATATTTCAACCCTCAACAAGGCCTTGTTGATCTTCCACTCGCCGGTTGATACCCAGGTTGATGTCAGCAATGCCGCCGAAATTTATAGCCATGCCAAACATCCCAAAAGTTTCGTGTCACTCGATAATGCGGATCACCTGTTAACCAATAGGGCCGACGCCATTTACGTCGGCAACATCATCGCCGCCTGGTCAAACCGGTATCTGGAAAACATCACCAGAGCAGAAGACGTTGCTGAAATTAAAGCGACCGCAGGCACGGTTGTCGTTGCAGAGACCCGACAGGGTCCCTTTGCCCAGTTTGTGTCCATCGGTGGAAAATACAGTATCCGTGCCGATGAACCCGCCGAGTATGGTGGAACCGATACCGGCGGGTCCCCCTATGATTTGCTGTTAGCGGGTCTGGGTGCCTGTACCAGTATGACGATGAGGATGTATGCACAACGAAAGAACATCTCACTCGAACGGGTGTGGGTGAAACTCAGACATAAAAAAGTTCATGCTCAGGATTCAAAGGGCTGTGAAACCCGCAGCGGCATGATCGATCAGATTGAGCGCGAAATTACGATGACCGGCGATTTGACCGCTGAGGATCGAAAGGCCTTGTTGGCCATCTCCGAAAAATGTCCGGTGCATCGAACGCTGCATGCCGAGGTCTGTATCAGCACGATAGAAACCCAATAATCTAGACAAGGTGTTGGTCGTGGGCGGTATGCTACTCTTGAACTACCGCCTGTAAGGCCCGCCTGGGCTGACTTATGGCGTTTGCAGGTACGCACTCGATGCGTAATGCAACTCATAACTATGACTATAGATCTCCAGAATATTACCGAACGGGTCTTCCATATAGATCATGCGATAGGGTTTTTCGCCAGGGTAATAATAGCGGGGCTTGGCCATGCGTTTCTTGCCACCGGCGGCGACAATTTTCTCGGCCAATCCCTCAACATCCGGGTCCTGAACGCAGAAATGGAACACCCCTGTTTTCCAATATTCAAAATTGTCATCGGGGTTTTGTTGGTTTCTGAATTGAAACAGTTCTATGCCGATGCGATCACCGGTGGACAGGTGAGCGATCATAAAGGATTTCCAATTAGCGCCGAAGACATCGGTACACATCTCACCGATAGGGCTGTCATCCTCGATCACTTCAGTGGGTTCCATAATTACGTACCAACCCAATACCTCGGTATAGAATTTCACGGCGGCATCCAGATCTGGAACTGAGATCCCTATATGGGAAAAGGTACGGGGGTAGGGGTTAGCCGGTTTTTCCGGGCTCGCATTAGTCATGTTTTTGCTCCACGTTGTTAAGTTGTTGAGCAGTGTATAAAGCGAGCCTGCTAATATAAAATTATCATTAATCATGATTATGATAACCTAGCATTATGATAAATCCCGTATTCCTGCGTACCTTTCTGTGCCTGGTGAAGACCCGACACTTCACGCGCACCGCCGAACTGCTCAGCATGACTCAGCCAGGCGTTAGTCAACACATCAACAAGCTTGAAGCGCAGCTGGGTAAGCCGCTGCTAAATCGTTATGGAAAATCTTTCGAGTTAACCGCCGTTGGCGACCGCCTGTATAGCTATGGGTTGCAACAGGCGGAAGCGGAGTCTGAACTGCTCCATAACATCGCCGGCGATGACCGACACACAGGCGATTGCCGGCTGGCGTGTTCCGGCTCGATGGCCATGCAACTTTACCCTGCATTACTGAAACTACAGCAGCACTATCCAGGCCTGACAGTGAGCGTTGAAGCGGCGCCTAACGCGGCCATTATCGAACGTATTAGAGCTAATACCTCAGATATAGGTCTGATCACCCAGCCTGTGATGGATCCTAAGCTGGATCAGGAGCGTCTGGGTGAAGACCCACTCTGTCTAGTGCTGCCCGCGCAAGCCGAGTCGAGCTGGGCTGCGTTGTTGCAGCTAGGATTTATCAACCACCCCGACGGGCATCATTATGCGAGTCAGCTGTTAGACGTGAATTTTTCGACAGAGTTTGTGGGCATGGATCGTATTCCGCAATCGGGCTATATCAACCAGCTCAGCCAGATATTATTGCCGGTATCACTGGGCCTGGGGTTTACGGTTATGCCACAGTCGTCACTGGATGCCTTTCCCCAACCTGAGCGTCTTCGCAGCGCCAAACTCAGGATGCCCATTAACGAAACCGCCTACCTGATTACCAAAAAGCACCGCCCCCTAGCCTCAAGATACCAGCTGGTCAGAAAGATCCTGGCAGACCGATGGGGATAAGGATAACGGGCTCAGGTCTTTCAATGTAGTACGATGCTGGACCCGACGCCGCTGCACCCGCGTGCGCTCGGCTACAACTCACCGACCATGCTGATTATCGCGGCGTTAGCCACTATCGGCATGCTGTAAAGGAGAAAACAGGATGACCGCAATACGCCCCTTCCACATCGCCTTCCCGGTTCACGACATTGAGGAGGCGCGCCGTTTTTATGGTGGGACTCTCGGCCTTCCCGAGGGCCGCAGCACCGAGGCCTGGATCGATTTTGACCTCTACGGCCACCAAATCGTCGCGCATTATAAGCCGCCACTCGAAGGCCATATCGAACAACCCATCCATCACAATCCTGTCGATGGCCATGAGGTGCCCGTGCCGCATTTTGGCGTTATCTTGACCATGGATGATTGGAAAGGCTTGCGAGATCGACTGATTGCGGCCGACATCCAATTTAACATAGAGCCACACATTCGCTTCGAAGGCGAAGCCGGTGAACAGGCCACTATGTTTTTCCTCGACCCCTCGGGAAATGCTCTAGAATTCAAAGCGTTCAACGACTTATCGCAACTCTTTGAGAAATAAGAATAAGGGGGGGGGCAGGTCTTTCGATATAAGATCTAAGACCCCCTGTGGGAGCCGACCCACAAGGATGTGGGAAGTGCTGCTGTTGCAGGAGCCTTCGGCTGCCTGCCTGCAGGCGATCCCTTCAGAAAACAGATTTATCCCCTTTTCA
>JBLHND010000189.1:0-6249 GCA_047622605.1 Motiliproteus sp. | reverse complement strand
CACAGATGGCGATCAACAATGTCGAAAGTTATTTCGAGGCAACCAGTCAATTATCACAAACGACCCTGCGGTCAGTACTAGGGCAGCATGAACTGGATGAATTACTGTCCGAACGAGAACGTTTGAACAAAGACCTACAGGTCATCCTGGATAAACAAACCGATAACTGGGGTGTCAAAATAGCAACCGTTGAAGTTAAACATGTCGATCTTGATGACAGTATGGTACGAGCCTTAGCCAAGCAAGCGGAGGCTGAGCGTGTTAGGCGCGCAAAGGTTATTCATGCGATAGGGGAACTCGAAGCCTCTGAAAAATTACAACAAGCCGCATTAGTATTAAGCAAAGCGCCTAATGCTATTCAGTTAAGATATATGCAAACGTTAACTGAAATTTCTAATGATAGAACCTCTACGATCATATTCCCCATGCCGATGGATTTGCTGGATAAATTAAAAGGTATCGTCAAAGAAAAATAGAAAAATAGAAAAATAGATGTGTTTTTGTAGGTCGGCAGCGTCCGTTCCCTACGGACTTGCTGCACTTCCCACATCCCTGTGGGTCGGCTTCAGCCTGAAAATAACAGCACCTTGCCAGCCTTGTCGGACTAAAGTCCAACCCACAAAAAAACCACAGGGAGCACCTTCTTTTGTAGGTTAGGCTTCAGCCTGACGGCTTTTCTGACGGCTGCTAAGGGGTCAGGTCACAATAATTAACGGGTGCAGAGCCAAACTTACCCCTCCCCTTAATTATTCGTTAAGGAAGTGTCTTTAGCATAGATACCCTCACTAGAGGATATCGATGATGAACGCCGCAGAATCGCTCAAGCTATCCAGCCACCCGGCACCCGATAGCAGCTATATGCTGCAGATTGAAGATCCGCTGAACCGGCTCCGAGTCAGCGAGTTCATTCAACGCCGCTTTCGGCAGGATTATGCCGCTCAGGTTGAGGTCTATGCCGAACACCTTATCGCCCTGATCGACGCCGAAAACCGGGTTCAGGCGGCAGTAGGCTATCAATCGGCCGCATCCGGGCCGCTATTTTTAGAACAGTATCTAGACCAGCCGATCGAACAACGGCTCGGCGATGCCTCAGGCAGCCGCGTAAGCCGCGCACAGATCGTCGAGGTGGGCAATCTCGCCTCGCGCTCCAGCGGCTGGACCCGCCAGATCATCCTGGCATTGGCACCCTTTTACTACAGCCAAGGCTTTGAATGGTTGGTGATGACCCTGACCCCTCGCGTGCTCAACAGTTTCCATAAACTGGGCGTGGGCCTGGATCTGATTCCTCTCGGTGTCGCCGATCCATCCCGACTCGACCAGGATCCGGCGCGCTGGGGCCGTTATTACCAGGAACGACCCCTAGTACTGGCAGGCCACATTGGCAAAGGCATCACCCGGCTTCGTAAAAATAGCGCCCTGTCGCCGTCGTTAGTCGCCGCCTCCCAGCCGCTACCCGACCACCTGATTCAGATCAGACGTTAAGAGGTGACCGTATGTTAAACAGCAATCCGCAGACCGCGCCTTACACGCCCCCTCTCGCACAGCCTTGCGTGATTTTGCAACGCATTGCCCGACATGCCCGCCAGACCCCCGATGCACCGGCACTGCAGGGCAGCCAGGAAACGCTCAGCTATGCCCAGCTGCAGACCCGCATCGAGGCCCTGAGTCTGCGCTTGCACGCCAGCGGCTTTAGCCAGCTGGGACTGTTGATGGATAACGGTCCGGACTGGATTATCTGCCAGCTCGCCGCGATGGCGGCCGACATCTGCGTGGTGCCTATTCCGCTGTTTTTCAGCGCCACCCAGGTTCAGCACCTGCTCGACAGCTGTGATCTAGAACTGCTGCTCTGTGATCAGCGCTCGCGCCTGGACTCGCTGGGCATAGAAGCGGTCCCGCAACCCGATATTTATAGTGGCGCGGTCTGTCGACGCAGCGCCAGGCGGCTATCCCCCCCCCTGTCTCGCCCTCGAGGCACCCGGCTGATCACGTTCACCTCAGGCACCACCGGCCAGCCCAAGGGCGTCTGCCTGAGCACCGCAACGCTGGACCTTTTATGTCAGTCCCTCTTTCTGCATCTAGAACAGCTGCAGATAGAACCGCTGCAGATTGAGCGTCATACCAGCCTGCTGCCGCTCAGCGTACTGCTCGAGCATGTTGCCGGAGTGTTGCTAAGCCTGTATGCCGGCGCCAGCTGCTGCGTCTATGGTTCAGAGCGCACCGGCCTGACAGGATCGGGCCAACTCGATCCCGTCGCCTTTATCACCCTGCTGCAGCAAAGCCAGCCGCAGAGCCTGATCCTGGTGCCGGAACTGCTGCAAGCACTGGTGGGACTCGCCGCTCAGGGGAGTGTTCCTGAGTCGTTACGCTTCGTGGCCGTCGGGGGTGGTTCTATAGCGCCGCATATATTGCTGCAGGCACAACGGCTAGGACTCCCGGTCTATGAAGGCTACGGCCTGTCCGAATGCGGGTCGGTGGTCAGCTTGAATACCCCGTCACAGCAGCGCGCCGGCTCGGTCGGCAGGCCCCTGCCCCACTGCCAAGTAACGTTCTCCGAACAGCAGGAGATCCTGGTCAGGGGTGCCGCCATGCTGGGCTATCTTGGTGACTCCGAGCCCCCAGCCGAGTGGCTGGCCACCGGTGATATCGGCTATCTGGACGACGCGGGATTCCTCTATATCCAGGGGCGCAAGGGTAACGTCCTGATCAACAGCTTCGGTCGTAATCTCTCCCCTGAATGGATTGAGGCAGAGCTCTGCGCCAGCCCCGCCATCCATCAGGCCTGCCTGTTCGGCGATGCCAGGCCGTTTAACATAGCGCTGCTCACGCCTGCCACCGAGGCTACTGCGGAGGCGATCGGTGCCTGGATCGAACAGCTTAACGACCGCCTGCCCGATTACGCCCGGGTCTCTGACTGGATCAGCACCCGCGCGGCCTTTAGCACCGCTAACGGCCTGCTCACTAGTAACGGACGGCTGCGTCGCGTATCGATACACAACCTTTACCAGCAGCCGATTGAACAGCGCTATCAGCGTCGCCTTGCCGTACCGACACCGGCTACGCAGCCACAAATAACAGCCACACTCTCTACAACAAAGCCATCTCCCCAACTGTGCGAAAATCAGGAGTCACTATGAACTTTTATCAACAGCTGCTCGACGCTACTCAGATCGAACGCGGCTTACTGCTGGGCTCTCCGGTAATCCAGCAGGCGCTGTCCGGAGACGTATCCCTGACGCGTTATCTGGCGTTTCTCGGCCAGGCCTACCATCACGTCCGCCATACAGTGCCGCTGCTGATGAGCTGTGGCAGCCATCTACGCGACGACCAGACCTGGTTGCAGCCAGCCCTGATCGACTACATCAACGAGGAGGTCGGCCACGAACAATGGATCTTAAACGACATCACCGCCGCCGGTGGTGATCAGCTCGAGACCCTGGACGCGGGACCCGCTTTCGAAACGGAGCTGATGGTGGCCTACGCCTACGACAGCATCAGGCGCAACAACCCCCTGTCCTTCCTGGGAATGGTGCATGTGCTCGAAGGTACCAGCACCGCGCTGGCCACTCAGGCCGCCGCCAAGATTCAGGCCTCGTTAGGGCTGCCAGACAACGCCTTTAGCTATCTGAGCTCCCACGGCGAACTGGATCTTGAGCATGTCAAAGCCTTCGAGCAGCTGGTTAACCGCATCAGCGATCCTGATGATCAACGTGCGATCATCCATTCAGCCCGGGCCCACTATCGGCTCTACGCCGCGATGATCAGCAGTCTGTAGCCATCTAAAGGAGCAGCGCATGAAACCTGAACAGATGCAGATCCTGATCACCGGTGCCAGCGGCGGCATCGGCAGCGAGACCGCACGCCTGCTAAGCCAGTCAGGCGCCCGCATCCTCGCCGTGGGTCGCAATAAGCAGGCGCTGGAGCACTTGCTTGACTCCCTCAGCCCGCACCCGCATCAGCCACATCAGTCCTTCTGCGCCGATCTGAGTGATGACCCGCAGCGGCGGCAACTGCTCGGTGACCTCCAGCAGCAAGGGATAAAGCCTAATGTGCTGATCAACCTGGCCGGGACTAATCAGCTGGCACTCTTCGATGCCCAGAGCGACGCTGAGATCCGCCGAATCATCGACACCAACCTGACGGCCACGGTGCTACTGACTCACGCCCTGCTACCCCTCCTGAAACAGCAGCAGGACGCCCGCATCATCAACGTCGGCTCAACCCTGGGCAGTATTGGCTACCCCGGCTATGTCAGCTATTGCACCAGCAAGTTTGCGCTGCGGGGATTCACCGAAGCACTGCAGCGCGAACTCTCAGACAGCCGCATCCGGGTGCAGTATTTCGCCCCCAGAGCCACTCGGACCGGCCTCAATTCTCAGGCGGCTGATAGGCTCAACAGCCAGTTAAAGAATGCCGTCGACGCCCCCGAACAGGTCGCGCAAGAGCTGGTCTCCATGCTCCAGAGTAAGGAGACCAGCCGTTTTATCGGCTGGCCGGAGAAACTGTTCGTCAAACTTAACGGCCTGTTCCCCAGCATGGTGAGCCGTGCGATCAACAAACAGTTGGCAGTCATCAAACAGCACGCCAGCGCCCCCTGATGCAGTCCAAACCTTAATTTATTGAACAGCTCCTGAGGAACAGATCATGAACGTCCACCACCTGGTCAACCGATCACAGCCGATCCGCACCCTGCTGACCCTCGCCGCGCTCTGTTTCACCCTCAACGTCGACGCCGGCAACGACCTGCAGGCCACTACCGAACTGCAGCAGCGCTGGGCAGAAATCAAATACCGGCTCCCCGACAAGCAGCAAGAGACCGCCTTGGAGCAGTTAACCCATGCCGCCACTCGGTACCTGGTTGAAGACCCCAACAGCCCCGAACTCCTGATCTGGAAAGGCATCATCCTCAGCACCTACGCCGGTGCCAAGGGTGGCCTGGGAGCGCTATCCCTGGTTAAGGACGCCAGACAAAGCTTCGAACAGGCGCTGAAAATAGAGCCCGAGGCCCTGTCGGGATCGGCGTATACCAGCCTGGGCGTCCTCTACTATCAGGTGCCTGGCTGGCCCATCAGCTTCGGCAGCGATAAGAAAGCGCGCCAGCTGCTGACTAAAGCACTGGAGATCAATCCGAACGGCATCGACAGCAACTATTTTTATGCCGATTTCCTGGTCGATCAAAAAGACTATATATTGGCCCGCCAGGTATTGGATAAAGCGCTGCAGGCACCTGATCGTCCCCAGAGGCCCCTGGCTGATGCAGGCCGTCGTCAGGAGATCAGGGAGCTGCTCGCTAAAATTGGAGATAAAGAGTCTTGAGATTATTATTGGTCGAGGACGACCCTCTGCTTGGTGACGGCATCCAGCAAGGCTTCAACCTTCAGGGTGAGACCCTGGACTGGTTGCGCAGTGGTCGGCATGCACTGGATGCCCTGGCCAGCAGTGACTTCGATCTGCTGATCCTCGACCTAGGATTGCCCGATATCGACGGTCTTCAGGTGCTCAGCGAACTCCGCCGACGCGGTGACCGCATCCCCATCCTGATCTTAACAGCCCGCGATCAGGTCTCCGATCGTATCCGTGGCCTGGATAGCGGCGCCGACGACTATCTGATCAAGCCCTTCGATCTGGATGAACTGCGCGCTCGAATCAGGGCGCTGCTGCGGCGCAATGCCGGCATCAGTGCACCCACGCTGCGCTACGCCGACATAGAGGTCGATCCCGCCAGTCATGAGGTCTGTCGCAACGGTGAGGTGGTTACGCTATCGCGGCGCGAATACAGCTTACTGAGCGAGTTCCTGCACCATCCGGGCAAGGTCTTCACCCGTGACCAGCTCAGTGAACGACTCTATGGCTGGAATGAGGATGTGGAAAGCAACACCATCGAGGTCCATATCCATCACCTGCGCAAGAAGCTCGGCAACGAGCTGATCAAGACCGTTCGCGGGGTCGGTTACCGTATCGAAAAAGAGCCCCGCCTATGAAGTCCATCAGCCGCTTCCTGCTGATCAGCCTGCTCGCCGCCGTACTCGGTGTCACCCTGGCCGCATCACTGTGGATCCACCGCGATAGCACCCACCAGGTCGAAGAACTGTTCGACGCCGAGTTGGCTCAGATGGCGCGGGTGCTGCAAAGCTTGTTCGAGGCCCAGCTTAAACATACCCAACTGGGGCAGTTCAAAGATGCCCTGCAATATCGCCCGGCAGCTATGCCACCCGAGTCCCCCGAAGATACAGACAACGACGCAGCGACCCC
>JBLHND010000188.1:0-6261 GCA_047622605.1 Motiliproteus sp. | reverse complement strand
TGCTCATCTTGCGGCCGTCGAGACCGGGGATGATGACAGGATCATCGATCATCGGCTCGGGCATCACAAACAGGTCGGCATAGCTGTGGTTGAAACGCCCGGCGATATCCCGCGCCATCTCGATATGCTGGATCTGATCCTTGCCGACCGGAATATATTTGGCGTTAAACATCAGGATGTCCGCCGCCATCAGCACCGGATAACTGAACAGCCCCAGGGTGACGCCATCGTCCAGATCCGGATTACCCGCATCACGATTGACATCCACCGAGGCTTTGTAGGCATGCGAGCGGTTCATCAGCCCCTTGGAGCAGAGGCAGGTCAGGATCCAGGTCAGCTCAGGAATTTCGGGGATATCGGACTGGCGGTAGAAGGTCGCGTTATCGGTATCCAGCCCCAGCGCCAGCCAGGTAGCGGCGATCTCACGGGTCGAACGGGCAACCCGTTCCGGATCCTGACACTTGATCAGGGCGTGATAATCCGCCAGGAAAAAATAAGACTTCAGGCGGGCATCCTGACTGGCTTTAACCGCCGGTTTGATCGCACCCAGGTAGTTGCCAAGATGAGGGGTGCCGGTGGTGGTGATACCGGTTAGTACGCGTTTTTGAGTCATCGCTGGATTCTGTCTCAGGCTTTTTTTGAAGCGCCCAATACTACAGTTTATTCCTACGGCCTAAAAGTACGGCATTCAGCATAGCCGTTGCTCTTACTGCGTTTTTGCGTACACTCGATGATAGGCAGCCTCCTATACAGAGGTCGAGTTTACTGCTGGCTTGCCATCGGCCTAGAGTCAGCAACGCTTACCATAATAAGCTTAGAGGAAGTACGGCCTATGGGATCCTGGATTATCGTCGCGACCTTTGTGGTCACCGCCCTGTACCTGATGATTGAGGATCGTGATTTCAGCCCGTTGCCGTTGCTCTCCAAGGTCGCCACCGCGATGCTGCTGTGCTTTTTCGGCTTGCTGTTCACGGCGGCGACGGCGGCCCTGCTGGTTCAGATCAGCGCTCCGCTTGAACAGCCTATCGGCCAGGCGTTGCTAGTCAGTTTGGGAGCCTTATTGGGATTGGGCGCGCGCCATTTCTGGAAGCGTCAGACCCCATCCAGATCCCGTCCAGAGAACAACCTTATCAACCCTGACCAATAAAAATACTAACTATACTCAGCAGGCTTGAATGATTTAGATGTCGAAGGAGACAACTATGGACACTAGTAATCACACGCTCCAAACTCTGTTTCAACAACTGGGGCTACCCAGCGAACCGGAACAGATTGACCAGTTTATCTGCGAGCATATCGCCGAAACCGGACTCGATCGACTCGAGGGGGCCAATTTCTGGTCGCCGAGCCAGGCACGTTTCATTCAGGAAGCACTGGCACTCGATTCAGACTGGAGTGAGGTGGTCGACGAACTGAACCAAAGGATGCATCAATAATACGGTATTTCAATGTTAGCCCTGAGGGATCGTCTGAAGAAAGCCCGAAGGGGGACCCCTTCCTTACCTAGACAGCTATCGATGCTTGTCTATGCTCTGCACCGCTGCACGCAGCTGAGCCGCTCAGGGGTTGTTGCTGCGGTGGTGCTGGTTCAGCTGGGCTGCAGCGTCCTGCCTCAGTCTCCTTTAGACATGCAAACGTCGACCCCGGACTCCACTCACCTGACGGACGCTTGCCCGTTATTGTTGCAGCGCCTGGCACGGCGGATTCAGGTTAGCGACGGCGCCGATCCGCTGGGCTATCCCATCGCGACCTATCCCTATCTGCGGGTAAACCGCTTGTTAGCCAGCTTCTCGAAGCAGCTCAATACGCAGGCTCGCCAGCAGGCCTGGTATCAACGGCTGTATCGACTCGGCAAGGATGCCCGTCAGGTTGAGCTGGATAACCTGAGTCCGGCAGTCACGGCCGATACGCGCGAGCAGCTGGAACGCTGCATCGAACAGCGGGCATCCAGAGACCTGCAGGCGAAAGACGTCTTCGCGCAACTCACCCGCCGCGCCCAGGTTCCAGACCTCTACAGTGACTGGCAGCGGGCTCTGGGACTGTTTCCGCTGACCCGGCAGATCGTGCTGCGACAGATCGCCAGCCACCAGCAGCGTTGGCGCCAGCAGTTCAACAGCCCTGCCCTGCTCCAGGGCCCCAGCCGGCTCTATCAGCCACCCCTCAGCAAACCCCTTGAAACAGAACTGATCTCTTCCTGGCTGGAACAGGCGCGAAACAACAACCCGTTGGGACTTCCCGAGCTGGATAGCGCTCGACAGCTGGCGCTGTTTCGACACTTCGCCCCCCTGTGGCAGTCGTTTACCCACTCCTCGGCAGACCTGATCGGCCGCCCCCAGTGGCGGGATGGCGCGCCTGACATCGATACGAATGATCCGGTCACCTACCTGCTGCCCTCCTACACGCGCTTTAACGGCCAGATACTGCTGCAACTGAACTATATGGCGTGGTTTCCGGAGCGCCCTTCGCAGCGACCCCTGGATCTGTATGCAGGTCCCCTGGATGGCCTGATCTGGCGGGTCACCCTGGATGCCGACGGCCGCGTACTGCTGTATGACAGCATTCACCCCTGTGGCTGTTACCATCTGATCTTTCCGGTAGCGAAGGGACTGAGCATCAAGCCGCCCGACGCTGCGGTGGAGCAACCTCTGATCCTCAGCGGAATCGCGCCAGGGCGTGAGCAAGGACGCCTGGTACTGCAGCTCACCCCCGAGGATCATTACCTACAGGGCATCGCCCTCGCGGATGAGCGGAAGCCAGGGGCTGCTCTCGATAACCAGAGCCTCGACAACCCGGCTCTCGACAATAAGAGTGACCATAAGAGTGACAACCGCCGCCGCTATCGTTTCGACAGCTATCATCAGCTGCGCAGCCTGGCCACGGCAGACGGTCGTCGCAATCTGTTCGACCCCGATGGCCTGGTCGGTGCGACTGCGCGGCTGGAACGTTTCCTGCTATGGCCGATGGGCGTCAACTCCCCCGGTGCCATGCGGGTCTGGGGCGCTCATGCCATAGGGTTTGCCAATCGCCGCTACTTCGATGATCCGCAGCTGTTTGAGCAGTTTTTCGAGTAGGGGTCCAAAAAGGGGTCAAAAAGGGGTCGGAGTGATTTTAAAAACGGGGCGCGTTCAACAAAATACTACGATCTAAAAAATCACTCCGACCCCTTTTGCACGGCATCCCAGCCTACGGCTGTCTAACACTATCGATCTCGGCCTGGGTCAGGGCCCGGTACTCGCCGGGCGCTAGTCCGGGATCCAGCACGATCGCCCCCATGCTCTCACGGTGTAAGCCCACCACCGGGTTGCGAAAGCGCCCGAACATCCGCTTGATCTGATGATAACGCCCCTCGTACAGCCACAACCGCACTCGGTGACTATCGAGCTGCTCGAGCCGGACCGGTTTGGTGGTGATATGCTCAAATTCAAAGTAGATCCCTGCGGCAAACAGCTGCGCGGTATCGGGATGAATCGGATCCCGAGTCTCGACCCGATAGACCTTGGCGAGCTGTTTATCGGGCTGGGTCAGGATGCGTGACCAGCGGCCATCGTCGGTGATCAGCAGCAGACCGGTACTGTTACGATCCAGCCGCCCCCCTATATGCAACTGCTCGCGCTCGGCTACATCGAGCAACTCCAGCGCCGTCGGGTGCTCGGCATCGGTGGTCGCACTGAGGTAGCCCCGGGGTTTATGCAGCATAAAATAACGCGGCTGGCGCGACTGCAGCCGCTCGCCGTCGAGCTGAATCTGACTAAAGGGACTGACATCCTGCTGCGGATCGGTCACCAGCAGCCCGTCGACCCGGACTCGCCTGGCGGCTAACCAGAAACGCGCCTGCTGGCGGCTGGCCTGAGGCAGATTGCTGAGAAATCGATCTAGACGCATCGAATCAGGCGCGCCTGGCGTGACGCTGGAGCAGCCCGTCGACCGAACTCTTAGGCGTACGGGTCAGCTGTTGGATCAACGCGAAGGGGATCCCGTTCAGCCCGGACTGCTGCTCTAGATCCTCGAGTATCCGCAGCCACAGATGGGCCGTCATCTCGGCATCGGCCAGCGCCCGGTGATAGACACCGTCGTTAGGAAGCCGTAACAGACTCACCAGCGTACCCAGTTTATGGTTAGCCGCGGTGGGATAGACACGCCTAGCCGCCAGCATCGAACAGACAAAATCGCCGACGGTACGTTGTTTGATCCGGCTCAACTCGGCATCCAGGAAGCGACGATCGAAGGAGGCGTTGTGGGCCACCATATTATCATCGCCCAGATAGTCGGCGAACTCGGCCATCACCCGTTCACAGGGCTGCGCCTCGGCCAGCATGGCGTTGCTGATGCCGGTATAATTTTCAATAAAGCTGTCCACTCGGCGGCCCGGATACATCAGCGCCTGAAAACGGTCGCAGACCTGACCATCGACCAACCGCACCGCGCCTATCTCTATGGCTCTGTCGCCCTGATCAGGCGACAGACCGGTGGTCTCAAAGTCGAGCACCACTAGGCTGTTGGCGTTACGTTGGTGTAGGGGAAAGTTCATCGGTAGTCGCCATCCTCAAAAAACGTCATTGTAGCGAGCTTGATGGCGAGCACAAGGCCGAGCTGCTTCGGCACTCGGCTTTATCAATTATGACGCCATTTCGTTATACTGCTCGCCTTAACGGCACCTCTCAACCACACTGCGGAACGATGACTCACGCCATGCTGATTCTGATCTCACCTGCCAAGACCCTCGACTTTGAAACGCCCCCGACCACCTCGCGCGTCAGCCAGCCCGAGCTGCTGCACCACTCCGAGCTGCTGATCGAGCAACTCAGGACGATGGCGCCGCTTGAGATCGGCACCCTGATGAAGCTCAGCGACAAGCTGGCCAGCCTCAACGCGGTCCGCTATGAAACGTGGTCGCGACCCTTCTCTCCCGAGAACGCCAAGCAGGCACTGCTGGCGTTTAAGGGCGATGTCTATACGGGACTGGATGCCGAGAGCCTCAGCCCGAAGGATCTGAGCTTTGCCCAACAGCACCTGCGGATGCTATCCGGGCTTTACGGCCTGCTTCGACCGCTCGATCTGATGCAGCCCTACCGCCTGGAGATGGGCACCCGCCTGCACAACGCCCGCGGGAGTAATCTGTACCAGTTTTGGGGCGATATCATCACCGATGCGGTAAACCAGACCCTGGTCGAGCAGGGTGATGAGTTGCTAGTCAACCTGGCCTCCAATGAATACTACAAAGCCGTGCAACCCAAGCGCCTCAACGCTCAAGTGATCACGCCGGTCTTTAAGGACTGTAAAAACGGTCAGTATAAGGTGATCAGCTTTTACGCCAAGAAAGCCCGAGGCCTGATGAGCCGCTACATCATTCAAAACCGGCTCAGCAGCGTCGAGGGGCTGAAAGAATTCGCAGAACAGGGTTACGCCTTTTGCGCCTCGGAGTCCAACACCAAGGAACTGGTGTTTAAACGCGAGCCGCAATAGCCGGCTCGGGACGACGGCGGATCGCCAGCAGCATGCCGCCCAGCACCAGCGCAAAACCAAACAGATGATAGAGCGCGGGTTGCTCACCTAAGAACAGCATCGACAGGGTCGTACCGAATACCGGCAGCAGATAGATAAAGAGTCCTGCCCTCGGCGCGCCGAGCTTCTCGACCCCGTAATTCCAAAAGAAGTACGCCATAACTGACGGGAAGATAGCCACATACCCCAGCGTCAGCAGGTTTTCGGTAACCAAGGCGATACGTAGCCCCTGCCCCAGCTCCCACAGATACAGGGGCAATAACACCAGGGTGCCGGTCAATATCGTACTCCCCAGCAGCGCCGTCTTACTCAGGGCGGTCGGGCGCCAGTGTAAGGCCACCGTATACAGAGACCAGGACAGCATCCCCGTCAGCACCCAGAGATCGCCACGATTGATCTGCAGGTTCAGCAACTGGGTCAGGTCGCCCCGCAACACGATACAGAGCACCCCCAGCAAGGACAGCGCCAGGCCGAAGGCCTGCAGCCTGCTGATCCGCTGCCCCAGTAGAAACACCGCCAGCAGCATCACCAGACTCGGGACCACCGATTGCAGCAGCGTCGCGTTGGTGGCCGTGGTGTACTGTAAGCCGAGATAGATAAAGCTGTTGAAGTTAACCACCCCCAACACTGACAATAATAACAGGATCTTCCAGTGCTTAAAGAGCAGGGCACGCTCAGAGATCAGCTTGGGGGCCACCCAGGGCAGCAAGATAAGCAGTGCCAGCAACCAGCGCCAAAATGACAGCGACAAGGGCGGCA
>JBLHND010000187.1:0-6284 GCA_047622605.1 Motiliproteus sp. | reverse complement strand
CAGGGGAAGCGTGGCGAAGGATTTAGTTGTACCCCAAGCCATTAACAGCCTCTCGACAGGACGCGCAGCCTACTCCACCCGCAATAGCCTGAACAGGGGAAGCGTGGCGAAGGATTTAGTTGTACCCCAAGCCATTAACAGCCTCTCGACAGGACGCGCAGCCTACTCCACCCGCAATAGCCTGAACAGGGGAAGCGTGGCGAAGGATTTAGTTGCACCCCAAGCCATTAACAGCCTCTCGACAGGACGCGCAGCCTACTCAAGCCTTAACTGTGAGAGCTTGGCGAGGATTTAGTAGGTTAGCCGTCAAACGCTCCTGCATGGGCGGCACTAACTACGTCCCTGTAGCGCGGGCTTTAGCCTGACGCAGCCAGCTCCTCGACTGTTGAATCAGGAGCCGGCGGAACTAGCAGCGCTTCGAGCTCACTGATCGTCTGTCTGATCAGCTGCTGACAACGCTTGTTATCGTTCTGAGCCTGATCGCCCTGCAACCAATGCCTGGCTCCTGCGATGGTAAAACCCTGCTCGTACAGTAATCCGTACAGCTGGCGTACGAACAACACATCCTGACGCAGATAATAACGTCGGTTACCGCGACGTTTGACGGGCTGTAGTTGCTCGAATTCCTGCTCCCAGTAACGCAACACGTGGGGCTTGACCGCGCAGAGAGACGCTACCTCACCGATGCTGAAGTAGCGTTTATCAGGTACAGCACAGGGCGCTTTATTCGCCTGCTGGAGCGACATAAGTCTCCACTTTCTCTTTAAGCTTCTGCCCGGGACGGAAGGTCACCACCCTGCGCGCAGAGATAGGGACCTCTTCACCGGTCTTAGGGTTTCGCCCCGGACGTTCGCGCTTATCGCGCAGGTCAAAATTCCCAAACCCGGACAGCTTTACCTGTTCATTCTCAGACAGACAGCCTTTAATCTCGTCAAAAAAAGACTCTACCATCTCTTTGGATTCGCGCTTATTGAGTCCGATCTCATCGAACAAGCGTTCGGCCATCTCGGCTTTTGTCAAAGAACCCATAGTCACACCCCCTATTTGGTTACGCCACCAGACGCTAACCTCTAAGCGTCGCACCCAGCTGCTGTTGTGCAGCATTGACGACGGCATCAAAAAACGTATTTACCTGTTCATCGTTAAGGGTGTGCGATGGATGTTGCCAGGTCAAGCTGATAGCCAAACTTTTTTTACCGTTTTCAACACCTTCGCCATCATAGACATCGAAAAGTCTCGCCTTCTTGAGCCACTCACCTGCCTCGGTACGTGCCAGCGCCAACACCTCGGCGACCGCAATCTCCTGATCGACCACCAGCGCCATATCCCTACTGGTTTCAGGATACTTGGACAGCTCCGTACAGGTAGGCAGATTATCGAGTTCCACCGCCGCCAGTTCCAGCTCAAACAGGAACACCGGCCCACTAAGCCCGAGCGTCTTGCACAGATCAGGATGCAGCGCCCCTAAATAACCGACCAAGTTGCCGTCGCGACTGATTTTTGCGCACTGCCCGGGATGCAGAGCCTCATGCGAGCCCGCCTCGAATACGAAGGCATCAGGCTGGCCATTGACGGCCAGCAGCGCTTCCAGATCCGCTTTGACATCAAAAAAATCAACGGAACGCTTGGCATTACTCCAGCCCAGGGGTTCATAGCTGCCGTAGACCGCACCTGCCAGCACCCTGTCCTGCACCAGACCGTCTGCGCTCGGCACAAACCGCTGGCCGGACTCAAACAGCCAGACTCTATCCTGTTGCCGATGCTGATTATGCTGCATCACCTTGATCAGTCCCGGCCAGAGTGTGGTACGCATCACCGCCATATCGGCGGAGATCGGATTGGCGAGTGCGACCGGCGTGTTTACCGAATCAAATTTGGCCAGCAGGGTCGGTTCAACAAAACTATAGGTGATCGCTTCCTGATAGCCACGCGCGACCAACAACCGTCGCAGATCCGGCAGACCCTTGCGGGCTTCAGACTGAGGCGTGAGCTTGAGCGTCGCCAGATTAGTACGTACCGGCATCCGGTTATAGCCATAGATACGCGCCAGCTCTTCCAGCAGGTCCTCCTCGATCGACACATCGAAGCGATAAGAGGGCACGGCGACATCCCAGTCACCCTGGGCATTCATCACTACCCCCATCCCCAAACGGGTCAGAATCTCCTCAACTTCACTGGCCGCTATATCCAGCGACAGCAGCTTCTTGATCCGGGCCGGACGCAACAGCACGGTGCGCGCCGGCGGTAGCTGCGATTCTTGCACGACCTCCGTCACAGGCCCCGGCTCGCCCCCGACGATATCCAGCAGTAAGCGGGTCGCACGTTCGCAGGCATTGCGCTGCAACTCGGAGTCTACACCACGTTCAAACCTGTGGGATGATTCGGTATGCAGTCCGTAACCGCGTGCGCGGCCGACAATGGCCAGGGGCGCAAAGAAGGCGCTTTCGAGGAAGATGTCGCAGGTCTGGGTGCTGACACCGGAGCCTTCGCCGCCCATGATACCGGCTATGGCCAGCGGTCCCTGATGGTCGGCAACCATCAGGGTATCGTCGTTCAGCTGGCACTCTTGGCCATCGAGCAGGGTAATCTGCTCTCCGGCGTCGGCCATACGTACCCTGATACCACCCTTGAGTGTCGCCAGATCGAAGGCATGCAGCGGCTGCCCCAGCTCCAGCATGACATAGTTGGTGACATCCACTACCGGGTCGATACTGCGAATACCGCCACGCCTTAAGCGTTCGACCATCCACAGCGGTGTCGACGCCTGCGTATCGATCCCGCGGATAACCCGGCCGACATAACGTGGACAGCCTGCAGCCGCGTCAATCTCTATCGGGAAACGATCCTCGATAACCGCGGCAACGGCATCGACACTGACTGCCGTCACCGCCATCTTATTTAACACGCCCACTTCACGAGCAAGGCCGGCAAGACTCAGGCAGTCGCCACGATTAGGGGTCAGATCGACTTCTATAATCTGATCATCGAGACCGAAAAATTGGCGGATATCCTCGCCCACAGTCGCCTCCGCAGGCACCTCCATGATGCCATCATGTTCTTCATTGATGCCCAACTCCTGACCGGAGCAGAGCATGCCCAACGATTCGACCCCACGCAGCTTGGCTTTTTTAATCTTGAAACCTTCGGGTAATACTGCACCCACCCGAGCAAAAGCAACCCGCAAACCGGTTCGGGCATTAGGCGCGCCACAGACTACCTGAAAGGTCTCAGAGCCGTCACTGACCTCACAGACCCTCAGTTTATCAGCATCCGGGTGCTGCACGGCACTGAGAATCTCGCCGACCACCACGCCACTAAAATCGGCAGCCGCAGGCTCTACGCCGTCTACTTCCAGGCCAGCCATGGTGACCTGGGCGACCAGTTGATCGGTATCGATGGCAGGATTAACCCATTCCCGCAGCCACTTTTCGCTGAATTTCATCACTTGTTCCCGTTAATGCCGTTAATGAGTACCTGAACCGGGCGCAGATGACGCTAAACGTACCCGGATCCTAGCTATGCTGCCGCCCTACTTGATCTGCTGCACTATTTGAGCTGCTGCACTACTTGAGCTGCTGTACTACTTGATCTGCTGTACTACTTGAACTGCTGTACTACTTGAACTGTTGTAGAAAGCGCAGATCATTCTCAAAGAATAAGCGCAGGTCGTTAACGCCGTAGCGCAACATCGCCAGACGCTCGACCCCCATGCCGAAGGCGAACCCGCTGTAGGTCTCGGTATCCACCTTGCACGACTCAAACACCTTGGGATGGACCATGCCGCAACCCATGACCTCGAGCCAGCCGGTATGACCGCAGACTCGACACCCTTTGCCCTGACACATCACGCAGGCAATATCGACCTCGGCAGAGGGCTCGGTGAAGGGGAAATAGGAGGGCCTGAAGCGCACCGACAACGCTTCCTGCTCGAAAAACTCGCGCAGGAACTCTTCGACGGTGCCCTTAAGATCGGCAAAACTAACATCGGTATCCACCAGCAAGCCTTCGACCTGGTGAAACATCGGGGTATGGGTCAGGTCAGAATCACAACGATAGACCCGGCCCGGGCAGATCACTCGAATCGGTGGCTCCTGAAGCTCCATCGTCCGGACCTGTACCGGTGAGGTATGGGTGCGCAGCAGCGTATGGGCATCAAAATAGAAGGTATCGTGCATCGCACGAGCCGGGTGGTGCGCGGGGATATTGAGCGCCTCGAAGTTATGGAAATCATCCTCGATCTCAGGCCCCTCTTTAACCGCGTAGCCGACACCGGTGAAGAACTGCTCTATCCGCTCCAGCGTCCGGGTCACCGGATGCAGCCCCCCGCTATGCTGGCCGCGCCCCGGCAGGGTGACATCGATCGTCTCAGCCGCCAGCTTGGCATTCAGCTCTGCGGCAGCAAAGGATTCCTTACGCGCATTGAGGTGCTCTAGAAATTGCTGCATCACCTCATTGATCAGAGCACCTGCCTTAGGCCGCTCTTCGGCGGACAACTTGCCCAGCCCTTTACGAAGCAGGGACAACTCACCCTTTTTGCCCAGGTACTGCACCTGAACCTGGCCCAACGATGCTGCATCGGTGGCGCCATCTACGGCCTCTTTACCCTGGGCCAACAGGCGGTCTAGGTTTTCCATCTTCGACTCCGACTACCCTGGGGTGGCGCTACACCACCCAAGGCATCGACAACAAGCCTAACGTCGAGGCTCATTGTCAGAAATTGTTGGTAGTGCTTATAGATATAAACAAAACCTATAAACAAAAATAGGGGAAGAGCTCGCACCCTTCCCCTATTCAATGAGCGGTGCCTCTAAGCACCGCCCTGCGATCAAGTGTCAATCGCGTCGATCAGGCCAGGGCAACCTTGGCTTTTTCAACGATTGCACTAAATACCGCTTTTTCATGCACAGCCAGATCTGCCAGAACCTTACGATCGATTTCGATCGCAGCTTTCTTCAGACCCGCAATAAAGCGGCTGTAAGAGAGGCCATTGATACGGGCTGCAGCATTGATACGAGCAATCCACAGAGCACGGAACTGACGCTTACGCTGACGACGGTCACGGTAAGCATACTGACCGGCCTTGATGACCGCCTGTTTGGCTACCCGGAATACACGGCTACGAGCACCGTAATAACCTTTGGCCTGTTTAAGAATTTTCTTGTGACGACGATGAGCGGTAACTCCACGTTTTACGCGAGCCATAATGGTATCCTTTTAACTAACTAATCAAAAAAACCAGATTAATACTGGCGCAACATACGCTTAACCAAAGCAACATCAGAGTCATGAACCGCTGATGTGCCTCGTAGGCGACGTTTACGCTTAGTAGTTTTCTTGGTCAAGATATGACTAGTGTTAGCGGACTTACGCTTAAAGCCGTTAGCGGTTTTCATAAAGCGCTTTGCAGCACCGCTGTGGGTTTTCATTTTAGACATAACAAACTTACTCCACGCATTCGTTGGTTTCTATATAACCCTTTCTCTTCTACCGCCTTAACCCTTGAGTTCGCCCTAAGGTCATCCCTCGAGGCTTTCCCCTAAGGTAAAGAACGGCAAAAGCCCGCCGCCCTGTTGCCGAAACTGCTTATCAAAAACAGCTCAGGCAAACAACGCGACGGACCCTAATCGAAGACGGGTTACTTCTTCTTCTTGGGCGCTATCACCATGATCATCTGACGGCCTTCCATCTTAGGATGTTGTTCGACGGTACCCAGCTCTTCGAGGTCGACTTCGACCCGTTTTAATAGCTGCATACCCAACTCCTGGTGGGCCATCTCACGACCACGGAAACGCAAAGACACTTTGGCCTTATCGCCCGCTTCTAGGAAACGTACCAGGTTGCGTAGCTTTACCTGATAATCCCCCGATTCAGTTCCTGGACGGAACTTCATTTCTTTGATTTGAGTCTGCTTCTGCTTCTTTTTCTGGACAGCTTTCTGCTTCTTCACTTCAAATATATGCTTGCCGTAGTCCATCAGCTTACAGACTACCGGTGCGGCATCAGCCGCGATCAACACCAGATCCATCGAAGCATCCTGGGCCGTCTTGAGTGCATCAGCAAGGGAAACGATACCCAACTGCTCACTCTCGGCGCCTACCAGGCGAACTTCATCGGCTTCAATGGCTTCATTGATGATGGCTTTTTTGCTCGCGCCCTTCCTATTTTTTTTAATCGTTTAGTTCTCCTGTTCGACCTGACCTTTGTGTGCAATGTCCTGCGCCAATAACTCGACAAAGGCAGCAATGGACATAGAACCGAGATCTTCACCGGTTCTGCGTCGTACG
>JBLHND010000186.1:0-6328 GCA_047622605.1 Motiliproteus sp. | reverse complement strand
ACCACCCTGTCGCTGGGTTCATTAAAGGGCAGCTCTCCGCCCAGGGATGCATTGATTGCCTTAAGTTGTTGCTGGTGCCAAAGCACTATCGCCTCCTTGCTGTAATCACGGCGGTCAAAGTCCTTGATGGTCTCGGTGATGGCTGCGCTCTGTTGTGCCAGCCAACGCGCGTTGGTTGCGTGTATATTAGCCTTATCTGTCTGGGTACGGTCGGCATCCAAAATCGACAGGGCTAGCGCCATCTCCTCCTCCGCCTGGGCCAGGGTTTGTGGAGCCCGCTTGAGTGCACCCTGGCGCTTGGCATCGCTGATAGCTGATTTGGCCAGCTCGATGGTGCCCTGCTTCAGGCTGTTTAATTCTAGTTGTGAATAGCCCCTGAGCAGCTTGGGACGGCGCTGCTTGGCTTTCTCAAGCTCGCCTTGTTCCAGCAGTGCGGAGGTTTTTCTGAGCTCGCTGTCCAGATCAGCCATCTCCCGAGCTTGCAGGCTATTAGCCCCGGCGGTGTAGGCATCGGCGCGCTTTTGAAGTACTTCTGCCAGAATATCGCGACTATTTTGCGCATTCTGGTTGATGTTATCGATCGACCCCAGCCCGTCAGCAACGGCTTTCGTGACCCCCTTGTCATTCTTTGCCCGAGCCGCGGTTAGTGCTCGGTCCAGCGAACTGCCCGCCTTAGCGTAGCCTTGCGGAGCCAGCAGATCGGCGCCATCCTTGCTTGCCTGTTCGTAAGCGGAACTGAGCTGACTCAGCGTTGGGTATTGATTAAAGACCTGCTCGCTGGTTAGCTTGGGTTGGGATACGCAGCCGCCGATAAGCACCGCCGTTGCGAAAAGCGGCCAAAACCGCTGGATGGATTTTTTCATGCGTCTGCCCTATCGAAGATTTATGAACGATCGAAACGTCACCTAAATCAGCGGTTGGGCTCGGTGTCATTTACGGCTAAGACCCTGTCTTTTAAAAATAGACCTTAACGGATTAAATACAATGGCAGCGCAAAATTAGCCTGCGGGCCAAACCCCTGCATCCGGCTCCAGTTTTGAACGCGGCAACCGGCCTGCGGCTGATTTTGCGGCTGAATGGCTGACACAAAAAAGCCCCTGGCCGGAGTCATCCAACCAGGGGCTTGCCTGTTTTTTCGAGGCCCCGCTTGCGAGGCCTTAGGGCCTCTAATTACTTAGCTGCAGCGTTCTTGGTGGCCATTCCGACGTCGGCAACCGTCTTCTTAGCAGCGACATCTATAGCGGCAGTAAAAGCGTCTTTAGCGGTCGTCATGGCGGCAATGCTCTGCTCGGTCGTACTGGTCATCTTAGCGCCCAGCTCCTTGTAAAAATTGGCTTGCAACGCCATAGCAAGCTGAGGATCCTGGCACTGTGCCAACGCCTGAAACTGATCCATACCCGTTTTCATCACCTCATGCATGCTGTTCTTCTGCAGCGTCGCCAAGGCCTCCATCGTTGCTTTGTTCGTTTCAGCCAGATCCATAACTGGCTTCATCTGAGCCTTCATGTTTTCTACGATATCCTGGTACATACGCTATTCCCTTAGGTATTTGTGCACTGCAGCATTAAAGAATCCCAGAATATGTAGTATCCATAAGCCTGTCAATAGTTTTATTGTTGCAGCGCACAATAGAACAACCGGGTAGACGTTCTGAACGCCAGGAGACGGGTTGTCTCTGTGGCACTGAACACCGAGGATCAGCGCATCGGGCTCAGACTCGACGACCGCCGTTACGGCCTGAGTAAGGCCATCAACAACACCCTTGTTGTGAGTCCCGCTACCAGCTCAACCACCTCAGTACAAAACGGTTGTTTCGGCGCACCAAGTAGCGGCGTAGCTCGTCCAGGAGCAGAATCAGCACCGCAAAAGGAACGCTCAGTAATAACTGCCACCCCTGCAAGGGGGCCGTGCCGAAGAAGGCATTGAACGCCGGAATGTAGCTGATCATCCCCAGCAAGATGAGTTCGACCGCGATGCCCAGCAGAACCAGAGGGTTGCTGAACAGGCCGATGCTCAGCAGGCTTTGGCGGCGGGTGCGGCAGATCAGCACGTCGGCGATCTGGCAGATGATGATCGCGGCAAAAAAGGCGGTGATAGCGCTGCGATACAACGGTTCGGTGCTGGCCAGCGACTGGCCCCATTGCCAGCCACCTGCGTACAAAACCACAAAATAGCTAAAGAAGCCGGCGGCCGCCTGAATCAGGCCTACCACGCCATAGCTCATGATCAGCAGATTTCTGCTCAGCAGTCGTTCATGGCGTGCTCGGGGCGGTTTCTTCATCACATCGGTTTCCGGGGCTTCGATACCGAGCCCCAGAGCCGGAAGAATATCGGTCCCCAGATCTATGGCTAAGATCAGCACTACGGTCAATGGCAACGGCAGACCCAGCAGTACAAAGGCGATAAAGGGCAGAATTTGCGGAACATTGCTGGTCAAAATATAGGCGATGAATTTTTTAATATTCTCGAACAGCGCGCGGCCCTCTTCCACGGCGGCCACAATAGTCGCGAAGTTATCATCCATCAGCACCATATCGCTGGCTTCCTTGGCCACCTCGGTGCCCATCAGACCCATCGCCACACCCATGTCGGCATTCTTGAGTGCAGGCGCATCATTAACACCGTCACCGGTCACCGTGACAACCTCTCCCAGGTGTTGCAGTGCCTGCACGATTTGTAACTTCTGTGCGGGAGAGGTCCTGGCGAATACCAGTTCCGGTTGTTTAAGAAGGTCCTCTAATTGGGTCGCGCTCATTAAGGCTAGTTCATCGCCTCGAATCACTCGCCCCTGGTCTGTCAACAGCCCAATCTGACGCCCGATGGCCTCGGCGGTTAGTCCGTAATCGCCGGTGATCATAATGACCCTGATTCCTGCAGTCCGGCATCTTTGCAGCGCATCAGGCACTTCAGGCCGCGGCGGATCCAGCATCCCGACCAGTCCACTGAAGATAAAGTTATCCTCGTCAGCCTCTGGGGTTACACTGCTTCGCCAACCCAACCCGAGCACCCGCTCGCCACGTGAGGCAAGACGACGATAGGCCTGCATAATGTAGTGCCTATGCGTTTCCAGCAGCGGCTGCGTTTCGCCATTCAATTGGATGTGGCTGCAGCCTGACAGCACCACTTCAGGCGCGCCTTTCAGATAGGCCCGGTAATCTTTCTGTCCTGTCAGGGTATAGGTCGCAGTCATCTTCTTGGTATTGGAATCAAAGGGGATTTCATGAACACGGACTGCTGTCGCCAGCGCCTGTACGGGGTGGATCTGCTCGGCAAAAACCAGCAGACAGCCCTCGGTCGGATCACCGGTAAAGCCCTCCGCAGTCAGGCTGGCGTTATTGCACAGGGTCATGATCTCCCAGAGCGGGTCCAGTCCCGGCTGCGCTCTGAACGTGGATCCCCAGTCGGAGAACTCCTGCTGGTTAAGGATAAGGGTATTCACACTCATGCGATTTTGAGTCAGGGTGCCGGTCTTATCGGTGCAGATAACCGTGGTACTGCCCAATGTTTCGACGCTTTCTAGATTTTTGATCAGGGCATTTTTTTTCGCCATGCGCTTGCTGGCCAGGGTCAGGGCCAGCGTCACCGTTGGCAGCAACCCTTCGGGAACATTAGCGACGATGATGCCGATGGCGAAGATCAGGCTGTTCAGTGACCCATTACCGATAAAGACACTAACCAGAAAGAATAACACCCCCAGCGCGATAGCGATGCTGCTGATGATCTTGATAAAATGCTGTAACTCCTTACGGATGGGCGACGCCACCTCATCGGTGTCCTTGGTCAGCTGGACGATGTTGCCGATCTGAGTCTGCATGCCGGTGGCATACACCAGCACCCTGCCGTTGCCGCTCTGCACCAGCGTGCCGGAGAACACCATATTGCGGCTCTCTAAGATATTGTCACTGGTGCAGTCGGTATGGCGCAGTTCGGGTTCGCTTTCACCGGTCAAACTGCTCAGGTCGATCTTCAGCCGGGTCTGCTCGATGATGCGACCATCGGCAGGGATGCGATCGCCCTCAGATAACAACAGCAGATCACCGGGAACCACCCACCGCGCATCGATCTGCTGTTTTCGTCCATCGCGCCAAACCAGCACCTGACTGGGGAGCATATGGCGAAAACTCTCCAGTATCTGCTCGCTTTTTCGCTCCTGGACGTAGGTGAAAATACCATTGAGCAGCACGACGGCGATCAGGGCATAGGCGATATAACGGTTGCCCTGACCGGGATCGAGACGCTCTGCCAGCAACGCCAGAGCGCCACCAAACATAAGCAGCAGGGCAAAAAAGTTCTTAAATTGGCGCAGAAATTTCAGAATCTCGGGCCTGCGATGCTTGGCCTCGAGTCTATTTTGGCCGTATTTATCCAGCCGTTGTTGCGCTTCAACTTGGCTAAGCCCTTTGAGACTGCACCCTAAACGTTGGCAGAGTTGATCCAGAGATAGCTGGTGCTGATCCGCACTGTTGGTAGGAGTATCAGGCATTCCATGCTCGACTTAATTATAAAGCTAACCTTACTATAGTGCCCGCAAGCTACTTAGCGACCGCTGGCAATAAATACAGCCTGCGGGTACTGCGGTGGTATTCAGCACTGTCCGAATTGCAACGCGCGATGGTCGCCGATCTTGATAGCAGCATTCAAAGTACCGCGACGCGCGTTATTCCGATATGTATTGCGTTGGTGAATGGGCTGTCGCCGTTACTTTTCGCGCTGCTTATTATCGCGCCGCTATGGCTGGCACAAGCGGGGCTAACAATGACCTATAGCCCTATCGCCATGGCTATAGCAGTCGCCTTTGCCGAGGTTTTTTTCCTGGGGATGTTTCTCGCCAAGGTAGGTACAGGCAGCCTGATCTGGAGCGGTATTAAAGCGCTATTGATCGCGGCAACAACCGTGCTGCTTATTTTGCTGCTGGATGGCTAAGACAAAAACCCCTTGGCCGGAGATATCCAGCCAGGGGGTTGCCTGTTTTCTCGAAGTGCGGCTTAAGGGGACTTCTGGCCGTTAATTACTTAGTTGCCGGGTGCTTGGTGGCCATTCCGACATCGGCAACCGTCTTCCTGGCAGCGACATCTAGAGCGGCAGTAAAGGCGTCTTTAGCCGTCGTCATGGCGGCGATGCTGTGCTCGGTCGTACGCGTCATCTTAGCGCCCAGCTCCCTATAAAAATCAGCCTGCAACGCCATAGCGACCTGCGGATCCTGGCACTGTGCCAGCGCCTGAAACTGATCCATGCCCGTTTTCATCACCTCATGCAGGCTGTTCTTCTGCAGCGTCGCCAAGGCCTCCAGCGTTGCTTTGTTGGTTTCAGCCAGAGCCATAACCGGCTGCATCTGAGTTTTGATGTTTTCTACCATATCCTGGTACATAAGTGACTCCCTTAGCTATTTACCTGCTGCTACATCAACCAAACCAACTTATAATTTGATCTCGGTGTGGGATGGATCCGGTATGAACCACCACGCCATTGAGAACCACCGCCGGGGTCTGCATAACACCATAATTCATAATGGTTTCCGGATCGGAGACCTTGGTAATATCACCTTCAATCCCCTGTTCAGCAATGATGTCGTCGATCCTCTGTGCAGTCTTAATACACTTAGCACAACCACTGCCTAATACCTGTATGTTGTTCATCTTCGTTGCCCTCGTGGTTAGGGAACCGCTGAACAGGTTCCTTAGAGTATAGAAGTAGATACGGCATTAAATATCCAGCCGATGAGCGTAAATGACAATAGCAACTGCAGAAACAGGATGACGAGCAAACGCCACTGCATGACCTGTTTTAGAAGAATGAATTCAGGAAAACTCGCCGCTACCGTGCTCATGCAAAAAGCCAGAGTAGTACCCACCGGAAGACCTTTTATTATCAGACTTTCCATCACGGGTATCACCCCGGTTGCATTTGAGTAGAGCGGAATACCGACAAGCACCGCCGCGGGAACCGACCACCAGTGCTCGCTGCTCAGATAGGTTTCAATCCACTCGGCTGGAATGTATCCGTGCAAGGCCGCACCGAGCCCTACACCGATAAAGACCCACTTCCATACCCGCTCAAAAATTACTGCCAACTCCTGTTTGGCAAACTGGTGACGCTGATTCAATGACAGCCGGGGACTCTGGGATGCCGTGCCGTTGGCCGTCGCGTTGGCCGTCGCGTTGGCCCTGGTAATGGCTGAGGCACCCTGGTTGAAGGCTTTGGACGCAAAAGGCTGGAGCAGGGTTTCGGCATGAATAAAATCCAGAAACGCCCCCCCGATAATGCCAACCCCCATGCCGATGGCGACATAAAGCAACGTAAATTTCCAACCCAATAAACTACCCAGCAT
>JBLHND010000185.1:0-6381 GCA_047622605.1 Motiliproteus sp. | reverse complement strand
GGTGGCTGCCAGTATGGATGCTGATAAGAAATTTTTAATCACTATCTAACCTCTGTTTTAGGTACATCAAAGCGTGCTGGGCAATTCCAGCGCGCAGTCTACTGCAGATCACCGCCTTAGGCATCCGCAGATTGCCGGCTTTACCCTTTTATTAAATAGCTGTTTATCATGGATGAATCCCCCTCTTTTCAACGTCAGACGGTCTTCTGAGAAAAGCAGCCGTGGCGCAAAACGGCACCCCAGAGTCGTATCTGGTTAGAAATTCAACTTCCTGGCCGGATATACTTAAACGAAGGTTTCATAAGAAAAAAGCGGCCCGCCAGGGTAGAAATTACTCAGGGAAGGTAATAGGTGACTACTGCATCAGCTGCTACGATGCGTTAGCTAAGCACTCAAAACCAGCTTGAAAAAAGCTGAAATATAACAACAAACGGTAGACGAGATGAGCGAAAACGTTGCAGCTGAGCGCACGGCCATAACCACCCAGGTCGAGCAACTGAAACAGCAACCCGGTGCCCTGCTGCCTATTCTTCATGGGATTCAGACGCAGCTCGGCTATATTCCTGCGGCGGCGATTCCGATCATAGCCACGGCACTGCAGCAGACCCGTGCGGAGATCGAGGGAGTGATCAGTTTTTATCACCACTTCCGCACGGCACCACCCGGACGCAATGTGCTTCAGATCTGTGCCGCCGAAGCCTGTCAGGCCCGCGGCGCCAAGGCACTGGAACAGCATGCTCAGACCACTCTGGGCATCGGCTATCACCAGACCACCCCGGACCGGGAATACAGCCTGGAGCCGGTCTACTGCCTCGGCAACTGCGCCTGTGGGCCCTCTGTTCGGGTAGGCGACGAGATTATCGGCAACGTCAATCCACAGCGGTTTGACCAACTTCTCGATCAACTCTCGACCCTGCCCCTGGAGTTTAAGTGATGCCGGACTTATTAAATGTGACTGTCTATATCCCTCGTGATACCACCGCCCTGTCACTGGGTGCCAACCAGGTCGCCACGGAACTCGAACGCCAGGCTCGCAAGCGCGGCGATGAACTGCAGATCGTGCGTAACGGCTCCCGCGGGTTGTTCTGGCTTGAACCGTTGCTGGAGGTGGAGACACCCGAGGGTCGCGTCGCCTATGGCCCCGTCACCAGCAACGATATTCCGGCGCTGCTGGAAGCGGGCATGCTCAGCGGCGCGCGTGAGCATCCGCTGTGCCTGGGGCTGACCGAGGAGATACCCTATCTTAAGAGTCAGCAACGCCTGACCTTTGCCAGAGCGGGGATCACCGACCCGCTGTCACTCGATGACTATCTGGCTCACGCGGGTTTCCAGGGGCTGAAAAAGGCCCTGGCAAGCACCTCCCAGGCGATTGTTGACGAGGTTAAAAAATCCGGCCTGCGCGGTCGTGGCGGCGCTGCCTTCCCCACCGGAATCAAATGGCAGACGGTGCTGGATGCCCCGACCAGCGATCCCAGCGCGCAGAAATATATTGTCTGCAACGCCGACGAAGGAGACTCAGGAACTTTCGCCGACCGCCTGCTGATGGAAGCAGACCCCTACCTGCTGATCGAGGGGATGTGCATCGCCGGTCTTGCGGTCGGTGCCACCCAGGGCTATATCTACCTGCGCTCGGAATACCCCCAGGCGCAGCTGATCCTCAATCAGGCGATAGAACTGGCGACTGCCGCGGGTTATCTCGGTGATGACCTGTGTGGCAGCGGGCAGCATTTCCGACTGGAGGTGCGCCTCGGTGCCGGTGCCTACATCTGCGGCGAAGAGACCTCGCTGCTGGAGAGTCTCGAAGGCAAACGCGGCCTGGTCCGCGCTAAACCGCCGCTACCGGCGTTGGTCGGGTTGTTTGGACGGCCCACGGTCGTCAACAACGTGCTCTCGCTCGCCGCGATCCCCTATATTCTGGCCGAGGGGGGCCAGGCTTACGCCGACTTTGGGATGGGGCGCTCACGCGGCACCCTAGCGTTTCAGCTGGCGGGAAATACCAAGCGTGGCGGCCTGATCGAACTGGCTTTCGGCACGAGTCTGCGCACCCTGTTGCAGGACTATGGCCAGGGCAGCGCCAGTGGCAGGCCCCTACGTGCGGTGCAGGTCGGCGGCCCGTTGGGCGCCTATCTACCCGAGAGTCAGTGGGACACGCTGCTCGATTATGAAGCCTTCGCAGCAGTAGGTGCGGTGCTCGGTCACGGCGGCATCGTGGTGTTCGATGACAGCGTCGATATGGCGCAGCAGGCTCGTTTTGCGATGGAATTCTGCGTCGTCGAATCCTGTGGTAAATGCACGCCCTGCCGAATCGGCTCCACCCGCGGGGTCGAGGTTATCGACAGGATCATTGGCGACGAGAATCGTGATGCCAACCTGGCACTACTTAACGATCTTTGCGACACCCTGGAATTTGGCTCGCTGTGCGCCATGGGCGGCATGACGCCTAATCCGGTGCGCAGCGCCCTCGCCTTTTTCCCCGACGATTTCTTACCCAAAGCGGCTGCGGCTGAACAACGCCTCGCTGAGGAGAACGACCATGCTTGAATATTTCGATCCTGCCCTTATTGACCGCGACCTAGGAACGCCTGCGTCGACTTCAGATGTTCTCGTGACTCTTAGCATCGATAGTATGACCGTGACCGTCCCTCAGGGGACCTCGGTACTGCGCGCCGCCGCCCTGGCGGGCATCACGATTCCCAAGCTTTGCGCCAGCGACAACCTGGAAGCCTTTGGTTCCTGTCGTCTCTGTGCGGTGCAGGTCGAAGGTCGGCGCGGCTATCCGGCCTCCTGCACCACGCCGGCAGAACAGGGCATGCAGGTCTGCACCCAGAACGAAAAACTGGGCGTGCTACGCCGCAACATCATGGAGCTGTATATCTCCGACCACCCGCTGGATTGCCTCACCTGTCCCAGCAACGGTGACTGCGAACTTCAGGATGTCGCCGGCGCCGTGGGTCTGCGCGAGGTGCGTTACGGCCTCGAGGGCAGCAACCACCTGGACCTGCCCAAAGACGAATCCAACCCCTATTTCAGCTTCGATCCCAGTAAGTGCATCCTCTGCTCGCGCTGTGTCAGGGCCTGTGAAGAGGTCCAAGGCACCTTCGCCCTGACCATCGCCGGACGTGGCTTTGACTCTAAGGTCAGCACCGGGTCGACTAACTTTATGGATTCCGACTGTGTCTCCTGTGGCGCCTGCGTACAGGCCTGCCCGACCGCGACCCTGGCCGAAAAAAGCCTGATCGAGCTGGGCCAACCCGAACGCAGCGTTATCACCACTTGCGCCTACTGTGGCGTAGGCTGCTCGTTCAAGGCCGAACTCAAGGGCGATCAGCTGGTGCGCATGGTCCCCTACAAGGGGGGGGCCGCCAACCAGGGGCACTCCTGTGTTAAGGGACGGTTTGCCTTCGGCTACACCACCCACAAAGACCGGATCAAGACACCGATGATCCGCGACAGCATCGATGATCCCTGGCAGGAGGTCAGCTGGGAAGAGGCGATCGCCTATACCGCCCGGCGCTTCAAGGAGATCCAGGCAGAACACGGGCGGACCAGCATCGGCGGCATCAGCTCTTCGCGCTGCACCAACGAAGAGACCTATCTGGTGCAGAAGATGGTGCGGGCCGCGTTTGGCAATAACAACATCGATACCTGTGCCCGCGTCTGCCACAGCCCCACGGGCTACGGACTCAGACAGACGCTGGGGGAATCGGCCGGCACCCAAACCTTTGAATCGGTCCTGGATGCCGATGTTATCCTGGTGATCGGCGCCAATCCAACCGACGCCCATCCGGTGTTCGGCTCACAGCTGCGCAAACGGTTGCGCCAGGGTGCCACGCTGATCGTGGCCGATCCGCGTGAGATCGATCTGCTCAGCACCCCACATCTTAAGGACGCGCTGCATCTGCCACTGCGCCCGGGCACCAACGTCGCCCTGATCAATGCCCTGGCTCATGTGGTCGTTAACGAAGGCCTCGAAGACCAGGCCTTTATCGCGCAGCGCTGTGAAAATGAAGCCTACCAGCAGTGGCGCGCTTTTATCAGTGCTGCGGAAAATTCGCCCGAGGCGCTCGCGCCGATCACCGGCGTGTCCGCCGAACGTATCCGTCAGGCCGCACTGGCCTATGCCCAGGCGGGTAATGCCGCGATCTACTACGGACTGGGGGTGACCGAACACAGCCAGGGTTCCACCATGGTGATGGGCATTGCCAATCTGGCGATGGCAACCGGTAACATCGGGCGCTCCGGGGTCGGAGTCAACCCGCTGCGGGGCCAGAACAACGTTCAGGGTTCCTGCGACATGGGCTCGTTCCCGCATGAGCTCCCGGGCTATCAAGCGGTCGGCGATGCGGCTGTCCGGGCGCGCTTCGAGCAGGTCTGGGGCATCCCTATGGACCCCGAACCGGGACTCAGGATTCCCAACATGTTCGATGAGGCGATCCATGGCAGCTACAAGGGAATGTACGTGCAGGGCGAAGATATGGCCCAGTCGGATCCTAACACTCACCATGTCGAAGCCGCACTGCGCTCGCTGGAACTGCTGGTGGTCCAGGACCTGTTTCTCAACGAAACGGCCAAGTTTGCCCATGTGCTGCTCCCCGGCTCCACCTTCCTGGAGAAGGATGGCACCTTCACCAATGCCGAGCGCCGTATCAATCGGGTCCGCCGAGTCGTTGCCCCCCTGGCCGGCAAGGCGGACTGGGAGATCACGATGGAACTCAGTACCGCTCTGGGCTACCCCATGGATTACAGCCACCCCTCCGAGATCATGGATGAGATCGCCAGCCTGACCCCCTCCTTCACCGGCGTGAGTTACGAAAAGCTGGAGCGTCTGGGCAGTATCCAGTGGCCCTGTAATGACGAGTACCCTGAAGGCATGCCGATCATGCACCCGGAGTCTTTCCCAGCGGGCGGCGGCCAGTTCGTAATAACCGAGTTTGTCCCGACCACCGAGAAGGTCAGCCGCAAATACCCGCTGATCCTGACCACCGGCCGAGTGCTGTCGCAATATAATGTCGGCGCCCAGACCCGCCGTACCGAGAATCAGGCCTGGCACGACGAAGACCGGCTCGAGATCCATCCCCAGGATGCCGAAGATCGCGGTATTCAGGACGGTGACTGGCTGGGCATCACCAGCCGCGCCGGGCAGACGGTCCTGCGTGCCAAGATCAGCCAGCGGATGCAACCGGGGGTGGTCTACACCACCTTCCATCATCCAGAAAGCGGCGCCAACGTGATCACCACCGATAACTCCGACTGGGCCACCAACTGCCCGGAGTACAAGGTCACCGCCGTGGGCATTGAAAAAGTCACCGAACCCTCGCTCTGGCAGCAGAATTTTGCGGCCGACCATAAGCGTCAGCATAGCCTGCTGCAACAACGCCGGGAAGCAGGGAAATCCAAGCCATCATGACGCGGGCCGAACTCGAGGATACCGGCCCTGACGTCGATCTGCCGCCGCCGACCAGCGGTTCTAGCGTCCAGCGCTGGCAGCGAGGGACCCTCTCCAGGGTCCAGGACTGCTTGGCCGAAGAGGTCCCAGTCGCACTTTGTTACAACGGCATCAGCCATGTCGTGATGATGGCCTCACCCTGCGATCTGGAGGAGTTCGCGCTGGGTTTTAGCCTCAGCGAAGGGATTATCGAGCAGCCGCAACAGCTCTACAGTATCGAAATCAGTCCCCGTGCCGAGGGGATCGAGATTAATCTGCAGGTCTCTGCGCGCCAGGAACAGTTACTCAAACAGCGCCAACGTAACCTCACCGGGCGCACCGGTTGTGGCCTGTGCGGCGGCGACTCGCTCTCGACGGCCATCCGCCCGGTAAAGGCGGTTACCGATGCCCCTAGCCTTAGCGATGCCGCCGTACAGCGGGCCATTGCTCAACTGAATGCCCACCAACCTCTGCAGGCGCTCACTGGCGCAGTCCATGGCGCAGCCTGGTGCAGCCTGGAGGGCGATATACTGCAGCTCCGCGAAGATGTGGGTCGGCATAACGCCCTGGACAAACTCATCGGCGCCCTGGTTGCCAAGCAGATCGACCGCACTCGGGGATTTCTGCTGATGTCCAGTCGCGCCAGCTACGAACTCATCCATAAAGCCGCCAGTGTTGGCATCGGCAACCTGGTCGCGGTTTCCGCGCCCACGGCCCTGGCGATCCGACTCGCTGAACAGGCCGGCATCCAGGTGCTGGGGTTTGCCCGGGAAGGACGGCATGTGCGCTATACCACCCTTACATAGCCAAAAATGGGCCGCCCTGTGCGGCGGCCCATTCAGTAAACCCTCGAGGAACAGGGCGGGTTAATCATTCACGATGATGACCTCGATGCGACGATTTTCGGCACGGCCTTCGCGGGTATCATTGCTGGCAACCGGCTTGGTTTCGCCAAA
>JBLHND010000184.1:0-6413 GCA_047622605.1 Motiliproteus sp. | reverse complement strand
CAACGGCCTCAACAACCGGATCGGGACTATCGCCATGGCTCGCACCGGCGCCCCCCACAGCGCAACGGCGCAGTTCTTTATCAACGTCAACAACAACAGCAGTCTCGATTACGCGCCAGGCAAATGGGGATATGCGGTATTCGGTGAGGTTGTCGAGGGGATGGCGCTGGTCAATAAGATCAAACACGCCTCGACGACCACCAAATACAGCTTTCGCGATGTCCCGGTCGAGCCCATCATGATCGTTAAGGCGAGCCTCCTGCCCTGAGAATTCGGTCGAAAAATCGCAGCGATCGAGCGTGTCGATTCGACGGCTAAGCAGTGGCTGTCATATAATGGCGCCCAATAAATCCGCGCGCGGTTCTTATTCAGACAATTCGCCCAATCCCTAGGAGTTACCCATGATTACCCTGCATACCAATTTCGGTGATATCAAGATCGAACTCGATACAGAAAAAGCACCTAAGACCTGCGCCAACTTCGAAGAGTATGTTCGCAGCGGCTTCTACGACGGCACCATTTTCCACCGCGTCATCGACGGCTTTATGGTTCAAGGCGGTGGCTTTGAACCCGGCATGCAACAAAAAGACACCCAGGCGCCGATCGACAACGAAGCGGACAGCGGCCTGATCAACGTGATCGGCAGCCTGGCCATGGCCCGGACGATGGATCCGCATAGCGCCTCATCGCAGTTCTTCATCAACCTGGCAGACAACGCGTTTCTGGATCACCGCGGTAAGACCAGCGAAGGCTGGGGCTACGCGGTATTCGGCAAGGTGGTCGAAGGCATGGATGTGGTCAATCAGATCAAGGCCACTAAGACCACCAGCCGCGCCGGCCATCAGGATGTTCCTGCCGAAGATGTGGTCATCACCTCTGCAGACATTGGCGAGTAGATCACTTAAGCATGAGCACCCTGTTCATCTCTGATCTGCACCTACAGAGCGAGCGCCCGCTGATTACGCGGGCGTTTTACGACTTTCTTGATCAACATGCCTCTCAGGCAGATGCCCTCTATATTTTGGGCGATTTTTTTAACGTCTGGCTGGGTGATGATGATCAAACCCCCTTACACCGGGAGGTCGCTGCTCGGCTTAAGACGCTGAGCGCTCAGGGCACCGCCGTCTATCTGATGCACGGCAATCGTGATTTCCTGATCGGGCAGAAATTTTGTCGTCAGGCCGGCGCCATTCTGCTGGACGATCCCTCGAGGATTGACCTGTATGGCACACCGGCACTGCTTATGCATGGCGACAGTCTGTGCCTGGATGACAGATCCTATCAACGCTTCCGCCGGTTTATCCGCAGCCCGCTGACCCTGGGTCTGCTGCGCCACATCCCCCTGGCACTGCGTCGCCGCATCGCCAACGACATCAAGCGTAAAAGCGGCAAGGCCAAGAGCTACAAATCAGCCCAAATAATGGATGTGACCTCGGCAGAAGTGAGTCGACGGCTGCAGTCACAGGGCCTCAATGTGCTGATTCACGGACATACTCATCGCCCCGATATTCACCAGGTTGCGGGGAATCCTCAGCAGCGCATCGTTCTCGGCGACTGGGACGACCTGGGCTGGTATCTACAATGGCATACCGACGGCCAGCACCAACTAACGTCATTCCCTATACCTCAGGCCCCCTAAGTCACTGTTACCCCCCCTCTACACCCAAACAAAACCGGGCAGCACCGTTTACTGTGATATAACTCTGTTATCACCGCATCGAGGGCGCCAACCATGACCCCAAAAGAACTAATCGAGGGAATCGACCAGCTGGTATCATTACCCGACGTCGTGATCCGGGTCAATGAACTGATCGACTCTGAGAACGCCTCCATCGACGACATCGGCTCGGTGATCAATCACGATCCCGCGCTGTCGGCGCAGCTATTAAAACTGGTCAACAGTGCCTTCTATGGCTTCCCCTCGCAGATAGACTCGGTCTCCAGAGCGGTCAACCTGATCGGCACCACCCAGCTACGCTCTCTGGTCTTCGCCTCATCGGCGGCCGATGCCTTTAGCAACATCTCCTCCGACCTGTTCGACATGGACAGTTTCTGGCATCGCAGCGTTTATTGTGGCCTGATCGCCAAAAAACTCGCCTGCGCCACCCAGAGAACCAAAGGCGAAGCACAGTTTCTAACCGGCCTGTTCCACGATATCGGCCGGCTGATTCTAATGACTCGCCTACCGACTGAATACGAGGAGTTACTGGAAGCGTCTAAGGCCCGCGATGCAAAACTGGCGGCTCTTGAGCACGAATGGCTGGGGTTCAGCGCGGCGGAACTGGGGGCGACCCTGCTAGAGCACTGGCG
Source organism: Motiliproteus sp. (assembly GCA_047622605.1). Classification (GTDB taxonomy): domain Bacteria; phylum Pseudomonadota; class Gammaproteobacteria; order Pseudomonadales; family Balneatricaceae; genus Motiliproteus. The sequence goes on along the minus strand of JBLHND010000184.1, from coordinate 4,103 downwards.
CCTTCCTCCGCAATTGTGGATGCCCGTTAAGTTTCAGCACTTTCCAGAGGCTTGCGGCGACTATGCCCACGAATGCCAGCTGCTACATCTGGCACTACAGATCACTAACTGCATGGAGCCTGAAATGAAAGGCCGCGACGTCGATCAGCAGCTCAAGCAGCTGAATTCGATCGCTCTAGGTAACTTAGCACTCACCCCGGAAGACCTGAACCTGATCGCCCTCGACACCAGCCTTGAGGCATTGGATGTCCTCTGCATCATCAACCCGGGCGCCGTAACGATCTACTAAGTATACTGCTGGGATTGCATTCCAGCCTACGGGCCGCAGCGAGGGGCTACCCTGGAACCCCGCTATGAAAGCGAACCTGAGTGTCGGGCGATAGTATCAGCTCCGCTTCAACCTCGCCGATCAGCCTGATCCGAGGCTCAATATCTTCCTGGGCATACGCCTGGGCCAGCGCAATATAATCTTGATAATGGCGTGATTCAGATTTCAACAACGACAGATAAAAACTCTGTAACTCCGCATCCAGGAAGGGGGCCAGCTTAGCGAACCGTTCACAGGAGCGCGCCTCTATATAGGCACCGATGATCAGCTTGTCCACCAGGGCTGCCGGCTCATAGGTACGAATATGGCGCTGAAATCCCGCCCCGTATCGCGACGCAGTGACATGTCCGTAATGGATATCACGCTTCTTCATGATCGCCAGCACCTGAGTAAAGTGCAGCAACTCTTCCCGGGCCAGGCGGGCCATTTTCACCAACAGATCGGTACGTTCGCGATACTTATGGATCAGACTCATCGCCATGCTGGCGGCCTTTTTTTCGCAATTCGCATGATCGATCAGCAGTAGATCCTGATTCAACAGTGCGGCCCGAATCCAGGCTTCGGGTGTTTCGCATTGCAAAAAACTCAGAATCGGCTCCAGCAGAAGCGCGGTGGACACCGAGAGGGTATCTAAAGGGGTATCTATCGTTGACGCTGTCATAAAGGTAGTCCACTCAAAATAAAAACCAGATCCAATCAAGAACCACATTCTCCGATGCCCAACGCAATCTGTCGAGGCCTGCACCACTATTAAGAATCGCTATTAACGACCGCTATTTTCGCTATAAGCCCAACAAATGCCCTTATAAATCAAACACAAAAACCCGTACCCAGCCAAAGTATAAGCCTCAGGATTGTCGACAATACTTAACTTAGGCCACGGCTTACGCTATAATCCTGCCCTTAAATTTGAAACTGATTGAAATACCAACAGTGACCTTCTCGGATCTGCGCAGGTTCCGACTCTGTTGATAACGAGGGATTAATTGTGCTTGAAGCTTATCGCAAACATGTCGAAGAACGCGCTGCTCTCGGTGTCCCCGCCAAGCCATTGGACGCCGATCAAACTGCCGCCCTGGTAGAACTACTCAAAAACCCACCTGCCGGCGAAGAAGCGTTCCTGATGGAGCTGCTGGAAAACCGTATCCCTGCCGGTGTAGACCAGGCCGCTTATGTTAAGGCTGGCTTTCTGGCCGCCGTCGCCAAGAATGAGTCGAACTCACCACTGGTCAGCACCGTGAAAGCGATCGAACTGCTGGGCACCATGCTCGGCGGCTACAACATCGCGCCGCTGATGGACGCGCTGGACGACGAGGCTCTGGCACCGACTGCCGTGAAAGCACTGTCGCGCACCCTGCTGGTCTTTGATGCCTTCCACGATGTGCAGGATAAGATGAACGCGGGCAATACCTTTGCCAAACAGGTCATGACCTCCTGGGCTAATGCTGATTGGTTTACCTCTAAGAACGGCCTGGCTGAAAAGATCACCCTGACCGTCTTTAAGGTCACCGGCGAAACCAACACTGACGACCTCTCTCCGGCACCCGATGCTTTTACCCGCCCGGATGTGCCGCTTCACGCCAATGCCATGCTGAAGATCGCTCGTGACGGCATTACGCCGGACGTCGCTGGCAAAGTCGGCCCGCTCAAACAGATAGACGAACTCAAGACTCAGGGTCACCAACTGGTCTACGTCGGTGATGTCGTCGGCACCGGTTCTTCGCGTAAGTCTGCCGCCAACTCCGTACTCTGGTTTATGGGCGACGATATCCCCAACATCCCCAACAAGCGTGCGGGCGGCTACTGCTTCGGCAACAAGATTGCGCCTATTTTCTTCAACACCATGGAAGATGCGGGTGCCCTGCCGATCGAAATGGACGTTGACAAGATGCACATGGGCGACGTGATCCACGTTTACCCTTACGAAGGTGTCGTGAAGAACGCCGCTGGCGAAGTCATCAGCGAGTTCACTCTGAAGACACCGGTATTGTTCGACGAAGTCCAGGCCGGCGGTCGTATTCCGCTGATCATCGGGCGTGGCCTGACAACCCGAGCACGTGAAGCGCTGGGTCTGGGAGACAGCGATCTGTTCGCACTTCCGGTCGATCCCGTAGACACCGGTAAGGGTTACTCACAGGCACAGAAGATGGTTGGCAAGGCCTGCGGCGTCGAGGGCATACGCCCCGGCACTTACTGCGAGCCTAAGATGACCACCGTGGGTTCTCAGGATACGACCGGTCCTATGACGCGCGACGAGCTCAAAGACCTGGCGTGCCTGGGCTTCTCTGCCGATCTGACCATGCAGTCGTTCTGTCACACCGCCGCTTACCCTAAGCCTGTCGACGTCAACACTCACCACACCCTGCCAGACTTCATCATGAACCGCGGTGGTGTGTCCCTGCGTCCGGGTGACGGCATCATCCACTCCTGGCTGAACCGCATGCTGCTGCCTGACACTGTCGGCACCGGTGGCGATTCGCATACCCGCTTCCCGATCGGCATCTCCTTTCCTGCAGGTTCTGGCCTGGTAGCCTTCGCTGCCGCGACCGGCGTCATGCCGTTGGATATGCCAGAATCTGTGCTGGTTCGCTTTAAAGGCGAGATGCAGCCGGGTATCACCCTGCGCGACCTGGTTAATGCGATCCCTTATGCGGCGATCCAGACCGGCGAACTGACGGTGGCTAAAGCTGGCAAGAAAAACGTGTTTTCTGGTCGCATCCTCGAGATCGAGGGTCTGCCTAACCTGAAGGTCGAGCAGGCGTTCGAGCTGTCCGACTCGGCGGCCGAGCGCTCCGCGGCGGCCTGCTCTGTCAAGCTTGATGAAGCGCCTATCCGCGAGTACCTGAACTCCAACATCGTGATGTTGAAGTGGATGATTGCCCAGGGTTACGGAGATGTACGCACCATCAGCCGTCGTGTCACCGCGATGCAAGAGTGGCTGGCCAATCCGGTACTGCTGAGCGCCGATGCCGATGCCGATTACGCGTCTGTGATCGAAATCGACCTGGCGACCATCACCGAGCCGCTGCTGGCCTGCCCTAACGATCCAGACGACGTCAAGGTCCTATCTGCGGTCGCCGGTACCCAGATCGACGAAGTGTTTATCGGCTCCTGCATGACCAACATCGGCCACTTCCGTGCCGCCGGTAAGATCCTGGACAAGGTGGATGGGCAACTGCCTACCAAACTGTGGATGTCACCGCCAACGAAGATGGACGCGGCCCAGCTGGTCGAAGAGGGCTACTACGGCATCTATGGCCGCGCTGGCGTACGTACCGAGATGCCTGGCTGTTCACTGTGCATGGGCAACCAGGCACGGGTTGCAGCCAAGAGCACGGTGATATCGACCTCTACCCGTAACTTCCCCAACCGTCTGGGCGATGGTGCCAACGTGTACCTCTCCTCTGCCGAGCTGGCAGCGGTAGGAGCCACACTGGGTCGCATCCCGACCTTTGAGGAATACATGGTCTATGCCAAAGACCTCAACACCATGGCTGATGATGTTTACCGTTACCTCAACTTTGACGAGATCGCCAGCTACACCCAAGCGGCATCGACGGTGATCCCTACTGTAGAGGCGTAAAGAGCACTTGACTGCCTAGCAGCCTGTCGGACTTGACCGGTCGTAGCGAGGGGAAGGCCGATTTGAGGCGGTTTTCGAACTATTTTGAGGCTAATAGTGGTTCTATTAAACGAAAAATAGAGTGAAAAATGGCCAAAGTCGGCTTTTCCGCAGTAGATCAGTGTTAAGTTCGACAGGCTGCCTAGCTAACCA
>JBLHND010000183.1:0-6435 GCA_047622605.1 Motiliproteus sp. | reverse complement strand
GAAAGAACGAAGAAAGAACGCAGCATCACAAAGAACAGAGCACATCACTCGCTCTTTATGATGTCGGTGGATCACTAGTTCGAATCTAGTCATAGCCACCATACTTTGAATGAGAATGTACGAAGAAAGAACGAAGAAAGAACGCAGCATCACAAAGAACAGAGCACATCACTCGCTCTTTATGATGTCGGTGGATCACTAGTTCGAATCTAGTCATAGCCACCATACTTTGAATGAGAATGTACGAAGAAGAACCATCTGGAGTAGTCTTTACTCTGTTGGGGTGTAGCCAAGCGGTAAGGCAGCGGGTTTTGATCCCGTCACGCGCAGGTTCGAATCCTGCCACCCCAGCCATCTTTATTGCAAACCCTCTCCTATCCCAGTTATCCCCTGTTATTACGACTGCGCTGCTTGCCAGCTTATTTGTGATCCTGAAGCGATGATTGTTGCTGTGTAAACCTGTAACCTTAGACATCAGCCTGCTTAACGGCCATCCTAGGATATGGAAGTCACATATGCAGAAAGTGCGTCAGAATTTGAACATCCTCTTTATTGGTGCAGACACCCAGACTTCAGAGCCAATTCTGACACTACTGCGCAGCGCCCGACTTATACCTAAAACGGAAGCCGTCGACACTGAAATCCAATTAAAACAAGCATTCAGAACCGGCCACTGGGACATCATCATCTATCGCCAGGGTATCGAGCTATCACTGCAAATACTGGCCTGTGTTCTAAAAGTCTATAACAAAAACATCCCCGTACTGGTCATTGCGCCCGACGCCTCTCCTGCCCATCGCATCCAGGGCTTGAAGATGAAAGCCTGCGAGGTCGTCCCCATCGATCAACCCGAGATGCTGGTACTCATCATCCGCCGCGAGCTTGATCATCTGGAAAACCGCCGCCGCCGGCGCATGACCGAATTTCATCTGCTCGAAGCTGAGAAGCGCTACCGCCAACTGTTGCACTCCTCCACGGAGGTGATCGGCTTCTTCAATCGCAATAACGAGCTTATCTATCTCAACCCGGCCTTGCTGGAGACGCTCGGCTTTGAGCAGAGCAAGGACGCGCAGGGGCTGAGCCTGACCAGCCTGGTATCAGAGCAGGAACTCGGCAGCCTCAACGCGAAGCTTGAGGCCTACCATGCCGACAACAGCATTAATCAAGAGATAGAACTGATCATCAATCGCGCCGATGGAAGCAAGTTCAGCGCCACTCTGGAATTCAGCCCGGCACGTTTCGAACGCGCCATCTGCACCCAGCTACTGATCAAGGTCATCCGCGACGATGCGCTAATGGAGTCGATGGCCGAAGTGGACCTGGTCACCGGCCTTAAAAATCAGCGGTATCTGGCCAAACGTCTTGATCAATCGATTCAGGAGGCTGTCCGTGCCAACCTTAAAACAAACCTGCTCTATATCTCGTTGGATAACTTCAACGCCATCAAGGCGGAGATCGGCGTCAACGGTATAGATGCGGTGGTCCGCGATACCGCAACGATTCTGAGCAAGCTAGTCAACCGGACCCATGTGCTCTGCCGCTACAACCTGGATGCCTTTGTGGTGATCTACTCCGACCCTGACTCCAGCAAAGCGGTCAACCTGGCGGAGCAGATCTGCAAGGCCGTCGAGAGCAGCCTCTCGGAAGCTGCAGGCGCCCAGATCCACACCACCTGCAGCATAGGCATCACCGCCATCAACGAGGACTCCGTCAGCGTCCAGGATACACTGGGTCTGGCCCAGATCGCGTCTGAGAAGGTCCGCAGTAAAGACGCCAGAGGGAACGGTGTCCACCTTCAGACCCTGGACGACAACGAGACGAAGGGGCTGTCGATCAAGAAGCTGCGCCAGGCGATTCGTGACAATGATTTCAAGCTGCTGTTCCAGCCGGTTGTCAGCCTTCGAGGAGATCACGACAGCGTTTACGAGGTTCTTCTACGACTGATCGACAAGGACAACCAAGAGGTCTCCCCCAGCAACTTCCTGAGCATGCTAGATCATGTCGAAGTCAGCACCGAACTCGATCGCTGGGTGATCGCCGAAAGCATCCGTCAGCTGGCAGAGGAGCACAAAAAAGGCTGCAACAACCGACTCTTTATCAATCTCAGCGGACGCTCGCTCGAGGATCCCCGCCTGCTTCATGGGATTCGCGACCAGCTTAGCGAGCACCAGGTGCCGGGCGACAGCCTGGTCTTCCAGTTCAGCGAGTCTGATGCCTGGACCTATCTCAAATATGCCAATATTTTCACTCAAGGATTGGCTCAACTGCATGCCAGCGCCTGCATCAAGCACTATGGCAGCTCGATAGACTCTGAAAACGTACTCCGTCACGTCCCCGCGAAGTACATCAAACTCGATGGCTCCTTTGTACAGGAACTGATCGATCCCGATAAGCACGAGGCGTTCGACAAGCTGATCGAACCCCTGCGGATCGGTCACAAAACCATCGTCGCGCCCCTTGTCGAAGGCACCAATGTGATGCCCAAGCTGTTCCGCGCCGGGGTCCAGTATATTCAGGGGTATTACCTGCAAGCGCCACGAGAAAAAATGGATTACGACTTCTTCGACACCGCCTGACAGATTTTTTGTGGGTCGGACTTTAGTCCGACGATGGCAGCTCCCTGCCAGCCTTGTCGGACCACACTCTACCCAAAAAATGCCAACCCACACTGCCCAAAATGGCCATGCTTGTGGCCGTTTGCACCGTTTTCCGGTAGTCTAGCCTGCTTTAAAACAGCCCCCGCCGACCCACTCAGGGCCAGGCTTCCAGCTACTCTGGTATCCGCTTAATGAACATCCGTGATCTGCTCAACAGCCGCTTTCGCAACGCCATGACCGCCGCGCAAATCCCGGTGGACTGCCAGCCGATGGTCGCGCTAGGCAAGAACCCCCTGCACGGCGATTACCAGGCTAATGGTGCCATGGCGGCGGCCAAGCGAATGAAAACCAATCCCCGCGAGTTGGCAGGCCAGATCCTGGAACACCTCGATCTCGCCGGCATCGCCGAGCATACCGAGATCGCAGGCCCGGGCTTTATCAATATTAAACTCTCACCCCAGTGGCTGGCCGAGCGCGTCACCGAACTACGCCTGGACCCCCATCAGGGTGTCGAGCAGTGCGAACAGCCCCAGACACTCGTGATCGACTACTCCGCCCCTAACCTTGCCAAAGAGATGCACGTCGGCCACCTGCGCTCCTCGATCATGGGTGATGCCCTGGCGCGCATCCTCGAAGCTCAGGGACACCGTGTGATCCGCCAGAACCATGTCGGCGATTGGGGCACCCAGTTCGGCATGCTGATCACTCACCTGCAGGATCAGGTCGCTCTCGAGGGCACGGTCAAGCTCTCGGACTTGGAGACCTTCTATCGTGAGTCCAAGATCCGCTTCGACCAGGATGAGGCCTTCGCCAACCGGGCACGGGCCAACGTGGTCAAACTGCAGGCGGGCGATCCTGATGCGTTGCAGATGTGGCGCCAGTTTATCGGCATCTCCATCGCCCACAGCGAAGAGATCTACGCCAAGCTCAATGTGACCCTCAAGCACAGCGACATCCACGCCGAGAGCGCTTACAACGACGCCCTGCCCGGTGTAATCCAGACCCTGCAACACCGAGGTCTCGCGGTCGAGAACGAGGGCGCCCGGGTGGTCTATCTGGATGACATGACCGACAAGGAGGGCAATCCTCTGGCGATGGTGGTGCAGAAGTCGGATGGCGGCTATCTGTACGCCACCACCGACCTGGCGGCGGTCGATTACCGCTGCAACACCTTAAACGCAGATCGAATCCTGTACTTTATCGACGCCCGCCAATCGCTGCATATGAAGCAGGTATTTGCCGTCAGCCACAAGGCCGGTTACGCCAGCGCACACTGCTCGCTGGAGCATCACGCCTTCGGCACCATGATGGGCGAAGATGGCAAGCCGTTTAAGACCCGCACCGGCGGCACCGTCAAGCTCAGCGCACTGCTGGACGAAGCCGTCATCCGCGCCGCCCAGCTGTTAAAAAACAAGGATTCCGGGCTGAACGATGTCGAGCAGGCCGATGCCGCGCGCAAGATCGGCATCGGGGCGATCAAATACGCCGACCTTGCCAAGACCCGTACCAACGATTACATCTTCAGCTGGGACAGCATGCTCAGCTTCGAAGGCAACACCGCACCCTACCTGCAGTACGCCTATACTCGAATCCAGAGTATCTTCCGCAAGGCCGACCTAAATCCCGAGGCGCTACCGGGGCAGATCGCCCTGATCGAAGCCCAGGAAAAAGCCCTGGCACTCAAGCTGCTGCAGTTTAGCGAGACGGTCGATCAGGTGGCTCGCGAGGCCTACCCACACCAGCTCTGCGGCTACCTGTACGAGCTGTCCAGCCTGTTTATGAAGTTCTACGAAGCCTGCCCTATCCTGCGCAGCGACATTGATCCCGAGGTACGCAACAGCCGCCTGCAGCTAAGCCAAGTGACGGCCCGCACCCTCAAGAGCGGCCTGGATCTGCTGGGAATAGAGGTAATGGAGCGGATGTAGGCAGAGGTCTACCTCTCTAAAAAGCCGCGCACTGCGCGGCTTTTTTTAAACTTAAGCACCCTCACCACCAGCTGCTCTCCAGCTTATCCTTACAGCGACCTAACTGGGCGCGATAGCGCGCCGCATTCCTGTCAACCTTGGCCGCCACCCTGATCAGCCAGGGTTTATTGTTATAGCTTTTACGCTTAAAGCCGCCGTGCCCCTCGTGATAGGCCAGGTACTGATTCTTGGCATCCCACTTGCTGATCCCTGCGAGCTGGTAACTCATCGTGCCGTACCAGCCGATAAAATCCACCGCATCGGTAAAATCATCGCGATCCGCCCCCCAGTTACCGGTCTTATTCCGGTACCAGTCCCAGGTCCCATCCAGGGCCTGCGTATACCCGTAGGCCGAGGACTTACGTCCCCAGGGGATAAATCCGAGCAGGTAATCCTTGGGCGGCTTGGCATCGTACTTGAATTTCGATTCCTGATGGATGATCGCCAGCTGCACATGGATGGGAACACCCCATTTTTCGAAGCTATCCTTGGCGTCGTCGTACCAGTCGTCTTTATCGTAGAAGATTTCGCAGGAATCGGCGATGTTCGAGGGGGCTGTGGTGGCGCAGCCGGCGGACAAGACCGCAACGACCGTTAATAGCAGCCGGGCTAATCGATACTTCATCTTCTTACCCTAATAAAAAAGCCGCACTACTGAGTGCGGCTTCTTATTGACATCCACGGACCAGAGATCCCGCCAACCAGTATACAGATTAAACTTAGGGTGTAGCGGCAGGATCCGTTACCGCAGCAGTTGATACTGCCACTTTCCCACTTGGCGAGGTCACAGTGACCGTTAACGTCCCCTCTATTTCTTTAGCAGGCTTAGCGCTTTTTAGGGTCACTGCAGTAGGCGTGGTGTACATGCCTTGATTACGATTGGTTGGCACCGTAAAGGACACTATCCCCTCCAGAGTTCCTGCAGTGGTAGTGAACACGATGGTCGAACCTGAAACCGGCGGCAAATTTAACGCTACGTGGCCAACGATGGCCATGAGCGAGACAGCGCTGGTCAGGTCGAACGGCCCTGCAGGAGAAATCTGGACATCTGAAGCGGTTGAAGGTGCGGACGACATTACCGTCGTCTGATGTAGGTGCACCAACGCGGGGCCTGTATTACCTGTCAGTTCCGGGCAATGACCCTCAGCTTCGGCTGAGGCGCTGCAGAGCAGACCATTAAACAGGCCATTCGGTCCACTGTACTGCTCGTCACCATCGTAATCGACCAGCGTATCGGTGTTTGCGTCAAACTCAGGGTTAGAATTTCCGCCACCGCTGCCCGTCTGAGTCGTCGCAAGGAAAGCCTCCCCAAGATCATATTTGGGAACACCGGCTGAGATCTCTGGATTAAACTCACCCGCATCAAAGAGGCCATTACCATTGCCATCGGTAAAGGTTTCCTCTCCATCCGTATACGCCATGATAGAAATCCTGCCATCCGCAGGACGATCTCCCGAGCTGACGAAGTTAAGACTGCAGCCCCCGGAGATATCGGTCACACAGGAACCGGGACTATTGAACTGCGCGCCCGTTTCAGACGTGAAAACCACTCGGGAACCCTCGACCGCCACACCGTAGCGATCCGACATATGAACTGTCGCGGTATTTTCCGTACCATCTTTCTCGACCCATAGATCGGGATTATGAGTCCGCAGTGACAATGAAAAGCTGGCGGCGTGTGGTAGACCCAGACTGATCACCAGCTGCCCCGAGGTGGCCGATATCACCTTGCCATCCGCTGAGGTCACCGATGCCGTAACTGCCACAGTGGTTTGTACTGTACCTGCGGTTACCACCGTTACAGCCTTACCTGCGTCGTCGGTAGTCGTCGAGGTCTTGGAAAGCGACAACCCCCCTAAGCCTGCGGGCGAATT
>JBLHND010000182.1:0-6482 GCA_047622605.1 Motiliproteus sp. | reverse complement strand
GATTTTCTGCCCAAGTTTGTATCAGATCGTCTGGCGATTCTGGTGAACAATCGGATCAAAGAGATTAACGGTCTTGATTGATCCTTCATTGATTCGGTAATAGGACCTGCTGCCCGGGATCTTGCTCAGGTCTTGGGGATCTCTCCCCGCAGCTCCTGCGGCCTGAGCAGCTGCTTGGGTAATCCCAGCATCTCGCTGTAGATGAGCGAAAAACTCAGGACGTTTTGGACATAATTACGGGTCTCATCGAACGGAATAGTCTCGATCCAGAGATCGATGGGCAGGTCCTTGCGTTGCCTTAGCCAGCGATTAACCCTGCTGGGTCCTGCGTTATAGGCAGCGCTAGCCAAGACCCGGTGGTTTGCATAGCGTCGACTAAGGCGGCCCAGGTAGTGACTCCCCAGTTTTATGTTTAATGCAGGGACGGTCAGCTGCTGGGGACCCCGATAGCTAATTTTGGCCTTTTTGGCGGTCGCCTTAGCGGTTTGAGGCATCAGTTGCATTAAGCCTAGGGCCCCGGCGGGTGAGCGAGCATCAGGCGTGAAGGCACTTTCTTGGCGGGCGGTGGCCATAATCCAGGAGCGATCGATGCTGTTGCTCTGGGCTGATTGCGATATCTGTGTCCCATAGACCAGCGGAAATCTCAACAGCAGATCATCCCATTTTCGGGCATTGATTGCAGAGCGTATTCCTTGTTCGTACCAGCCCCATTGTTGCGCGAGTTGAGCGGCCTGGAGGAGTTGCTGCGGACTGAAATCGCGCGTCGCCTGGCGCCATTCCCTGCGCGCATCATGGCGTTGCTGGTGATATAGCAACTCACGGGCGCGCAGCATAGGGGCACTCTGAGACAGCGCTCTCAAATAGGGCTTATCAGGTAGTGTAGTATGGTTGTTGAGGTTGTACTCAATACCCAGATTATCGGCCGCCAAGAAACCATAGAAGCTGCGTTCATCGGCCAGGGTGGTGTAAAGCGCGGTGGCGCGTTGCTGGGCATCAGCTTGGGGTTGGGCTTCTAGCGATCGGGCCTTCCAATAACGCCAGCGGCTGCTTAGCCGCTCCGGATCTGGTAATTTCTCGATCAGGGCATCTATCGTCTGCCACTCCTTGCGTAGCAGCAGGTTGCGAAGTTGCCATTCGAGCAGAATTGTATCGCTCTGATTAGGATTGATCTGGTTGCTGAGTGCCTCTAGTGATTCGGGATAGTTGCGCAGCAGGCGGAGACCTAAATAGCGCTGCAGTTGCTGCCTTTCTTGAGGATCCAGCACCAGGGTCGCGTTAAATCGTTGTAGCTGTAGCAGGGCCAGGGCCGGATCATGTCTTCCTAGTCGACTGAGGCTGTTGTGGAGTAATTGTTGGTAACCGGCGATGTCGGGGTCAATATTTATGAGTGCCAGTTGCTCCGGCTTTAGATGCAGCTGTAGCGCCTGCTTAGCCGTTTTCTGCCAGCGGGGTTGGTTAAGGAAGGTGCTGCTGTACTTGGCCAGGCTCGGATTGTTTTTGTCTAAAGCCAACCAAAAGCGCTCCCACGCATGCTGTTCGGTGAAAGCGGTGCTCTTTAGCCAGCCTGCAAATAGCGGGTCGCAGGCGATAGGTTGAGAGTTGCCTTGAGTCCAGAGTCGCGCGACCTGGTTAGAGGTCTCCTGACGGCTACCCGTTTGCTGCAGTGCCCAGAGTTGCAGGCACTGCAGGCTGGTATTAGCGACCTGGGGTTGATAGTTGTCGAGCAGCAGTTGCCACTGTTTGTGCTTGCCCAGATGACCGAGCCAGGCACGTAGCAGTCGGTTGGGTAGTGGGGAGTCAGGAAAATCGATACTGAACTGCTTCAGGGTGCTGGCGTCGAGTCTGTCGAGCTGGAGTCTGTGGCGTTTATAGATCAGGTAGGGGTAGAGCGGGTAGCTTTTTAGCTGGCTGCTGAGGGTGGCAGCTAGGGTCATATTATGCCGTGTTAAGGCATTTATTGCCTTTTTATACAGAACGCGCTGTTGCTGGTACTGTTGCGGGTGCTCCGACCCTTGCTGTTCGATATCAGGCGTTATCAGGGCCTGGACATCGCTAGGCGTTATCAGTAGTAACACCACAGAAAAAAATAGAATGCGGTAAAGATGCGAGATTGGAGGGCTTTGGATGGAGATGCAGCGTAAAATCGCCAGACAAGGATGCAGTTGAACTGTTCGGGAGGATTGCAAATCTATAGCCTCTTCGTTTCAATTACCGATCTTTAACCAGTATGGCAGTAGAATAGCTCAAACCCTAGGCCGTTGCCGAGTCAATTTTGTCTTGGTCGTGATGCCGCTCTTTCAGGTTGGAACATTTTTTTATGGCACTTTTGAGATTAAACCAAGCGGCCCTGGCCTTTGGTGATAAACCCCTCTTGGATCAGGTTGACTGGGTGGTCCATCCGAGTCAACGCATCGCCTTGATCGGTCGCAACGGAGAGGGCAAGTCGACTCTGATCAAAGTCATCAACGGTCAGCAGACGCTCGATTCGGGCAGTGTGTGGCTCAGCCCCGACATTCGAATAGGCGTGCTCGATCAGGAGCTTCCTGATGCCGATCAGCGTACCGTCTTCGAGGTGGTCGCGGCGGGGCTGCAGCATGTACAGGTGCTGCGGGCCGAATATGAGCGGCTGGCGATGGACGCGCATGACGATGCGGGCATGAGAAAACTTGAGCAGCTACAGCACCGCTTAGAAGCGGTCGATGGCTGGAGCCTGGAGCAGAAAGTAGAAACAGTATTGCTGAAGTTGAAGTTACCGGCTCAGACCCGTATGCAGCAGCTTTCTGGTGGTTGGCGGCGACGGGTGGCATTGGCGCAGGCGCTGGTGGTCGATCCTGATATCTTGTTGCTGGATGAGCCCACCAACCACCTCGACATTCATACCATCGATTGGCTCGAGCAGCAGTTGCTCGAGTTCCGCGGCACCCTGATATTTATTACCCATGATCGGTCTTTTTTACAGCGGGTTGCCAATAGGATCGTCGAGCTGGATCGGGGTAAGCTTTTTTCACTGGAAAGTGATTACGCAGGCTTTCTGAAGTACCGCGAGCAGGTGCTTGCCGATCAAGAGCGTCATAATGCGTTGTTTGATAAGCGTTTAGCACAGGAAGAAGTATGGATCAGACAGGGCGTTAAGGCGCGTAGGACCCGCAACGAGGGTCGGGTCAGGGCGCTGAAAGCGATGCGCAACGAACGTTCCGATCGGCGTAATCAACAGGGCAAGGCGACGTTCTCTGTGGAGCAGGCGCAACGCTCTGGCAAGCTGGTAGTGGATGCTCAGGGCGTCAGCTATAGCTACGGTGACCGTACTATCATCAATGATTTTTCAGTGCGGGTGCTGCGCGGTGACCGTATCGGTCTGATTGGTCCTAACGGGGTCGGTAAGACCACGCTATTGCGCTTGTTGTTGGGGCAGTTGCAGCCGCAGTCGGGTCACTTGGATCTGGGAACCAACCTGGAGGTGGCTTACTTTGATCAGCTGCGAGAACAGCTGGATCCGGAAAAAACAGTCATCGATAACGTCGCTGAAGGCCGTGATTACGTAGAAATTAATGGCAATCGCCGGCATATGATCAGCTATTTGGGTGATTTTCTGTTCTCTCCCGGGCAGACGCGTGCCAAGGTTAAGTCGTTATCGGGCGGTGAGCGTAATCGGTTGCTGTTAGCGCGGCTGTTCAGCAAGTCAGCCAATATCCTGGTTCTCGATGAGCCCACTAACGATCTGGATCTGGAGTCTCTGGAGTTGCTGGAGGAGGTCCTGAGTGAGTTTAAAGGCACGGTGCTGCTGGTCAGTCACGATCGCGCCTTTCTCGATAATGTGGTGACCAGCACGCTGGTGTTTAATCGCAACGGGTCGATCAGCGAGTTTGTCGGAGGCTATGAAGACTGGATTCGCCAGGGTGGAGTGCTTCCTAGATCGGAGATGCCGCAAATTACCGATGCCGATGCCGATGCCGCAGGTGTTGAAGAGGAACCCTTGGCGCAGCCTCAGCCGGAGGTTGGTAAGCCTGCGCCTAAGAAGCTGAGCTATAAGCTGCAGCGGGAGTTGGATCTGTTTCCGGAGCGTCTAGAGACCCTCGAATCACAGCTGCTGGCCTTGCAGCAGGAGGTTGCCGGCGTCGAATTTTATCAGCTGGCGATAGAGGTGGTCACTGAACGACTGGCGGCGGTGGAGAGCTGCGAGCAGGAGTTAGAGCAGGCGATGGAGCGTTGGGTGGAACTGGAAGCGATGCGCTAATCCGCATCGTTTCTATAAGCCTGCTTTTGGCTTACGTCCGCCTTACTTTTTAACGCGCACGGCCAGGACGTCACACTTGGCACCGTGCAGCACGCCGTTAGCGGTCGATCCAAGTAGCAGGGACAGGCCGTGGCGGCCATGGCTGCCGACCACGATCAGGTCGGTATCGGTCTCTTTGGCGATGCGATGGATCTCGCTCTCGGTGTGACCGGTGACGACCAGTGTCTGTTTGACCGCTACCTCTAACTGGTCGGCTAATTCCGTCAGCTGTTGTTGTGCCTGGGCGTCCAGTTGCTCTTGAATGGTAGAAAGGTCCATGGGTACGTCGCCGCCATAGGCGAAGCTTAGCGGTTCGATAACATGCACTAAGCTCAGAGATGCACCGTTCTGCTGCGCTAGCAGGACCGCTCTTTCGGCCACCTGCTTGGACTCGTCGGTTAAATCCAATGCTAGTAAAATGTGTTGATAGGCCATGATGAGTTCCTCGGTTTCAGTCTGATATCCTGTCACTAACAAATAGCCTATTATAGGCCGTTCGTAAATAGCTAGGTAATATAATGAATTGGTTTGTTATCGCATTGATTTTATTTGCCATTTTTGGATCGATGATGTGGATGATGCCGTCGCCACGGCAGCGTGTCCAGGCGTTGCTGAGGCAGTGTGCGATGCGCTCAGGCTTTCAGGTACAGATTGTAAGGGTATTGATGCCGCGTGCGCTAGGTGAAGCGCTCGCCGATGAGCGTGATTGCGTAGCATACAGGCTCCCCCGGGCTGCAGGAAAGGCGCGGGGAAAGGCGGTTCCCTGGCAGATATTTAAGCTGGTCTCTTATGCCAACGAGGGACTCACTGAAGGCTGGAGCTGGTCCAGAGGTGAGGGGGAACTGGATGCGGCTGCGCTTGCACTTATCAAGGAGTTGATCGAGACTCTGCCGAAGGATGCTTATGGGCTGGAATCTACGCCTATCAGTGTCTCGGTCTTTTGGGCGGAGCGGGGTACGCCTGAGACCGTCGTACAAATTAAGCAGTTACTTAATCGTTTACTCGAAGCTGGGGTGTAGTTGAGATGGTTTTAATCGATAGCAGGTTACCCGCAGGCCGATATCGCCATTATAAGGGTGGCGAATATCAGGTGTTGGGTGTCGCCCGTCATTCAGAAACGGATGAGGAACTGGTTGTCTATCAGCCTCAGTATGGAGAGGGCGCGCTCTGGGTGCGCCCTTTGGCGATGTTCCTTGAATCGGTCTCGACTGACCAGGGGGTGCAGCGGCGTTTTTCACGGTTACCTGAAGTCAGTTAGTTATCGTTGCTATTTTCGTTGTTGCGAGCGGTCTTGGCTTCAGTGGCTGCCGAGGGCGTGCCAAAAACTGAGGCCTCAGCAATTAATTGATTGATTTCATCCATTAATATCTGCCGCTTGGGTTCTTTGTGCGACAATCGTGCGATGATGCCTTTAGCAAGCTTGAAGCGCGATACGGCCAGTACCGCCTTGTCACTCTTTAGAAACTGCGTACCGGCATCGGTGTGGGTATCTATCTCTATTTTGCTGCTAAACCACTGTAGCTCTTTGGAGAGTTCGTCGCATTTAAGGCTCGATAATGCGCCCCGGCTGCGGAGTTGGTGGATGAATCTGATGGTAATGCGGATCGCATTCTGAGCTTTCTTCAGGGTGCTAGCGTTTTCTAAATCGAGACTCTGAGGTTGTTCGGGCGCCCTGGGTATTTGGCTTTGCAACTGCTCGATGACGCCGCTTTGAGGCTTGAGTCGAGCGAGCCTAGCCAGGATGTCGACTACCTCATTATTGAGCAGCGCTAGCACGGGTTTCGGGCATTGCAGGTGTTTGAGTATACTGAGCGTTTCGAGGAGTTGCTCGGCGTCATAACGGACTTTTTTGACCAGTATAGCGCGCTGTCGATTGCGTTCTTGCCGTTGGTATATAGAGTAATTTACCGACAGGGCGATAACTAGGATGGCGACCAGGCTAAGCAGCAGCAGTGAGCTGTTTTCCTCAGACATAAGTTATTGAAACAACAAGGTCAGATACATTGCACTCAGAGTACTCAAGTTGCCCCCCAATAACTATCAAAAATAGCGGTCAGGGAGCGTTTGTGAGGATGCGTTTAACAAATGGTTGCTTGACCCGCGTTTGTACAGGCCTTATATATGACCGCTTCTGAACCCTGTCGCACGCTTCATCTTTTTAAGTTTTAGGTTTATTCATGGGTAAGTCACTAGTAATCGTCGAGTCTCC
>JBLHND010000181.1:0-6698 GCA_047622605.1 Motiliproteus sp. | reverse complement strand
TGGCAAAAATTCAGTCAAAAGTGCTATCGTTGCAAGAGCGTTTCGATACAACTTACAGCGATCTGATTCGGGAAATGGTCAGGCGGAATATCTTATTAATTAATGAAAAACAATTAAGCGATTTTCATGGTGATTGGCTAAAAAAATATTTCAAAGATCATCTTAAACGTCATATTACACCTCTTATCGTTAACGACGACAATCCTAATTTAATCAACAACATCACCAATGATGCCACCTATTTAAGCGTGTGTTTGCATAGCCAGGGGCGCAAGCAATATGCGTTGGTGGTCGTGCCGACAAAACATGTCACTCGCTTTGTTCAGCTACCCACCGAAAAGACTAAAATCAAGAAATATCTGATTTTATTGGACAACATCATCCGTTACTGTGTCGATGAGTTATTTGAGCCGTTCTTCGAATATGACTCTATTGAAGTTTTTTCGATGAAACTCACCCGCGATGCCGACTTTGACATTACTAATGAACTCGAACAAACCCAGCTAGAAAGTATGACTCAGGGGTTAAAACAACGTTTAACCGCAGAGCCCGTGCGCCTGGTGTACGACAAAGAGATGCCCGAGCATATGCTGAGCATGCTCAAAGACAAACTCAATATCAGCTCAACAGAATGTCTGGTACCCGGTGGGCGTTATCACAGCTTCAAAGACTTTATAAACTTCCCTAACCCAAGCCGGGGTTACCTTGAAAACAAAAAGTTACCCGCACTCGACAGCGCAGGATTTCGCCGCAGCCCCAATGCCTTTGAGGCCATCAGTCTGGGCGATATTATGCTCAATTATCCTTATCATAAGTTTTCCCATTTCACCGAAATGGTGCGTCAGGCCGCCTACGATCCTGCCGTTAAATTTATTAAGATTAACCTCTATCGAGTGGCCAAAAAGTCTCACGTGATGCAGTCACTGATCGATGCTGTCCGCAACGGTAAACAGGTCACTGCCGTTATCGAACTCCAGGCGCGTTTCGATGAGCAATCCAACATCGAATGGACGCGTGTTCTGGCGGAATACGGCGTCAAAGTGCACCATGGGATTCCAAGTCTAAAAATACACTCCAAACTCTGCTTGATCGGCCGTGAAGAACGGGGGCATAACGAACAGGGGCATAACGAACAGGGGCATAACGAACAGAGTCAGATGAAGCTTTACTGCCATATAGGTTCGGGGAACTTTAACGAAGGCACTGCCCGCGTCTATACCGATTTGTCGCTTTTTACCGCCCATCAAGAAATTGCCCGGGAAGTGGAACAGGTTTTTGATCTGATTGAACATCCCTACCGCCGTGACAATTTTAAGCATCTGATCGTGTCACCCTATGATGCAAGACAAAAACTCAACACTCTGATCGATCAAGAAATCACCAATGCCCGCTCCAAGAGCAAGGCGTCTATCACCCTAAAACTCAACAACCTGGTCGACAAGGCCCTTATCCAGAAACTCTATGACGCGTCTCAGGCGGGCGTTAAAATCAAGTTATTGATACGCGGCATGTGCGCCCTGGTGCCTCAGATCCCAGGCATAAGCGATAGTATTGAAGTCTATAGCATCGTCGACCGTTTTCTAGAACATTCCCGAGTGATGCTGTTTCATGCCGGCGGAGAAAATAAACTCTTTTTATGCTCTGCCGATTGGATGAGCCGTAACATAGATAACCGTGTCGAAGTCAGTACACCTATCTACGATAAAAGCTTAAAAAAGATGATCATGGATATTTTTGCCCTGCAACTTAGTGACAACACCAAAGCAAGAATTATCAACAAATATCAAAGCAATCCCTATTGTAGCCGGGGAAACAAGCGTAACGTTCGCTCGCAAATCGCGATCTATCAGTATTTAAATAATTACGAAAAAAAACGCCAGCTCGAATTCAACGGGACTCAGAAAGACTTAACCCCTAAAACTGAAAAACAGTAATATGACAGCCTGAAGACAGAAATACCCGCAGAACACCCGCCTCGCCACTGCCGTCACCACGGCCAGCAAAATAGCGAAGAACAGGAGCATCAGCGCCAGGATCCACAGGTCCTGGGGCAGCAGGTCCTGGGGCAACAGGTCCTGGGGCAACAGGGTCAGGCCGCAGATGTGAAATTTTTGAGCCGGGAAGTCCATAGCGGTCATAAGCATCGTAGAGGTACATCACGTAAACACCCTGTTACTGGCAGCAAGCAGTGGGCCGCTGCGATGCAACGAGCCTAAAGGAGAGACAAAAAGGAGAGACAAAAAGGATACAGATTAAGATTTATCTATATTAACAAGGCCAGAATGAGTCTATCCTGATCTGCACTCGCAGATTTTTATCCCTCTGTACCCCCCCTACTTCCTAGCCCTATCCGTGTTGTTTATCCCATATGACCGACTTCCTGTATTGCCAGCTGCTCCGCAACCTCAGCGAAGAGATTCGCTCAGAACGCCGCGCCCTGGGTGCGCGCATGCCGTCCATACGCAGTCTGAGTCAGGAGAGAGGGTTGTCTAAATCGACCGTGCTCGCCGCATACGACCGCCTCGAAGCGGACGGTTTGATCAGCGCCCGTCCACGCTCGGGGTATTTCGTTAATGGCGTTCAACACCGCGACTCACTCGCCACCCAGGCGCCGTTAATCAGCCAGCCGGAATCCACCCCGCTACCGGTCACCAGCGGTCAGGTGCTGATGGATATCATGGAGCGCGGAGCGGCCTTCGATCTCGTCGGTGACCAGGAAACGGAGCTGGGCAATGAGGCACTGCGCCGCTGCCTTGCCCGGGCACAGCGCCGCCAAACCGCCGGCAACCAAAATAACTATGATGAACCCGCAGGGTTACATAGCCTGCGCAGCCTGCTCGCACAGCGGCTGCACTCAGGAGGCAGTCATCTGGATGCCGAGCAGCTCATCATTACCTCGGGCTGCCAGCATGCACTCCTGCTGGCCTTGATGGCCACGACCCAGCGCGGCGATGTCGTGGCCGTTGAGTCGCCTGGGTTTTACGGTGTGTTTCAGCTGTTCGAAGCCCTGGGGCTGAAGGCGCTGGAGCTGCCCAGCTCCGCTGAATCCGGGCTTAGCCCCGACGCCTTGGAACTCGCGCTGCAGCACTGGGACATCAAGGCACTGGTCGTGTCGCCCTGTTACAGCACCCCTACCGGGGCGAGCATGCCTGAGGCCAATAAAAAACGGATTCTGCTGCTGGCCCAGCAGCGTAATATTCCCATCATCGAGGATGATATCTATGGCGAGCTGTCCTTCAACGAACAGCGCCCGCGTACCCTGCATAGCTATGATAACCAGGGCCTGGTGCTGCTCTGCTCTTCGGTCTCCAAGAGCCTTTCCCGGGACCTGCGTATCGGCTGGATCGTACCCGGCAGATACCACGAGCGGATCAAGCAACTGAAACTAATCACCAGCCTTGCCAGCTGCCGTGCCCAGCAGCAAGGGCTGGTTGATTTCCTGCAAGAAGGCAGCTTTGACCGCCACCTCAGAGTCCGGCGCCAAACACTGCAGCAGCAGTACCTGCAGCTGCTTGAGATGCTGAGCCGATGGCTCCCCAGCATGCAAACCTGCAGCCGCCCTCGGGGTGGACTCGCCCTCTGGGTGGAGCTTCCGGAGAGCGTCGATACCCTGGAACTCTACGGTCAGGCCCTCGAACGAGGCCTCATCCTGACTCCAGGTCGGCTCTTTACCGCGCAGGAGCGTTATCGCAATGCCCTACGCATTAGCTTCGCGTTTCCCTGGACTGACAAGAGACGGCAGGCACTCGAGCTGCTGGGACGTTTGCTGGAAGATCAGTCAAGCGGCCCTCTCTAGACGCCCTCTCTAGACGCCCTCTCTAGACGCCCTCTCTAAACCGGAAGAGACCGGGAGTGGTCACTCCCGCAGTCGGAATAGGCCGATCGAAAGACGGCGTCAAGGGCCGGCAGAGACATCGGCCCAACCGGCGGCGCTCAGACAGACCCTCTTGAAAAGCTGTTTTTGGCCCCCAGATATAGCGTTATGAATAAAGACCCCGCGCTTCGATTTAGTATCCTGGTGGCCTCCCTGTTTGTCTTCCTGATCTGGTGGATCAAACTGAGTGAGACCCTGTTCGGTTGGGACCTACATCACTTGGGCGTGTACCCTCAGGCATTCAGCGGACTTATCGGTATAGCCACGGGGCCGCTTATCCACGGCTCCTGGTCTCATGTGATCGGTAACACTCTACCCATACTGCTATTGGGAAGCCTCCTCATCTATGGCTACCCCAGGTCGCGCTGGTGGACCCTGGCCATCATCTGGCTGGTATCTGGCCTGGGGGTCTGGCTGTTTGGTCGCGAGAGTTACCACTTCGGCGCAAGCGGTTTAACTCATGGCATGTTTTTTTATCTGCTGACTGGCGGCCTCATCCGGCGAGATAAGCGCTCTATTGTCCTGTTGATGGTGGCCTTTTTTATGTATGGCGGGATGTTGCTAACCATACTCCCCCGCGAGCCAGACATTTCTTACGAATACCATCTGTTTGGCGCCCTCGGGGGCTTACTCTGCGCCCTGGGGTTTCGCAACTGGGACCCGAAACTGGCCGATAAGACCTACGCCTGGGAACAGCAAGCCGAGGATGAGCAAGACCCCATCATCGGCGATCAATGGAAAATGGAACCGCCGCCAGACACCCGCCAGCGTTGTGACGATTACCAAGGTAGGCTGGAATGAAATCCCAGCGTTCATTGGTCAATGTGAACCTGCACAGATGCAGGCGTACTTAGAGGGGGTTGCTGGAGTGTTGCCGGAGTGTTGCTGGGATTACATTCCAGCCTACAGTACCGGTTTGTCGCGCATTCGGGTCAGCCCATAGCTCTGGCGCGAACCATCAACAAGTTTTTCCTAGACAATAGCAGCCATAAAACCTATAAACAGGCAATTTCCCCCAACAGGACTGATACCGATGACTAAAGAACACGTTCGCCAACATTCGCAAAAGATAGTAGATGGTCCTGAGAAAGCACCCAGCAGAGCCATGCTCAGAGCGGTAGGGTTTGGCGATGCCGACTTTAAAAAACCTCAGGTTGGCATAGCCTCTACCTGGAGCATGGTCACGCCGTGCAATATGCATATCAACACCCTCGCGGATGAAGTTGTCCAGGGTGTCGACCAGTCCGGTGGCAAGGGTGTTATCTACAACACCATTACCATCTCTGACGGTATCTCGATGGGCA
The DNA here is from genome assembly GCA_047622605.1 of Motiliproteus sp. Classification (GTDB taxonomy): domain Bacteria; phylum Pseudomonadota; class Gammaproteobacteria; order Pseudomonadales; family Balneatricaceae; genus Motiliproteus. The sequence continues at coordinate 1,520 of JBLHND010000181.1, read as the reverse complement.
CCGAAGGGATGAAATACTCGCTGGTGTCGCGTGAGGTGATTGCCGATTCTATCGAAGCCGTTTCCGGCTGTATGGGACATGATGGCATCGTGGCCATCGGTGGCTGTGACAAGAACATGCCTGGCTGCATCATGGGTCTGGCACGCTTGAATCGTCCCTCACTCTTTGTGTACGGCGGCACTATTCTTCCGGGAGAGAACCATACCGACATCGTTTCCGTGTTTGAAGCGGTCGGCAGTCACGCTAAGGGCGATATTCCCCTCACTCAACTCGAACATATTGAAAAAACCGCGATCCCGGGACCGGGTTCCTGTGGTGGCATGTATACCGCTAATACCATGGCCTGTGCCATCGAAGCCCTAGGCATGAGTTTACCCAACAGTTCGGCGCAAAATGCGGTCTCTGCCAGCAAACTGACCGACTGCCATCAGGCAGGCGCAGCAGTTTTAGAGCTTATCGAAAAGGACATCAAGCCGTCTGACATCATGACCAAGAAGGCCTTCGAGAACGCCATCGTCGTCATCATTACCCTGGGTGGCTCGACCAATGCGGTCTTACATCTACTGGCCATGGCACACACCATCGATGTCGAATTATCGCTGGATGACTTTGTCAGATTAGGCAATACCACCCCGCTACTGGCCGACCTGCGCCCCAGTGGACGCTTTTTGATGTCAGAGTTGATCGAAATAGGTGGCGTTCAGCCGTTGATGAAAACTCTGTTAGATGCAGGTCTGTTGCACGGAGACTGCCTGACCGTGACCGGCAAGACCCTGGCGGAAAACCTGGCAACGGTGGCGCCCTATCCAAAGGGGCAGGAGATCATCAGGCCGCTGGACAATCCCATCAAACCCGATAGCCATCTGGTGATCCTTAAAGGCAACCTGGCACCAGAAGGCGCCGTCGCCAAGATCACCGGCAAAGAAGGCCTGAGCTTTACCGGAACCGCGCGGGTCTTTCATTCTGAGGAGCTCGCCTTAACGGCGATCTTAGACGGTACGGTGGTCGCACGGGATGTGCTGGTGATACGTTACGAAGGCCCCAAGGGTGGTCCGGGCATGCGCGAGATGCTCAGCCCCACCTCTGCCATTATGGGTAAGGGACTTGGCGACGATGTAGCACTGATTACCGATGGTCGGTTTTCGGGGGGCAGTCATGGCTTTGTCGTGGGTCATATCACCCCAGAAGCCTATGAAGGCGGACCGCTCGCCATCGTCCGTGACGGCGACACCATCACCATCGATGCCGGTAACAAATGTGTTGATGTCGACCTTAGCGCGGATGAAATCAAGCAACGCCTGGCAGCATGGACCCAACCCGCGCCAAGATATACCCGCGGTGTATTGGCTAAATATGCACTGACGGTGAGTTCGGCATCAACGGGTGCCGTGACCGATAAGATATAAGGGAGATCGATCCACTCAGTTCACAAGTTTATAGTTAAGACTATGCACTTTAGTGAGTGGGTGAATTGAAACAGGGTCAGGTCTAGCAATATAGCATCCAGGCACTCTATGCCT
>JBLHND010000180.1:0-6722 GCA_047622605.1 Motiliproteus sp. | reverse complement strand
CTCTACCTTGGCCAGACTGACCGGCGTGCCCCAGTCGTCTTCGACCAGAATCACCTCACCGCCAAAGCGACGCACATTTTCGGCCATACGGCCGCCAAAGACGCCGTTCTGACACACGATCACTCGATCACCGGGCTCCACTAGATTAACAAAGCAGGCCTCCATGCCGGCAGACCCGGGTGCCGATATAGGCATGGTCAGGGCATTCTTGGTCTTGAGTGCGTACTGCAACAACTGTTTAACCTCATCCATCATTCGAATAAATTCAGGATCTAGATGGCCGATAGTCGGTCGCGCCATAGCCGCCAATACACGGGGACTGACATCAGAGGGGCCTGGACCCATCAGGGTTCTCTCGGGGGGATAGAAGGATTCAATCATAAAGTATAAGTCCTAAAATGAAGGTCTAAAAAACGAACGCCTATAAAAAATTAAACGGCCTGCCGACTGTGATATTGAGCCAGCTCACCGACCATCTCTATCACCTGATAAGCCGAAAGAATCCCGGCTTGTTCCAGAAACTGATCGAACGAGATCGACGATTCTTTACCCGCGATATCCGACAGCGCCCTGAAGATAATAAAAGGCACTTTAAAGCGGAAGCAGGTTTGAGCGATGGCGCCGGCTTCCATCTCCACCGCCAGCATCTGCGGAAAGTTGGCGCGCGCCTCTGCCACCTTGGCAGGATCGGCCATAAACGCATCGCCAGTCGCGATCAGACCCAGCACCGTCTTCACGCCATCCACCGCCTTGATACTGCGTTGGGCGATAGTCACCAGCAACGGGTCGGGCTCAAAAGCGGGGGGCATCTGCGGCACCTGTCCATGCTCGTAACCAAATACGGTCAGATCAAAATCATGCTGCCGCACCTCGGACGAGATCACCACATCACCAATTTCCAGGTCGGCACCAAAGCCGCCCGCCGATCCGGTATTGATGATGCAATCAGGGCTGTAGCGTTCCAGCAGGATCGTAGTGCCGATCGCCGCATTGACCTTGCCGATACCCGATTTAAGCAACACGACCTGCTGTCCGGCCAGCAGCCCACTGTGAAAATCGTAGCCTGCCAGCGTCATATCCTGACGCTGCTCGAGCTGATCGCGCAGATAGGTCACCTCCTCCTCCATCGCGCCTATGATGCCGATCATCAGCGGCTTAGCGTCTCTTAAGCGAGACTGGATGGATATGACGTCGTCCGACGCCTGGTAAGGCTGTTTCATGGCTGCTCTCTACAAATTCGCATCTAGGTTTTTTAATCTAAGCAATAGTAACGCTACGTATATCCGGACGATCCCAGCCCAGCGCAGCAAACAACGGCTGCAACTCGACGGGGATAGGTGCCTGGATCTTAATGTGTTTCTCGGTATAAGGATGCACGAAGTCTAACCCCGTGGCGAACAGCAGTAATCGTTGATTGTTAAAATGCTCTCTGAATAACGTGTTGTGCCTGCCATCGCCATAGCGGGTATCACCGATCATATGATGATCGAGATGCTTCATGTGCCGCCGCAACTGGTGCTTGCGCCCAGTCTGCGGCTGCATCTCTACCAGCGAGTAACGGCAGCTGGCATAGCGCCCCAGCGGAATCTCAAGCTCGGCCCGCGCGATGCAGCGATAATGGGTCAGGGCGTCCTGAGGGGGGCGGATATCATCGGCGTGGCGCTTCTCCTCTTTCTCGCGCTTATCGCTCAGCGCATAGTCGATCACCCCGCTATCTGCCGCGTGCCCGCGAACGATCGCCTGGTAGGTCTTATGCACCTGATGTTCACGAAAGGCCAGCTGCATCTTGCCCGCAGCCTCAGAATGCAGGGCGAAGATCATCAACCCCGAGGTCGGCTTATCCAGCCGATGAACCGGATAGACATGCTGCCCCAGCTGGTCACGCAGCAGCTGCAGGGCAAAGCGTCGCTCACGGCGATCGATAGGACTGCGATGTACCAGCAGCCCGCTGGGCTTATCGATCACGACATAGTGATCGTCCTGGTAATAGAGTTCGAGTACGGACATAACACAGGTTTCACCATAACGAGGCCAGCGACCATGGTAAGTGGCAGAGCCGCCAAGTCAACTGGCCAGACCCTTTCAAGCCGATTATAATAGTGCCAAAATGCTGGATTGATCGCGTCAGGCGCGATATAACAACGCAACTATTTACCTCTGTCCGCTGTCTATCAATCAGTACAGATGATTTAACCTACTCCAAGGAGTTTTTATGAACACGACAGACACTCTTGCGGTTAAGCCCAGTAGCTCGGTACTGGCGACCAACAAGGTCATTCGCAACACCTACATGCTGTTATCGATGACGATGGTATTCAGCGCGATCACCGCCGGAATATCGATGTGGATCGAACCTTCGATGTTTGCCTACTTTGGCAGCGTGATCGGCAGCTTCGTGTTGATTTTCGTCCTTAACAAAATGCAGAACAGCATCTGGGCATTACCACTGACGTTCCTGTTCACCGGCCTGATGGGGTTCGGCCTCGGACCCCTGCTCAACCACTACCTGGCCATGCCCAATGGCGCTGACATCGTTATGACGGCAATGAGCATGACCGCCGCGACCTTCCTGGGCCTGAGCGCCTACGTGCTGACCAGCAACAGAGACTTCAGCTTTATGAAGGGCTTCCTGGCTGCAGGCATGATCGTCGTCGTCGTAGCAATCGTGGCCAGCCTGGTGCTATCAATGGCCGGCGTACACATCTCTGGGCTGCAGATGGCGATCTCATCAGCCGTCGTCCTGCTGATGGCCGGCATGATCCTTTACGATACTAGCAACATCGTTAACGGTACCTACACCAACTACGTGATGGCGACCGTTAGTCTGTACCTGAACATCTACAACTTGCTGGTACATCTGCTCTATCTGACCGGCATTCTTAGCGAGGATTAAGCTTGAGCGAGGATTAAGCTTAGCGAGGATTAAGCAACTGCTCGCGACTCAGCCCCCGCAGATCTCTGATCGCGGGGGCTTTTTATGTACAGGATGTACGGTATGCCGCGGGCGCATGGACGCGCAGGAGCGGCGAATAAGCTCTCGTCTTGTAAGGTCTGATCCCTGTGTATCACTCTAGGCTAAGGAGCCATCGTCCATGAAACTTGCCGTCGTCGTTAATGGCTCTCCGACTGCCAGTCAGGCAGCCAGCAGTGCGTTGCGCTATATAGAAGCGGCGCTCGAACTGGGACACCAAGTACCCCGGGTGTTTTTTTACGGCGAGTCGGTACATACCGCCAACGGCCTGAGCACGCCACCCCAGGATGAGTCGAACCTCGGTCATCGTTGGCAGGCATTGGCCCAACGACAGAGCATCGAGCTGATCGTCTGCATCGCCGCGGCAGTCCGCCGTGGGCTGCTGGATGAGCGTGAAGCCAGGCGCCATGAACAGGCCGCGAGCAATCTGGCGAAAGGATTCGAGCTCTCTGGGCTGGGGCAACTGATCGATGCGACCCTGACCGCCGATCGGGTGATCACCTTCGGAGGCCGGCAATGAGCCAGACAGCCACCCTGCTGCTGGTACTGCGGCATAGCCCCTACTCCAGCCAGATAGCCCGCGAGGCGCTGGATGCAGCCTTAACGGCGGCCGCCTTTGAGGTCCCGATCAGCCTGTTGTTTATCAACGACGGAGTGTATCAACTGCTATCCGAGCAGCATCCCGAACCGCTGCAGATCAAAAACATCAGTAAAACCCTGCCGGCACTGGCGCTGTACGATATCGATCGCATCTACGCCGCGCGATCCTGCCTGGAGACCCGAGGCCTCGGCACTGCGTCTCTGGTGATTGAGACTGAGATCTTGGATGACCAGGCGGTGGCGCTGCTCTTTCATCAACACAAACATATGCTTAGTTTCTAACGGATATTCTTATGGTGCTACATACCGTTAATAACGCCCCACACAGCAGCCACTGCCTGGCCGATTGCCTGCGTCTTATCTCAGCGCCTGCCGCACTGATCCTCATTGAAGAGGGCGCCTATGCCGCCACGGTTAGCAATGAAGCCCTGTTTCGAGATCTGGATCCCGGCATCGACTGCTATGTGCTGCAGCCCGATGTCGAGGCACGCGGTTTAAGCGCGTTAATCTCTGCTCGCTTCACGCCCGTCTCCGACACTGGTTTTGTGTCGCTGAGCATTCAATGCCAACGGATTCAGAGCTGGTATTAAGATGAGTTTATTGTCGCTTAACGATCAAACCGTCGCTCTGGATGCTGAGGGTTTTCTGCGTGATCTCGATGACTGGAGTCCGGCCGTTGCCGCTGAGCTTGCCCGCACAGAATCCATAGAGCTCACCCAGGAGCACTGGGAGGTCATAACCTTGCTGCGTAATTTCTATCGAGAATTCCAACTCTCGCCGGCGATGCGGATCCTGGTCAAACAACTGGGATTACAGCTGGGCAAAGAGAAAGGCTCGAGTCTGTACCTGCTCCAGCTCTTTCCTGGCAGTCCCGCCAAGATCGCCAGCAAGATCGCCGGCCTCCCCAAGCCGACCAACTGCCTCTGATGGCCCGGTTTTACGCCAATCTTGGAGCAAAACAGCCTTCCCAAGGCTATTGAAGACACTGGATACATTAGGGGGACATTAGGGGAACATTAGGGGAATGCTGGCTGGAATACCATCCCAAGACCACGACTCAGGCTGGCCTGTTCTAGCTGGAGATGATGTAATGACCCCCCCCTGACGGAGTGATGACATGAGCAGTAAACATTCAGCAGCCACGCTTAAAAATAATGACCAAGATCCGCAGCAACAGTGGGCGACTTTTCTTCTGGCTGAAGAGCTATACGGTATCAATGTGATGCAGGTCAAAGAGGTGCTGCGTCTGACCGAAATTGCCCCCGTCCCCGGCGCCCTTGACTATATCCTGGGGATCATCAACCTGCGCGGCAACGTTATCACCGTGATCGATACCCGCGCGCTGTTCGGGCTAGCGCCAAGAGAACCGAGCAATGACAGCCGGATTATCGTTATCGAACTCGATGACCAGGTCATCGGCATGCGAGTCGACTCGGTTGCCGAGGTCATTTATCTGCGCCTGTCCCAGATCGAGCGGACACCCAGTGTCGGTACCGATGAAAGCAGCAAGTTCATCAGCGGCGTCAGCTATCATAACGACGAGCTGATCATCCTGCTGAACCTCGATCAGATGATTTAGCACTGCCAGGCTCAGCAACAACCGCCGTCGCCTCAACCCGAGGTTCAGAGGGCAAAAAACTGACCGCCGCTATGGATTCCAAACTGAGTCTTGCCGTCGATCTGATGCTCTGCGGCCAGGCTTACCAGTTCGTAGAATACCGAGCGCGCCAACATCCCATCCAGGCGGTCACGAACCCGCACATAGGGTGAAGGCTCATCGGTGACCGGATCTATAAGCAGCCACAGAGGGTGAGCCGCATCGACGCAGAAGCTATCTCCCAGGCTGGTCTGCAGCTCTAGCCGCTGCTCGAGTCCCGGATTAATCAGATCCAACCGAGTGATAGAGAAAGGCACATCCTCGACCCTGATACGCCATTTTTCGACCGGTGTCAGCACAAAATAATCATCGCCCTCTTTGCGTAAGATAGAGCCAAACAGCTTGGCTAATGCCTTACGCTCAAACCGGGTGCCCTCATGAAACCACTCCCCCTGGCGATTGATAAAAAGATCAATATCACCGCTCAGAGGCGGATGCCAGCTGTTCACGGGGGGTGGCGCATCCGGGCTCTGTGCCTCCAGGCTCTCGAAGCCTAGCTGCTGCTGCAGTACATCAGGGTCAAACTTCATTCATAAACCTCTGCCCTTTGAACGAGGTGATAGCCTCGTTGTATGTGCGATATTTTTTAGAAGTATTCTTGAGATTCGGATAAATTATTTTACCTTTTTAAATGAAGATCGAGCGCGGAGGGACCGCATTATAACCTGTGGGGAGCCTGCGTTGGCAGCTCTGTGAAGCCAAACCCGCTGGAGGAGCAATCAGCCAGCACCCAGTCACGAGAATCTCTTCCTGAAGCAGGATGCGTGAGGGAGGGATTTAAAAGCGGACCTTGAACGAAGGGCTGCTTCCGGCAGTCGTTGTGACAGAGAGCCCTTGTCAGGTGCTTGTTTGCCGACAAAAACCTACCTCATCCCTGATACTAATACGGTTCCCATCCGGATCGAAGATGTTGATAATCGAACCCCAGTCAGCTGTAATAATTTCTGCATCTATGCCGAATTTATTGAGGTGCAGCAATGCCGAGTTCAGGTCTGGAACATTGAAGCGGAACTTTGTTGGACACTCGGAAATTGGCTTGCCCTTTGAGTTAGCCACGCCTTCGGTCTCGATCATCAGGTAACAATCGCCATACGCTAAGCAACAGAGCCTAAAGGAGCCCTCGGTTTTTTCGAACATAAATGGAAGACTAAAAACATTACGATAGAAATCGACGCACGCGTCAAAGTGTTCAACGTTCAGAATTATTCCATGCCTGGCTGTATCCATGCTGACTCCTTAAACACCTCATGCCCACTTAAGCGGACAAAGACGTGGGTAAAACTCTGTAGCGACGCGGAACAAAGCCAAATTTTTTATTCCAACATAAAGCGCTTATTACTTTTTAGTTTGGAAAATCTGAAACCTTAGCGACATCAATTCCAGCTTTGTGCCATTCTGTTTGCTCCGCACAAAATATCTGCGCATCTAATTCCTTTGAAGGCTCTTCATTTAGGCTACCTGCGGGTACTATCAGGGACTTACCACTTTTCGAAA
>JBLHND010000179.1:0-6761 GCA_047622605.1 Motiliproteus sp. | reverse complement strand
GCCGGCCCGGTCGCAACCCCGACCTGGCACCGGTAATGACCGGCAGCCATATCGACACTCAGCCTACGGGTGGCAAGTTTGATGGTTGCTTTGGGGTGATGGCCGGGCTGGAAGTCATCCGCACCCTCAATGACCTACATATAGATACTCAGGCGCCGGTCGAGGTAGTGGTCTGGACCAACGAAGAGGGGTGCCGCTTCCCTCCCTGCATGATGGGTTCGGGGGCTTTTATCGGCAAGTTTGATCTCGATGAGACCCTGGCAACCACGGACGATGCCGGGCTCGACGTCGGTTCTGAATTAGTCCGTATCGGTTATGCGGGTGATAGGCCCATTTCGGGTCATCCGGTCGGATCCTATTTTGAGGCGCATATTGAGCAGGGGCCGATTCTCGAAGTGGAAGAGAAAACGATCGGTGTCGTGATCGGTGCCCTGGGGCAGAAGTGGTTTGACCTCCGGCTGACCGGCGTTGAGTCACATGCTGGCCCGACCCCGATGCATCTGCGTAAGGATGCCTTGCTGGGGGCTGCCGAGGTGGTCGCGGAGGTGAACCGCATCGCCAGAGCACATCAGCCCCACGGTTGTGGCACTGTGGGCCGGTTGCGAGTACATCCAGACTCCCGTAACGTGATTCCGGGGCAGGTCGATATGACGATCGATTTTCGGCACCTCAGCCCCGAGGTCCTGGAGGTGATGGTGACGGAGTTGCGGCTGATGCTCGATGCATTATCCGAGCGTAGCGGTCTTGAGGTTGAACTGACTCCGACCGCCGATTTTCCGCCGCTGGCGTTCGATCCCGGCTGTATCAATGCTGTGCGGGCTGCTGCCGAGGCGCAGCGCGTGCCGCATATGGATATCGTCAGCGGCGCTGGCCATGACGCGATCTTTATCGCGGAGATCGCACCTGCGGGGATGATCTTCGTGCCCTGTGAAAATGGTATCAGTCATAACGAGATCGAAAATGCCGATCCCGGTGATCTGGCAGCAGGCGCAACGGTACTGCTGCATGCGATGCTGGAGCGCGCCGGCATAGCCGTTCCCGCAACTGATGGGGTCGTGTCAGGAGGGTCCGTATGAGCCGCTCCGGTCTGGACGAGATCTTGACGACCGCTATTGCTGACTTAACCGCAGTGGAACTGTTGCAGCTGTACCGGCATAAGCGTTTGTCGCCGGTGGAGGCCACTGCGGCGTCTTTAGCGCGCATAGAGCAGCATAACGCTGCGGTCAATGCCTACTGCCATGTCGATCCAGAAGGCGCGATGGCGTCAGCGCGAGCATCCGAAAAGCGTTGGATGAGTGGCGCCCCCTGTGGGAGCCTGGATGGCGTGCCCGCGTCGATCAAGGATCTGACTCTGACCAAAGGGATGCCGACGCGTATGGGGTCTCGCACCACCTCGGCTGAGGGGCCCTGGCGGGTGGACGCGCCTTTTACAGCCAGGATGAGTGAAGCCGGTGCGGTACTGCTCGGTAAAACCACGACCCCGGAGTTTGGCTGGAAGGGTGTGACCGACAGCCCTTTGACCGGTATTACCAGAAACCCCTGGAATGTTGCCATGACCGCCGGGGGGTCTTCCGGAGGAGCGGCAGCGGCGGCGGCGCTCAATATGGGGGTGCTGCATCAAGGCAGTGATGCCGGTGGATCCATACGTATTCCGGCAGCGTTCTGCGGTGTTTTCGGCCTTAAACCCACCTTCGGCCACATCCCGCAATGGCCTGCGAGCGCGATGACGACCCTGTCTCACCTGGGGCCGATGACCCGCAGCGTCGAGGATGCGGCGCTGATGATGAACGTCGTCGCGCAAACCGATGATCGAGATTGGTACGCAGGACCCGGTACCGACAAGTCCTGGGATCGAGGAATCAATACCGGCGTGCGTGGTTTACGGATCGCCTATAGCCGCAACCTGGGTTATGTATCAGTAGACCCCGAAGTGGCTTCTGCGGTGGAGCATGCGGTCAGTATTCTGGCTGGCCTGGGCGCTCAGGTCGAAGAGGTCGATCCTGGGTTCGAAGACCCTATAGAATCATTCAATACGCTCTGGTTTGCTGGTGCCGCTAAGCTGGTCGACGGGCTGACGGAGCAGCAACGCCAGCTGCTGGATCCCGGTTTCATAGAGATTGCTGCGCGTGGCCGGGAGATCTCGCTGGTTGATTACCTGCACGCTCAGGATGCGCGCGCTTGCCTGGGTGAGGCGATGAGCCGTTTCCATCACCGCTATGATTTATTGTTGACTCCCAGCGTCCCTATCACTGCGTTTGCAGCGGGCTCTAACGTGGCTGTTGAGAGCCAAAAAGATTGGATGGACTGGACGCCTTTTTCTTATCCTTTCAATTTAACTCAGCAACCTGCTGCCACGGTTCCTTGCGGATTGTCGACGGCTGGCCTGCCGATCGGGTTGCAGGTGGTAGGGCCAAAGTTTGGTGATGACTTGGTGTTGCGCGCTTGTCAGGTATTAAGCCAGGCATGGATACCCTCTTATTCCAGTCTTTTGCCTTAGATCTGACCGGAGGGCTGGGGTCTGTGCGAGAGATGTTCGGATAAGCCCCTAAGGGGCGAGCAAGAGTGCGGTACCACAGGGGTTTTCTTGGCCCGAATTTCACACCGATAAACAGGCCATTCCGCAGGATCGCTCTGCTCTTATCCTTCTTTATTCCGAACAAGCAACGCAGTGGGTGGCTGTCGGGTTTATGGACAGTCGGCCCGGGGCAATCGGTTCTTCACATGCCAGGCAATAGCCAAAATCATCATTTGCTATTCGGATCAACGCGGCTTTTATCTGCACGAGCTGCTTTTTTCGCAACCGTTCGGCTTCCAACGCCATCTGCTGCCCCTGCAGAGCATCCATACGTGACAGTCTGCCGATGCTGGATTGGTCGAGAATAACGGTCGCCGTTGATTGTTTTGATCTGTTTTCCAGATCTTCGAGTTCGATCTTCATCTGTAATAACTTAGTGTTTAGTTCTTCGTAAGCCATTTCCATGCAGTTCTCCTGACTCAAAGACCCTCAGTCGTTATCAGAGTACGACAGCGATGATCCTTCAAGATACTCGGTTCGGCACCTAAGGCGCCACCACCATCAATGCTTGGATCTCATGCTCGGGAAGCCCATAGAATAGAGAGAAGAGCCTGGAATATCAGCTTGAAAGCACGGATAAGCCTGTAGCGAATGTGCGGCAGTGATGTTCGAACAGGATAAAGAGTGCTGGAGATGAGTGTGTTGCAGGCCGCGTTGAGGGCGGTTAAATGCGTGTAATCTATTGATTTGTTTTATAAATAATGGTGACCCAGGGTGGATTCGAACCACCGGCCTGCCCCTTAGGAGGGGGCCGCTCTATCCAGCTGAGCTACTGGGCCTGAATATACATGATCGCTATCTACTCAAGACAAGAACCTCGATCTGAGCCTGAGGAAGGCCTAAGTTCTATCTTGTTGAGCTACATGGGAAGCTGCGCTGCAGGAGTCTAGCGGCTCAGGGGTGATAAGTCGATAGAGGCTTAGGCTTTCCCCAGGGTATTTTGGGCGCTGTAGTTGCCTTTATGGCCCGCCTCGTTGTAAATCGTGGTCTTGGGGCTTTGCCCTTGGAGGATGCTCAACAATCGGGACAGGTTCTTCTGACTGCGATTAACGATCTGCTCATTACGCAGGTTCAGTTCAGCAGCGCGTTTGAGTTGCTCTGTCAGCGCGCTCCAGCGGCTGGATACCTGTTTGGATATGGCAGGAGAGAGCGTGGTCAGTAGCAGGTTAAGCCCCTGTTCGTCTGCGCTAAATCCTAATTCGATCAGGGTTTGGTTGCGCTGCAGGGTGTTCTCAGCGAGGCGTTCGAGCTGGTGCTGTTTCTGCTTGACGCAGCGTTGCAGGGCGGATGCCTCGAGCTGAGCGATGGCGTTTTTTTCTTCTTCGTTTAGACCGCAAAGGGCAACCAGTATCTGGTTGCCCTCATCTATTAGCTCGCAAAAGTGCTTGACGATTTTAATGTCAGCGTCCATATCAGTTGAACAGCTGGTCTTCCAGGGAGGTCAGCTTGGCTGCGATCTGCTCCTGATTCACGCTGAAGGTACCGTTTGCGATGGCTTGCTTGATCGTGGCGATGCGGTCTTCGTCGGCGTCGGGCTGCTGTGCCAGCTGATCTTCGAGCTTGTTCAGCAGCTGAGCTTCGGAGCTCAGCTGGACGGTCGCAGCCTGATTGTGAGCGGCCGTTATCGCCGGCTGTGTTTCGGCGACGCCCTGTTGGACGCTCGCCGAGGCGTCGCTCACTTTACTGCGTGTATCTGTATTGGCTGATGACAGGCCGTTAAAATTGATGGCCATCCCGCATACCCCTAAAATTGAAAATTCATGTGCCTGATCCTTGTATCGACAGGGCATTGATAAACTTTAGTGAAAAATACGTTTTTATCGCTACAGCGGCAGCCTGTTCTGATAAGGCTGAAGTATAGAGTATTAGGCCTTTGATATCATGCGGTCTGGCGCAGCTCTAGCGTAGCGCTCTGGCGGTACCGTACCCGGTTACCCTGGCTGTTATTACCCGTTCAGACCTGTTGTTCCTGATCTTGATCTGCTGGTTTAGGGCGCCTGATTCGAGGGCCGTACCGGCCATCTCGACGGTGATGCCGTTATTCCCTGCCTGGATGCGTACCGTTTCTCCCTGCTGAATCAGTACAGGGGGTGTTAAGAGTTTAGGGCTGAAGGGCTGGTTATCTGCTAAGGAACGGTTAAGCGCGTAACCCAGGATCTGCGGGCCCCGGGTGTAGAAGCCGTCTCTGAGGCTGTTCTGATCGACAGCGGTGAGGCGCATGTCATTCGCTTGTAAAAGGTGTCCTGGGCTGAGTGCTCGAGTGCTTATGAGTACCTCGCGCAGCAATTGAACCTTGCCATGCAGATAGCGAGACCAGCGTCGAGGGTAGTCACAGCTCGCTTTAAGCGAGAAGCTGCCTGCCTGGATGGCTCGGCTGGAGCTGAACGTTAGCGCAGTGCCGCAAGGCTCTAGCTGTAGCCGTGAATCCGGTTTGTCCAGCTGGATCCGGAGTTGGTCGCCGGGGTCTACGTGCGGCTGAAGCTGGAGTTGAAGAAACACCTTGGCCTGTTCGGTAAGAGATAGGTCCATGGCTTGGGCGGTTTGGCATCCAACCCATAAAATAAACCAGGTACTAAGGATTAGTCTACCTTTGAACACGTAATTACCCTATGATTTCGTACTCGTCGGAGTCGTGATTAATACGATGCGCGTGTTCTATAGTATTTAAAGAGTTATTTCGGTGTAAAGCAAGTCTGTTTAGCAGCCTGTCGGACTTGATTGATGTTGCGAGGGGCCTTTTTATCGAGGTCAAATTCGATTTGAGTTCAGTTTGAACTCTTTTCGTCGAACCGTGTGCTATTCGGCGAAAAGAGGGTTAATGATCTCTCTCGACCTTACAAAATGCGGATTTTCCGCAGTAGATCAGCATGATGTCCGACAGGCTGCAAGGGGCATACACATGGCCGGTGTTCTTGACAGTGTTAATCAACGCACTCAGCTGGTAGGTAAGAATCGTCTGGAGTTGTTGTTGTTTCGGCTTGCCGGAGAGCAGATGTACGGACTTAATGTGTTTAAGGTCCGCGAAGTTATACGCTGTCCCAAGTTGACCGTGATGCCCAGGTTGAAAGCGGGGGTGAAAGGCATCGCCCATATTCGTGGCAGTGCTATTCCGGTATTGGACCTGGGGTCCACCATGGGACGTGAGCCCGTCAGCGAGCAAGCGATGGCAAGCAGCTTTGTGATCGTCACCGAATACAATCAGCTGATCCTAGGGTTTTTGGTGAATAAGGTAGAGCGCATCATTAATACCAACTGGGACACGATTCATGCGCCCCCCCCTGGTGCAGGCAAAAACAATTATCTGACGGCAGTGACCGAACTCGATGGCCAGCTGGTTGAGATCCTTGATGTCGAGAGGATCCTTGCAGAGGTGGCGCCTCGGTCCGAAGCGGTTGATCAGACTATCGCTAGTCAGATCCGTGATAATAAAGTCGAGCACCGGCGTGTGCTGGTCGTTGATGATTCTGTTGTCGCTCGTAAGCAGTTGGAACGTTGTCTTGGGGGATTGGGTGTAGAAGTTACGCTCAAAAATAATGGTAAGGACGCCTGGGAGTACCTGCAGCAGATGGCAGATTCCGGGCAACGAGTGGCCGATACGTTTTTCATGATCATCTCCGATGTGGAGATGCCAGAGATGGATGGTTATACCCTGACCGCATCGATTCGTGCCGATGAGCGGATGAGCAGCGCCTATATAATGCTGCACACCTCGTTAAGTGGGATGTTCAACAAGGCGATGGTAGATAAGGTTGGGGCGGATGATTTTCTGTCTAAATTCCAACCAGATGAACTGGCGATGCGGGTTAAAAATCGCATGGACGCCCTTAGTGTCAAATAGAAGGGGTCGGATTTTACATCTGCCTTGTTTCATGATGAGTATGAAGATTTGACTAAGCGACTTTCCATTTCACGGGTTCAGATTACGCCCCAGGGCTTCGCCATTTTTAGGGACTACCTTCAGGATGCCTGCGGTATTCTCTTGGGCGATAACAAAGAATATCTGGTGAGTAGTCGTTTAAACTCCATTATGCAGCACAATGGTTTTTCTGGTCTTGATACGCTGGTGCTGCAGATGAAGTGCAGTTCGCGTCTAAAAGAGCAGGTGGTTGATGCTATGACAACCAATGAGACGCTGTGGTTTCGGGATGTTCATCCCTATGCCATCCTGCGTGACCGGCTGCTCCCT
>JBLHND010000178.1:0-6776 GCA_047622605.1 Motiliproteus sp. | reverse complement strand
AAACCGCCCTGCGGGTACGCGCCTGCGGCGCTATGAAATCCAGCCTGAGGCTGACAGATTCGGCATCCTGCCTCAGCTGTCAATCTCGCCATCCCTGGCTCGACCCTGCGGGCCTTTTTCAGGCTGAATTTCATCGGTTTAGAAGGAGGTTGGGCGTCATCCTGATACGATGGTTGCTGTTTCAAGCCTTTCAAAAAACTACTTAATTACCCACATAAATAAGCCAGTGACACTGTGGCAGCCTGCCTGCAGGCGATCTTTTGGCTATTGCCTCGGCAAATGCTCGCAACACTTAACTAGGACATAGCCATAAAAAAGCCCGCAAGGTGCGGGCTTTTTAAGAAGAAGGCTTTATTAGTGTTCGCGGGTCGCACGAAAGCTGATGTCGGGCCAGCGTTCTTCGGTTAAGGATAAGTTAACCCGGCTCGGCGCCAGGTAGGTCAACAGGCCACCGCCATCCAACGCGAGATTGTCGTGCCCCTTACGCTTGAACTCCTCGAGCATCTTATCATCAGTGCACTCGACCCAGCGCGCGGTATGTACCGATACCGGCTCATAGATACAGTCTACCTTGTATTCATCTTTGAGCCGGAACACCACCACCTCAAACTGCAGCTGACCTACGGCACCCAGCACCAGGCTGTTGTTTTTCATCGGCATAAATAGCTGCACAGCGCCCTCTTCGGACAACTGCTGCAGGCCTTTTTGCAACTGCTTCATCTTCAAGGGATCGAGCGGCCTTACCGCTCGAAACATCTCCGGCGCAAAGTGAGGAATACCGGTAAATTTAAGCACCTCCCCCTCGGTAAAGGTATCGCCGATCTGGATGGTACCGTGGTTATGTAAGCCGATAATATCGCCAGACCAGGCTTGTTCGACACTGGAGCGATCTCCGGCCAGGAAGGTTACCGCATCGGCGATCCTGACATCTTTGCTGATCCGGCAATGCCGCATCTTCATCCCCTGTGAATAGCTCCCCGAACAGATCCGCATAAAGGCGATACGGTCACGATGCTTAGGATCCATATTGGCCTGAATCTTAAAGATAAACCCAGAAAACTTATCCTCATCTGCCGCCACTTCACGGGTCTGGGTCGCACGGGCGATAGGCGCAGGCGCCCACTCGACGAAGTCATTAAGCATCTCCCGAACACCAAAGTTGCCCAGGGCGGTACCGAAGAACACCGGGGTCATCTTGCCTGCCAGGAACGCCGCCTGATCATAGGTATGACTGGCACCCCGGACCAACTCGATCTCTTCACAGAATCGCTCATACAGATCACCCAGATAGGCGCGTGCCTCATCGCTATCCAAGCCCTGAATCTGCTCATCATCATGCAGCAGGCTGCCTTGCCCCTGCTTATATTTGACGATCACATCGGTATAGAGGTTATAGACGCCCTGAAACTGCCGGCCCATATCGATCGGCCAGTTGATCGGCGCGGCCTGAATCTTCAACACCGCCTCGATCTCGTCCAGCAGATCGATGGGATCGCGGATATCACGGTCCATCTTATTGACGAAAGAGAAGATGGGCGTATCCCGCAGTCGACAGACATCCATCAACTTGATCGTGCGCGCCTCGACACCCTTGGCACCATCGACCACCATCAAGGCCGAATCCACCGCCGTCAGCGTTCGGTAGGTGTCCTCGGAGAAGTCTTCGTGACCGGGGGTATCCAGCAAATTCACAACGCGATCATTATAGGGAAACTGCATCACCGACGAGGTGATCGAGATGCCTCGCTCCTGCTCCATCGACATCCAGTCTGACGTCGCATGACGATCACTCTTACGCCCCTTTACCGTGCCGGCCTTCTGGATCAACTGACCGAGCAGCAGCAGCTTTTCAGTAATGGTGGTCTTACCGGCATCCGGGTGGGAGATAATGGCGAAAGTGCGCCTGTGGGCGACCTGCTTCGAAACTTTAGACATAGCGACTTCTACGTTAGACCTGACAAAACGGCTGGCATACAGCAGCGCGAAAAAATGGTGTGTAGTATACAGTTTCGACGGCCAGACTGCAGCAGATCAAGCCAGGCGACAGACACTCGGCACGCCGGCCCTGAGGGAGCCTGCCTGCAGGCGATCTTTTGAAAAAAAACATGTGCTTTCGAAAGACCTGACCCCAACACCTGACCCCAATACCGAGGTTAGGCTTTAGCCTGACGAAGGGTGCTCCGCATCACGATTGCATGCTCCGGCACGGGGCCATCCGTGTAATAGTTTTTGCGAACCCCCACCGACTCAAAACCACAGCGGAGGTACAAGGCCTGAGCCGCAGCATTCGTTTCGCGCACTTCAAGAAACAGCTCCTCGGCCTGCTCGCTCTGCAACCGTGCAAACAACTGCGCTAACAGCCGCCGTCCAACACCCTCGCCTTGCCGGCTCGGATCGACGCCGATAGTCAGCAGATCGGCCACTCCGCCACCCTGACTCGCCACCAGATAACCGACCAGCATATCGTGCTGCACGGCCACCCACAGCCAGCGGTCGCCGCCGAGGCTGCCTTGCAGCTGAGCCAGACTCCAGGGGGTGCTAAAGAGCTGCCGCTCCAGGCGGGCGATCCCCTCCAGATCTGCGGCAACCGCCACCCTGAGGGTCAGGGGCTGATTATCGCCCAAGCGGCAGTTTCCGCAGTGGCTGCAACTGCCGCCAAAGCTCCGCCTTAAGACCGGGCAGGCGCAGCACCTCGTTGAGGCCGTGACAGCAAAGTGCGGACCGCCCCTGATGCTCGATCAATTGCCCTGAAACCCCTAGCTGCGCGGAAGGCAACAGATAGGCCTGGGCACTCTTTCCCATCAACAGCAGCACGCGATGCGAGGTCTGCAGCACGTCTGCCAACGCGACTTCCAAGGAGTGCCTGGCGATCGCTTCAGACTGGTCGAATCGAGCCCGGGGATCCAGCGGCCATTGGAATTCATACAGGCCGCTCGACGCCTGCGGGCTGCCACCCAAACCTACCGCCGCAAGGACCGCATTCAATAACTGCTGATGCTCATAGGTCCAGACTTGTGCATTGCTGGTCGGCATCTCGGTAACAACCAGACAGTCGCTGTAACTGAGCATCGCCAGCCTGAAGCGTGGTACGGCTGCGGATGAGGGCAATGCCCTGGCGGAGTCGGTGACAGTTTTGACTGCCGCATGCACATCAACTTCAGGGCCTGCCGCAGATTTTAAGACGAGCGCATCGACAGCAGCACCCGCATCAGGCGCTTGATGCTCAGGCACAGCCTTAGCCTTAGCCTTAGCCTTAGACACAGACGCAGGCGTAGACACACCCACAGGCACCGCCGCTGCGGGTGATACTGCAGCCACAGCTGCCGGAGCGGGCTGAACCCCGGCTGCGGCTTTCGCCCCCTGCACCAGTTGCCGCAAAGGCGCGTTATGAGTGACCGGACGGGCCGAGACCGTCGTCAGCTCGGCCGCCTGCACAGCGGACGACGCCGCCGGCGTTGCGGCCTGCCAGCGCCAGACCGGCGAGGCGGCGGCGCCCGGCAACACCTGCCGAGGCAACCAGAGCGTCACCCCCATCGCCGCCAGATATTGCTGCCGTAGTCGCTCTGACTGGAACTGCTCTGCCTGGAGCTGTTCTAACTGAGGCTGTTCTAACTGGGGCTCTTCTAACTGAGTAGTGATCAGCATGATCCTCTGCAGACCTAAACCTGTGGGTGGGGTTTCTTCACATGCGACAACAACAGATTCGCCGCATTGAGATAGGCCCTGGCCGAGGCGATCACGATATCAGTATCCGCACCCAGACCATTAACAATCCGCCCGCCTTTCTCCAGACGTACGGTGACCTCGCCCTGGGAGTCAGTCCCGCTGGTGATCGCATTGACCGAGTACAGCGCCAGGCTGGCGTCGGTGTGCACGATACTCTCGATCGCCTTATAGGTCGCATCGACCGGGCCACTGCCCTCGGAGGTGGCGCGGATCTCTACGTTGTCGACGATTACCACGACCTCGGCCAGCGGTGTTTCTCCGGTCTGTGAAGTCACCTTCAGGGAGCTCAGACGAAACTTTTCATTAATTGCCTCGCTGCGAGCACCCGAGACCAGGGCCTGCAGATCTTCATCGAAGATCTCGTGCTTCTTGTCGGCCAGCTCCTTAAATCGGGCGAAGGTGGTATTCAGTTCGGCATCGGTAGCGAAGCTGATACCCAGGTCGTCCAGACGCGCACGGAAGGCAGCCCGACCCGAATGCTTACCCAATACCATCTTGTTGGCATTCCAGCCCACATCCTGAGCCGTCATAATCTCGTAGGTTTCGCGATTCTTAAGCATCCCGTCCTGGTGAATACCCGACTCATGCGCGAACGCATTGGCTCCGACAATCGCCTTGTTGGGTTGCACCGGAAAGCCGGTCACTCCCGATACCAGTCGCGAACAGGGTACGATCTGGGTGGCGTCGATGCCCGTTTCCAGGCCGAGGATATCCTTGCGCGTACGCAGCGCCATCACCACCTCTTCCAGCGAGGCGTTACCCGCCCGTTCGCCCAGGCCATTGATCGTACATTCGACCTGCCGCGCCCCGTTGCTCACGGCCGCCAACGAGTTGGCCACGGCCAGACCCAGATCGTTATGGCAGTGCACCGAGAATACCGCCTTGTCGGCATTGGGAACCCGCGCAATCAACTGGGCGATAGTGCGACCAAACTCCTCGGGTACCGCGTAGCCGACGGTATCGGGAATATTGATGGTCCGCGCCCCGGCATTGATCACCTGTTCGATAATCCGGCACATAAAGTCCAGATCGGAACGACTGGCATCCTCCAGCGAAAACTCGACATCGTCGATCAGATTACGGGCGCGCTTAACGGCATAGACCGCCTGTTCGACCACCTGATCGGGCTGCATCTGCAACTTGTATTTCATATGGATCGGCGAGGTGGCGATAAAGGTGTGGATTCGGCCGGAGTTCGCATTAACCAGGGCTTCGCCGGCACGATCTATGTCCAGATCCAGGGCACGGGACAGGCTGCAGATGGTGCTGTCTTTGATGGTATCGGCGATCAGTTTTACCGCCGCAAAGTCTCCGGGGCTGGCGACCGCAAAACCTGCTTCGATCACATCGACGCGCATCTTCTCCAGCGCCTTGGCGATCTGTAACTTTTCGTCGCGGGTCATAGAGGCACCCGGACTCTGCTCGCCGTCACGCAGGGTGGTATCAAAAATAATAACGCGATTAGTGCTCATGCTGTGGCTCCGCCGGACCTGAAACTAAGGCCCGAAATCTATAAATTGAGGGAGAAAAGAGAGGTGTCGATGACAAAAAATAGAGACTACGGCAGTCGCAGGAGCAACGGACGAGCAACCTGGTACGCCACACCCCGGGTCGATTGAACGCCGGCTACTGCAGTCGTTCTGTGGCTGTAAGTGAATTGCATCGCGTCTCAACATCTTTAGGAATGGCTTCAATATTACCGCTTAAATAGTCTATTGCAAGTCTATACACTGCCCTGACCATCTATAGAGGGAGCCCATCCATGATTCCACAAGACCCCAGCCTGTCAGACTTTGATCGCGAAGTAGATCGCACCCGGACCTCCAGTCACAAATGGGACAAATATGGCAGCCGCGATATCCTGCCTATGTGGGTCGCCGATACCGATTTCCGCTCGCCGCCCGCCATCATCGACGCCCTGCAGCAACGGGTCGAACACGGGGTCTTCGGCTATACCCTGCCACCGGCCGAACTGACCGAAGTCGTGCTGGAACGACTGCAGCGCCTCTATCACTGGACGGTCGAAGCCGAGGCGCTGGTCTGGCTGCCCGGACTGGTCTGCGGGCTGCATCTGGCCTGCCGCAGCGTCGGCGAATCGAGTTCTGCGGTGCTCGCCCCCAAACCGATCTACCCGCCCTTTATGAGCGCGCCAGGGTTATCCGACCGGACGCTGATCAGCGTCCCTATGCGCCAATATGAGCTGCGCTGGCTGATCGACTTTGATGCCCTGGAGGCAGCCATCACCGCCAACACTCGGCTATTGCTGTTCTGTAACCCACAGAACCCGGGGGGGGGTGTTTACCGCCGTCATGAACTGGAGCGACTGCTGGCGATCTGCCAACGCCATAAGTTGGTGCTCTGTTCCGACGAGGTCCATTGCGACCTGTTGCTCGAACCTGGCGTCGAACATATTCCCGTGGCGGCCCTCGACCACTCGGCCGCACAGCAAAGCATCACCCTGATGGCGCCGAGCAAGACCTTCAATATCGCCGGCCTTGGCTGCTCGTTAGCGATCATTCCCGATCCCCAGCTTCGCCAGCAGTTTAAGCGGGCCCAACGCGGCATCGTGCCGGATGTAAATCTACTCGGCTATACCGCAACCCTCGCCGCTTACCGCGATGGTGATGCCTGGAATCGCCAGCAATGCGACTACCTGCGTCACAACCGCGACTACCTGCTGCGTGAGATTAACGCGATCGACGGCCTCAGGCTCGACCCCTTCGACGCCACTTATCTGGCCTGGATCGATGTCTCGGCCCTGCAACTGGAGAATCCGCCCGCGTTCTTCGAACAGGCTGGCGTCGGCATGTCGCCGGGTGCTGATTTTGGCGACTGTCGTTTTATGCGAATGAACTTCGGCTGCACCCGCAGCACCCTGGAAGAAGCCGTACGGCGCATCCGCCAGGCGCTGGTTAAATAATCGCTCGGTACCCGTCAGACTGAAGCCGACCCACAGGGATGTGGGAAGTGCAGCAAGTCCGTCGGGAACGGACGCTGCCGACCCACAGGGATGTGGGAAGTGCAGCAAGTCCGTCGGGAACGGACGCTGC
>JBLHND010000177.1:0-7210 GCA_047622605.1 Motiliproteus sp. | reverse complement strand
GCTACAGCGTCTTGCAGAAGGAAAGGTAGCGGCTTAGTAAGTCGCCCTAGTCTAAGAGCTGTAATGGCTTTTAGAATCCTCTTCGTTTACGGAGAGGAGAAGTCAAACGGTGTGTATAGACTATAAAAAAAGGCTATGTCCCAATCTGTTGTTGTGACGCCGTCATCGTCAGGCTAAAGCCTAACCTACAACAAAAAAGGCGCATCCTGATTCAGGATGCGCCTTTTGTCTTTTTGTCTATTGAGCTTAGAGCTTAGAGCTTAGAGCTTAGAGCTCCAGCGCCTTCGAAGCTTCAACAAACTCATACCCCAGAGCGTCAGCGACGGCCTTGTAGGTCACCATCCCCTTGTGAACATTGAGGCCGTTAAGCAGGTGTTTGTCGTCCAGCAGCGCCTGCTTGGGGTTGGCTGCTAGCGCCAGTGCGAACGGCAGGGTGGCGTTATTTAGCGCCATCGTGGCGGTACGGGCTACGCCACCGGGCATGTTGGCAACACAGTAATGAACGACATCATCGATCACGTAGGTGGGTTCATGGTGGGTGGTGGCCTTGGATGTTTCGAAACAGCCACCCTGATCGATAGCGACATCGACAACGACCGAGCCTTTCTTCATCTTGCTGATGATGGCGCGTGTCAGTAGCTTGGGAGCGGCTGCACCGGGGATCAGCACCGCACCTATGACCAGATCGGCCTCTAATGCGTATTCTTCGATAGCGCTGGCGGTCGAATAGACACATTTTACTCGGCCATTGAACTCGGCATCCAGCTGGCGCAGGCGTGGTAGAGACCGGTCTACGAGGGTGACTTCAGCACCCATGCCGATCGCCATCGTCGCGGCATTGACGCCAACGACGCCGCCGCCGATGATCAGTACCTTGGCGGGTGCGACACCGGGGACTCCGCCCAGCAAGACCCCACGCCCCCCCGCGGCTTTTTCCAGATGATGTGCCCCGGCCTGAATCGACATACGGCCAGCGACCTCGCTCATCGGCGCCAGTAGCGGCAGGCCGCCATTATTGTCGGTGACCGTTTCATAGGCGATGCAGGTGGCGCCGGATTTTATCAGTAGCTCGGTTTGCTGGGGATCCGGTGCCAGGTGCAGGTAGGTATATAGCACCTGACCTTCACGTAGCATGGCGCACTCCTGAGCCTGCGGTTCTTTAACTTTAACGATCATGTCGGCGCGCGCGAAGACTTCGGCGGCGCTCTGAACGATCGTTGCACCGGCGCTGATGTATTCCTCGTTAGAAAAATCGATGCCCTCACCGGCGTTGTTTTCGATGATGACCTGATGGCCTCGGTTGATCAGCTCCTGGACGGAAGCGGGAATAAGGCCGACACGATACTCGTGGTTCTTGATCTCTTTGGGGACGCCGATCAGCATAGTAGTGTTCCTTGGTTTTCGATTGTTTTTATGAGAGGTGGTTGTCGCTGTTGAGGTAATACCTTAACTTAGATCTGATAGTTGAAATTACTTTAAATAGCATATTTTGAATGGTTATAAGCTTTGTTTTATATTATTTAAGGTTTAAAAAATCAGTGCAGCGCAGCAATTTAAGTTTATATAACTATTAGTGATTAAAGCATCCGCTGTTATCGCTGTAGTATCGGTACGGGTACGGGTGAGAGTGTGAGTACAAGAGGAGGCCTATACAGGCCAGTCTGGGGTTTTCAGGATAGGCACTCATCTTCTGCGGTTTATCGCCATCTGCAGCTATCGCCGCACAATGATGAAGGCGCTCTCAGGAGCATAGGCGGCGGCAGGATGGCTGAGCCTCTTGGGGAGCCAGGATGGAGGATCGTGCCAGCAAGGTTGCTGGCTATGTCGGGCTCAAGCCCGAGCTACAGGGGCCTGGGAAGTGCAGGAACTGCAGGAGCTATTCCAGATTTACTTACCACTACAACTCCGAAAAGAGGCCTGGACCCTTAGACCTTGAGGGTAGGCCGCTGAAGGTCTTGCAGCTGCCTATGTGGGGCTGAAACCCAGCCCACAAGGGCAGCATCCAGTATGAGCGCTATGGCTAAACGTCATGGCGAACGCGGGGGGTAATTAGGTCGATATTACTCTTCGCTGTCTGGCTCCTTGGGTTGGGATGGCATCTGCTCATCCATCATCTCCTGCCCATGCTTCTCTTCGGTACCCATCATCTCCTGAACCTCCTTTTCTTTGGTATACAGCGTCTCGAAGGCGCTGAATTCGACCCGGTCGATGGAACCGCTTTCATCCTGGTCGATCTCGGTCCACTGTCTGCTGAGCTCTCGGTCCTGGCTGGCTTCGATAGCGGTCAGGCTTCCGTCTTGGTCTTGATCCAGCGCTTCAAACGATGACAGTGCCTTGTCTTCCGCCATGCTGCCGACAGAGAACAACAGCAGGGTCGAGAAGCCAGCGAGTTTAGCCAGTTGACTGGTTTTCATGGTATTACCTCTATATAGGATGAATTGTTGTCGCAGATTGTAGTTGCAGATAATCCAGTGCTGGAATCGTGCCCATATTGCTTTGTTTAAGGGAATCAGATAGCTGGCAGGTTACGGCAGGGGGGAGGCACCCCATGCATGGACTGAACTGTTACTTAGAAGCGACAGTTTACAGAGTTATTTTTCAACTATTTGAAATATAAGGTCAATTTATGTTACTTAGCAGAGACGCTTAGCGTCCGCCCTCAGCCCTCAGCCCTGTGGGAGTTGATCGCGGTGAATCTGCCGCTATCGAGGGTCTGGGGAGGGGCTAGGGGTGCAAGGAAGGCGTCGTTATTCGGCGACAGCCGCAGTCATTAGCGTCTCTGCTGCGGCCAAAATTTCAGGCTGCGGGCAGTTGGCCAGTTCCAGCTGCGGTGGATCGAAGGAAAAGGTGAAGGAGCCAGCGCGTTTGAGAGCGTTCAGGCCAATAATCTGGCGGGTTTTACCCGGGAAGAGGGCCGCATCGATATTGCGCAGCGTACAGTTGCCGATCACGACCTGGGACAGCCGATACACCGGCACTCGAATCTCGCTGCCGTTGGCGAGCACCCCGAGCAGGTCACGCTGATAGCTGGCCTGCTTATTGTGCTGCAGCTCGGACAGCGTGACTTCGTTGATAGTCATGTAGCCGGAACCTGTATCAACCATGAAATCTTCGGCCTCCAGGCTGCCGATGGTCGCCTGGATATAGAAGGTGGTGGCATTGCCCAGGCGCATGGGGATCAGGTTGGAGGGTTCGGTTGCGCTGACGTTCAGGCTCAGGGCCAGCGTCAGGGCACCGCTCAGGATCGTTATCGCTGTTCTCATCAATTGCCTCTCTACTGCGTTATCGGGCAATGGAGTCGCGCGAACGGGCCCCGACCGAAGGCTTACTCTATCAGTAATTGCTAATTTAGCAACGTAGCTTTGTTGATCTTGATCATTGGAAGCGGGATTAGGGAGTGTTCTTCCCAAGGCTGACCGTCCCAGGGACCCTAGGCTGGAATGTAATCCCAGAGGACAGGCAGCACCACCCTGGCCTCAATCACACAGGGATGTGCCTGCTTGTTAAGCGAAATTAAGGAGATATCGCTAAACTAGATAAGTACACTGTTTTTATATACAGTTATTATTGATTTAACTCTGGTTCGGTGATGGACGCGGATGAATAGGAAAATAATTCATGCTGACTGCGATTGCTTCTTTGCGGCGGTAGAGATGCGTGATGATCCCCGGTTGCAGCAGGTGCCGATAGCCATTGGTGGCGATCCTGGCCGCAGGGGGGTGATCGCGACCTGTAATTATCTTGCTCGAGAGTATGGGATACGTTCGGCAATGGCCTCGGCGACCGCCAAGAGGCTCTGCCCAGGGTTGTTGATCTTGCCGGGTAATATGGAAAAGTATCGGCAGGCATCGACGCAGATCAACGCTATTTTTCGTCAGTACACCGATCTCGTTGAGCCTCTGTCGCTGGATGAGGCTTTTTTAGATGTCAGCCAGAGTGCTCAGTGCGCAGGCAGCGCCACCCGGATGGCACAACAGATTCGCCGACAGGTTCAGGAGCAGGTCGGCATCAGCATCTCGGCGGGCGTGGCACCGAACAAATTTATTGCCAAGATCGCCAGCGACTGGAACAAACCCGATGGTCTCTGTGTGATCACGCCGGCACAGGTGGATGCTTTCGTGGCCGCCTTGCCGGTGGCGAGGGTTTATGGAGTAGGTCCGGCGATGACCGCCAAGCTGCAGCAGCGCGGCATCGAAACCTGTCAGGACCTGCGTCGTTTTCAGCGCTCAGAGTTGAGGCTGTGGTTGGGGAGTTTTGGCGAGCGGCTTTACCTGCTATGCCGGGGCGTCGACGATCGGCCCGTACATACCGATCGACGTCGTAAAAGCCTTAGTGTCGAGCAGACCTATCTTGCCGACCTTCGCGATCTAGATGCCTGCATCGACGCCTTGCCGGTATTGATCCAGCGCCTGCAGCATCGCTTAGAGGCGATCCAGGCGGACTATTCGATCATAGGTACCTCGGTTAAGGTGAAATTTGATGATTTCACCCAGACTACCGTGGAGGCTCATTCCTCAGGTTTTGGTTCTAAAACTTTAGTAAAGGCGTTATTAGAAGAGGGCTTTAAGCGTCGCTTGCGTCCGGTCAGGTTGTTGGGGCTGGGTGTTAAGCTCGGGGGGCCGGAAGGGGTTTTAGGCGGACAGCAGCTGTCTTTGTTTTCTTGATGTGGTTTTCTTGGTGTGGTTTGGCTCTCGATAGGCTTATGATCTAATTGTATTATGTTCCTATGCCCTAGAGTATGGGATAAATGTCATGGAGCAGAGCGTCATAGAACCGAGCGTCATAGAACCGAGCGTCATAGAACCGAGCGTCATAGGAGCAAGATGATGAGAACCGAGAGTTTCCTTTCCCTAAATCCGCAGGGGTTTCATCGGGTCGAATATAAAGAGTGGGGCGCGGTCGATAATCCACGGGTGCTGGTGTGCGTGCATGGTTTGGCGCGTAACAGCCGTGATTTTGATGAGCTGGCACAGGCGCTGGCACACGATTACCGCGTGATCTGTCCCGATATTGTCGGCCGTGGTCAAAGCGACTGGCTGCCGACGGGCAGTCC
Source organism: Motiliproteus sp. (assembly GCA_047622605.1). Lineage (GTDB taxonomy): Bacteria > Pseudomonadota > Gammaproteobacteria > Pseudomonadales > Balneatricaceae > Motiliproteus. Next base: position 2,157 of record JBLHND010000177.1, on the reverse strand, counting down.
CTACGCGATGCCTCAGTATCTGCAGGATATGGTCGCGCTGATTGCCCGGTTGAACGTCAAACAGGTGGATTGGGTCGGCACCTCGATGGGGGGGTTGATAGGGATGGCGCTGGCCGCCTATCCCAACTCCCCGATCCGGCGGTTGGTATTAAATGATATAGGTGCGTTCATTAGCCAGGAGGCGTTAGCGCGCATCGCCGGCTATGTCGGTCTGGATCCCAGCTTCGAGTCGCTCGATGAGCTCCAGGCGCATCTGCGCCAGCAGTATCCGGCGTTTGCGGGCTTGTCAGAGCAGCAGTGGCAGCATCTGGCGCGACAGGGCTCGCGTCTTGGAGACGATCAGCGTCTGCGGCTACATTATGATCCGGTCATCGGTGAGTATGCACAGGCCATGGCGGCTGAGGATATAGCGTTATGGCCGTTATGGCAGCAGGTGAGCTGTCCGCAACTGCTGCTCTGGGGGGAGGCCTCCGATGTGCTGAGTGCCGATACCGTTACCCGAATGTGTCAGCTTAATCCCAACCTGGCGCTGACCAGCTGGGCGGGGATAGGGCACGCCCCCTCACTGATGGAATCGCAACAGATACAGACGGTGGTGGATTGGCTCAGGGCAGGCAAGGATTCTGACGTTGGCGGACTCGATAATTGATAGAGAGGGTGGGTAGATGGCGGTATTAACGTCTTGGCCGAAGGATCAACTGTTTCAGAGTGCGGAGAAACGCGCGGAGGTGGTGGCCATCGTAGAGGCTGACTTTTCCAAAACCCTGGAATCGCTAAAGGTTGATATAGGTCTGGTCGACATGCTGGAGTCGATCTATGTCCCTATGGCCGCATGGATCATGGAGCACAAGTCCCGCCATGCTGGCCCTCTGGTCGTCGGTATTAACGGTGCTCAGGGGGCGGGTAAATCGACCCTGTTTAATCTACTGGAAGTGACCCTGGCGTTGGGCTTCGGGCAGCGGGTGGTGGGTTTTTCTCTCGATGATATCTACAAGACCCATGCTGCCAGGGAGCGCCTGGCGATCGATATCCATCCCTTACTGGTCACTCGCGGTGTTCCTGGCACCCATGATGTTGATCTAGGTATCAGCCTGCTTGAGCAGCTGCGCGAGGCCCGAGAAGGCTCGGTAGTTAAGATTCCGGTATTTGATAAGTCCATTGATGATCGCTGTCCCGAGCGCGCCTGGCAGGAGTGGCTGGGGCCGGTTGATGTGGTCGTTGTTGATGGCTGGTGCCTGGGTGCTACACATCAGCCGGAACAAGCGTTATTGCCGGCGGTTAATGAGCTGGAGACCGGAGAGGATCCTGATGCTATCTGGCGTCGCTATGTTAACGATCAGCTCAGGGGCCCCTACCAGCGGCTGTTCGACCAGGTGGATCTGCTGATTATGCTTAAGGTGCCGAGCATGGATAGTGTGTTTGAGTGGCGAACGCTGCAGGAGAAAAAACTAGCCGAACGGGTGGGTTTTCTGGGGCAGGAAGTGCAGGAAGGGCAGGACGGCAAGCCGGATGAACTCAAAATCATGAGTGAGAGAGAGATTCATCGCTTTATCATGCATTACGAGCGACTGACGCGGATGATGCTGGAGCAGATGCCAGAAAAAGCGGATGTCACCTGCTTCCTGAATGACAACCATAAAGCGTTTAAAATATTAATTAACAGACCGCTGTCGCCGGGTTAAGCATCTGTATTGATGACCAGGAAGGGCTTGGCGGCTACCGAGAGGATCTCTCGCTAGGATCGCCCCCTCTTAAAATAAAGGGGCGGTCAGCCTCCTAGAGCGGAATCGGAAAGAAGACCGTTGACGCCATGCCGTGAAGCAGGGTGTTAATGGTTCGGTTGCTCTTTCCAGAAACGATCTTGGCCATCATGTCCTGAATCAGAATCATCTTCCCGAAAATCCGCTCAAAGCTAAGATTAACAATACTTCCTTGGTAGCCATTGCTAAGCAGGTAGAGTTGACCATTATCCTTGCGGTTGTTATTTAGCCTCCAGTCGAGGATCTCCAGATTTCGAGCACTGTAGTAAAGCAGTTGCTGATCAAGATCATCGAGTAAGAACAGCTCTGTTCTCATTCCATAGGAAGCATAAAGCATGCTTTTTAGTCCAACCATCAATGAAAAAACACGATCTCCTGAGAATTTAGGGTTAAATGC
>JBLHND010000176.1:0-7501 GCA_047622605.1 Motiliproteus sp. | reverse complement strand
GCAACCCCGGCACGCCCCACATCCGTGGAGGTGGGCCGCTGAAGGCTCCTGCAACACCGGCACGCCCCACATCCTTGTAGGTTGGCCGCTGAAGGCTCCTGCAACACCGGCACGCCCCACATCGTCGAGGGTTGCCGGGATAGGCCGACTGCAGCCGGGGCTTTACTTCACGACCTTAAGCGTAGGACGCTTGCTCTTAGACGTATTCTTGCTCGTGCCTGCATGGCTCTTAACTTCGCTGATGCCCTGTTCGGGTGGTTGAGGTGAACCGGGTTCACGGCCGAAGCTCATCCCCTGGCCGGTCTCTTTAGAGTAGATCGCCATCACCGCCACGGCAGGCACATAGACATGGGTCGGCACGCCGCCAAAACGGGCACTAAAGCTGATAGCATCATTATCCATCGATAACTGCTGCACCGCAGAGAGAGATATATTCAGAACAATCTGGCCATCACTGACAAATTCTTGCGGAACATCAACCCCGTCGATTGCGACATCCACCACCACATAGGGTGTTTGCTGGTTATCCATGATCCACTCATGTAATGCTCGGATCAGATAGGGTCGGCTGGGGGTCATAGTGTCTAGCTCCAAATAGCGGCTCTGTCAGGAGCCCTATAGTACCTTAAAACCGAACCTGGATTGAAACCCGGCTTTGTATGCATACAAAAAAGGGCGCCGAAGCGCCCCTTTATATTCTATACAAGCAAGGGGACGATCAGTGCATCTCATGCTCAGCTTCGGACAAGCTTTCCTGAAACGACTCACGCTCGAACACCCGCTCCATATACTTGAGTAATGGCTTAGCCTGAGGAGGCAGCTCCACACCCAGCATGGTCAAACGCCAGAGCACCGGCGCCAGACAACAGTCAACCAGAGTGAACTCTTCACTCATAAAGTAGGGCTTTTCACTGAAGATCGGGGCTATAGCGATCATGCCATCGGTTAGCTCTTTACGCGCCCTGATGACAGCATCTGCATCATCCGACTTGAGGATGGTATTCACCAACCGACACCAGTCCTTCTCGATCCGATGGATATATTGACGGCTCTCAGCACGCGCTACCGGATAAACCGGTAATAGTGGCGGATGCGGGAAACGTTCGTCCAGATATTCCATCATAATATTGGGCTCATAGAGCACCAACTCGCGATCTACCAGCGTGGGTAGACTCTTGTAGGGGTTAATGTCAGCCAGCTCCTGAGGTGCGCCATCCAGATCTGTATCGATGATCTCTACCGCTACACCTTTTTCCGCCAAGACAATACGGACCCGATGGCTGAAATGATCAGCACCATCAGAAAAGAAGGTCATTGAGGAACGTTTTGCCGTTACACCCATCTCGTTCACCTTGCCAAATTTCACAGAGTTATAAAAATAGAAAACGCGGCCTGCTCGAACAGCAGGCCGCGTAGGATCAGAACACAGACTAGCCGTGTCTAATTAATGCTTCTCTCTCCAGGAACCGCTCTTGACGTCCTTCCAGAATTCCTTCTTCAGCATATACGCGAAGATGAACAGGATCGCAAGAAAGATAAGTACCTTAGCGCCCAGTTTACCACTAACCATTTTCGAAGGTTCGGCAATATAGGTCATAAAGTTGGTCAGGTCGTACATCGCCTTGTCGAACTCTTCAGGGGACATGCTGCCCGCTTTAACGAGCTCCAGCTCAGTACAGTGTTCATCCTTACAAGCCTGAACACCCTGCATACCCTGCAACACATTGGGCATACCCACGTCCGGGAACACCTTGTTGTTCACGCCCCAGGGACGCTCGACATCAACATAGAAGCTCTTGAGGTAGGTATAGACCCACGCCGAACCGCGCAAGCGCGCTTCCAGCGACAGATCGGGTGGCGGCGCACCAAACCAGGATGCCGCATCGGCAGGCGTCATGGCGATCGTCATATGATCACCAATCTTGTTGTCGCCGACCACCAGATTCTCCATCACGAACGCGGGGTCCATCTCCAGATCAGCGGCGGCACGTCCGTAACGCTGATACTTGGCAGAGTGACAACCCATGCAGTTTTCGGTGAACAGCTTCATGCCATTTTGCAGCGAGGCCTTGTCTTCCAGGTTCGCTTCAAAAGACTCCAGGTGAACGCTTGCACTCGAGGCCATAGCCGTCATCGGCAGCAAGGCGATAAGAAGTGCGATAAATTGCTTTTTCATTATCCTGTCACCCGCTCTGGAACTGGTTTAGTGGAATCGATCTTGCTGTACCAAGGCATGGCCAGGAAGAAGACGAAGTAAAGCGTGGTCGCAACCGGCGCCAACCAAGCCGGCTGATCAGCCGCTGCCATCGAGCCACAGAAGCCAAGGACGACGAAGGAGACCGCAAAGATACCCAGCATCACTTTAGAGATCATGCCTTTGTAACGGACCGACTTAACCGGACTACGATCCAGCCAGGGCAGCACGAACAGGATCGCAATACCGCCACCCATCACGATCACACCCCATAATTTGGCGTCAAAACCAAACAACGGATAAGTAACCGCACGCAACATGGCGTAGAAAGGCGTGAAGTACCAGACCGGTGCTATATGGTTCGGGGTCTTGAGCGAGTTAGCCGGCTCAAAGTTGGGGGCCTCAAGCAGGTAACCGCCCCCTTCAGGGAAGAAGAACACCACCACACAGAAGACAAACAGGAACACCACCACACCCACAATATCCTTAACGGTGTAGTAAGGGTGGAAAGGGATGCCGTCGAGCGGGATACCCTTAGCGTCCTTGTTTTTCTTGATCTCGATACCGTCCGGGTTGTTTGAACCTACCTCGTGCAGCGCCAGAATATGCAGCACCACCAGCGCCAGGAGGACGATCGGCAGCGCGATAACGTGCAGAGCAAAGAAACGGTTGAGGGTAATACCGGAGATCAGATAGTCACCACGAATCCACTGCTGCAGGTCTGCGCCTACGATGGGAATGGCACCAAACAGGGAGATGATAACCTGGGCACCCCAGTAAGACATCTGTCCCCAGGGTAACAGGTAACCCATAAAGGCTTCGGCCATCAACACCAGGTAGATCGCCATACCGAACAGCCACAGCAGTTCGCGGGGGTTACGGTAGGAGCCATACATCAGGCCGCGGAACATATGCAGATAAACTACCACAAAGAATGCCGTCGCACCGGTGGAGTGCAGGTAGCGCAGCAGCCAACCGTAATCGACATCACGCATGATGTACTCTACCGAGGCAAAAGCACCTTCGGCCGAGGGGTTGTAGTTCATGGTCAGCCAGATACCGGTAAGAATCTGGTTGACCAGAATCAGCATCGCCAGCGAGCCAAAGAAATACCAGAAGTTAAAGTTCTTCGGTGCGTAGTATTTAGTCAGGTGGTCTTCCACCGCCTGAGTGACGGCCAGGCGGTCATCGACCCAGCGCATCAAGCCTTTTTCGGCTTTACTTCTATTCGGATTACCCATTATGCAGCTCCCTCTGAATCGATACCGATAACGATGATGGTATCGGTCTCGTAGACGTGCGGCGGAATCACCAGATTAGTCGGCGCAGGGACGCCTTTATAAACCCGACCGGACAGGTCAAACTTAGAACCGTGACAAGGACAGAAGAAACCACCTAGCCAGTCGGCGCCCAGATCCTCTGGCGCCAGCTCTGGACGGTAAGTCGGTGAACAGCCCAGGTGCGTACAGATACCCGTCATCACCATGATCTCAGGCTTGAGAGAACGCTGCGATGTGTTGGGGATATACGCGGGCTGCTGCGGCTCATCGGAAGCCGGATCGGCGAGCTTATCGCTCAGCTTTTCCAGATTAGCCAGTGTTTCTGCGGTACGGCGAACGATCCAGACCGGCTTACCGCGCCACTCTACGATCATCTGCTGACCAGGCTCGAGCTTGCTGATGTCGGCCTTAGCCGGAGCACCCGCGGCTTTCGCCTTCGCACTAGGATTCCATGAAGCTACAAATGGAACCGCCGCTCCGACAGCACCTACCGCCCCTATTACGGACGTAGAGGCTACCAGGAAGCGCCGGCGTCCATTGTTTACGCCTTCATTACTCATCAAGGTTTCTCCAATAATTCGACCCTTGCGCGGCAAAATACCGCTCGCAGGCCGATATGATTCAAATACTTAAATCACGAACCACAAAATGGCGGAAATTCTAAAGAGATTCCGCCATTCTGGCAAGAAAAGAGTGGTCTCTTTTGCACTGCATCAGACCAATGTATGGAACTAAATCAAAATACAGCTGCCGCCAGTTGAAGTAAAAAAAAACGCCCAACCTTGCGGATGAGCGTTTCTATTCCACCGGCGCGGAGAATTAACGCTTGGAGAACTGTGGCTTCTTACGGGCCTTACGCAGACCGACTTTCTTACGCTCGACTTCACGCGCATCACGGGTCACATAACCAGCCTTACGCAGAGCAGGACGCAGGGTCTCGTCATACTCCATCAGTGCACGGGTGATACCGTGACGAATCGCGCCAGCTTGACCGAAGGCGCCACCACCGGCAACCGTGATGAACATGTCGAACTTCTCGACATTATCCGTCAGCTCAAGCGGCTGCTTGACGATCATTTGCGCAACGGGACGACCAAAATATCCCTCTAGCGTACGACCGTTGATTTCGATATTACCAGCGCCTGCCTTCAGGAAGACACGTGCAGTAGAGGTCTTGCGACGACCAGTACCGTAGTATTGAGTAGTAGACATTATCCGCCTTCCTTTAGATTTTCAGTTCTTGGGGTTGCTGAGCAGCGTGTGGATGCGCATTACCAGCATAAACTTTCAGCTTGGCGTACATAGCGCGACCCAGCGGCCCTTTTGGAAGCATACCCTTAACGGCAGACTCAATAATACGCTCGGGCGCCTTGATGAGCTGATCTTCGAAGGCGATGGTCTTAAGACCGCCGATGTAACCTGTATGGTGCTGATACAGCTTATCGGTCATCTTCTTGCCGGTCACATGGACCTTCTCGGCATTAACGACAACGATGTAATCACCGGTATCGACATGAGGAGTAAATTCGGCTTTATGCTTGCCACGCAGACGACGGGCGATCTCAGTAGCCATACGGCCAAGAGTCTTACCCTCTGCGTCAACAACAAACCACTCGCGCTTAACATCAGCGGGTTTTGTGCTAACTGTATACATTGAATTTGCCTTGTCTTCCCCGGAGCCTTAAAGACCCGGTGTTTCCTATAGTTATTGGTTGTCACTCCTAGACTGCTTTCTAATGGCAATCATCGGACAAACCGCGACAACGTAGCACTTTATTTAACCGCGGCCGATAAATAGATCAGCCAAAAACGGACGGCATATTATAAGACAGATATTCCGCAAAACAAAGTCCAAAATGCGATTTACCACAGAAATCTCGGCGTCGGCCAAAATCTTGTTTTCAGGCGACCAGCATACTACAGACACCGGCCTAGATCTCGGCTGGGTGCGACTGTCCATAGGACCGTAGGCTGGGTTTTGTGGGTAATCAGGTAGTTCCATCGCAACATCAGGAAATCGCAGAGTAATAACGGAGTACAATGCGTGGCAGCAACGTTCAGACCTACCCCACTTCTCCACCCCCACTGACCTTCTATTTAAGGGAGCACACATGAGCAAAAAAGACTGGGGGCTAGCCCTGCTGGTCATCCTCGCCTGGGGGGTCAACTTCGTGGTGATCAAGCAGGGTCTGGACGAACTCCCGCCGATGTTGCTGGGCGCCCTGCGCTTTAGCCTGGTCGCGTTTCCTGCCGTGCTCTTTATCCGTCCGCCAAAACTACCACTAAAATGGCTGCTGGCCTATGGCGCGACGATAAGCCTGGGGCAGTTCGCGCTGCTATTTAGCGCCATGCACCTGGGCATGCCTGCCGGACTCGCTTCCTTGGTACTCCAGGCTCAGGCGATCTTCACCCTGTTTTTCGCGCTGATCTTTCTCGGCGAGCGCTGGCACTCCTCCCAGGTTATCGCCCTGCTGATCGCCGCATTCGGATTGGCGCTATTAGCGCTCCAAAGCCCGGATAACAGCATGACGGTCATCGGCTTTATCCTCACCATCGGCGCCGCCGCGTCCTGGGGGCTCGGTAACATCATCAATCGCAAGATCGGCCAAATGGGTGCCGTCAACCTGCTCAGTCTGGTGGTCTGGAGCGCGCTGATACCGCCTCTGCCCTTTATGCTACTGTCCTACTGGCTGGAAGGTCCCGAGCTAATACTCAGCAGCCTGCACCATATGGGCCTCAAATCGATGCTCGCGGTGCTCTATCTGGCGGCCGTGGCGACTATCTTCGGTTACGGCAGCTGGGCCTACTTGCTCAAACACTACCCCGCCTCTCAGGTCGCGCCTCTCACGCTGATGGTACCGGTCATCGGCCTGCTAACCGCCTGGCTAGTCTTAGGGGAAACGCTCAACCTGTGGCAGGCCACGGGTATTGCCCTGGTCATGCTCGGCTTGCTGGTTAATGTATTCGGGCGCGCGCTGAGTAAAAAGCTAAGACGCTGATGGAATGCTCTAAGGCAGGCTCCTGACTTAGACCTGTATTGAAAAGGCGTCTGCGGCTTCCAGCAGCTTATGCCCCTCCAGATGCTCGCTTGTTGTCACACGATCGCTTCCACGCACCTGATACCAGAGCCAACCGAGCGCGTTATTCAGCCAGAGCGCGGTGACCAGCCCGCGCTCAACCTCCGTCGTGTGGAGCCTGCGCCAGGCGGGCAGCGAGGCGATGACCTCTGCGCTCACACCAAACTCTGACCGCAACGCGGCGGCATCGAACCAGGGGTTGGCGATGCCGGCATACTCCCAGTCGAGCACCACCAGCCCTGACGACGTAGCTTCAGCCGCTCGACAAAGATTCCCCCAGTGCAGATCATGGTGCGTCAGGCAAGCGGGCACGGGCGGTAGCGTCGTAAAAAGCTGCATCAGCCGGTCCAGGACCCTGATCGCGAGCGGGTGCGAGGCGGCCAGCAAGGCGTTCCGGTAAGCGGCGAACAGCGCCGGGTAATCAAAGGGTTGCTGCGCCAGTAGCGGGCAATCGAGCTGCTGCCACTCCGCCAGCGCCTCAAGCAGTGCCGGTACGGGGTTATCGGCGGCTTCAGGAGTGACGGCAGCACCCTCGTCGACCATCAGACACCAGCCCTGCTGCCAGGCATTATGCAGCACTCGGGGCGCCCAGTCGTAGCCCTGAATCGCGGCCAGCACGGCGGCTTCATGCTGGCGATCTACGCCGAACGCCCAGTGTTCGTCGGCACTCAAGCGCAGCACCAATGGCTGCCCAGCCGCCTGCGCCCGATAGAGGCCATTGGTGGAGCCTCCGGCTGTCAGCGGCTGCCAGTCGAGCGCCTCGGCTAAGAACTGCGCGACCGCGTTCAGTCGCACTTTTGTTTGCGCTTTCATTAGGTACAGACACGAGACGTCTGGAGAGGAGTCGGCTGTCATGGCGTCCCGGTGGTGAGTAGGTTAGAATCGCGGCGTCTTATCGGGGTGTCTGCTGACGGGAATGATGTCTTCAGACTGAGAGTGTAACCCGTTGA
>JBLHND010000175.1:0-7531 GCA_047622605.1 Motiliproteus sp. | reverse complement strand
GGAGTGCTGCACTGGACGCATAAGGACCCCAAGGGCCGTCATAAAGCAGGATGGCTGACGCATCAAGGGCGTAAATATCAGTAGCTGATAACGGAGATGATAGCGGAGATGATCGGCATTTCTGCATCGAGATGCCGGTTCGGTCGTAGCGCAGCAGTACGGCGGACGACAACAAACCTGACATAGAGGAATGGCACGGTATAGCTCTCTATAAGTAGCCCTATAAGTAGCCCAGAAACGACTAAGGCCTGCAATGATAGCAAGCCTTAAACGTGATGGTGCCCGGAGACGGAATCGAACCGCCGACACGAGGATTTTCAATCCTCTGCTCTACCGACTGAGCTATCCGGGCATCACAAGAGGCGCGTATTTAAGCGTGTTTACGCCAAGCTGTCAAGCGACTATCTACTGGAATCGTATCTGCTTTAACAGTCCGGCATGGGCTCTGTTATACTTTGGCTCTTTTTGTGACTCTGGGAGAAATAGCACCATGATTAGTAGCTTTGAGGGAGCCTTTAAACGCCATCAGCAAGCCTTTGAACGCGTGCCTGCACTCGCGCCCCAGGTTATCCAGCTGGCCGAGGCCATGATCGAGTGCCTGCGCACCGGCGGCAAGATCCTATGGATGGGTAATGGCGGCAGCGCTGCCGACGCTCAGCACCTTGCGGCCGAACTGATGGTGCGTTACAAGGCGGAGCGCGGTCCGCTGGCATCGATCGCCCTGACCACGGACACCTCCCTGATTACGGCCCACAGTAACGATTATCACTTTGACACCCTGTTTTCACGTCAGATCGAGGGCCTCGCCCGCGCTGGCGATCTGGTCATCGGCATCAGCACCTCAGGCAACAGCGGCAATATCATCAAGGCGGTAGAGCAGGCCCGCAGCATGGGGATCAAGACAGCCGCACTGCTGGGACGCGACGGCGGCACCCTGGCACAGCTGGCCGACATCTCGGTGATCGTCGCGGATGACGAGACTGCGCGGATCCAGGAGGCGCATATCTTTATCGGCCACTGGTTGTGCGAAGTGCTCGATCAGCAACTGGCACCCGCTAGCCTGTAATAGAGCACCGGTGACCGAGAACCAGTGACCGAGAACCAGTAACAAAGAACCAGTGACGAAGAACCAGTAACAAAGAATCAGTGACAAAGAGCAGGGTTCTCAGGACCCCTGCTTAAGAGCCATCGTTACCTAGACAGCAGACCAGACCCTATGCAGCTTTATATCCCGGATTTTTCCAGCGCGCGCGTGCTGGTGGTTGGCGACCTGATGTTAGACCGCTACTGGCACGGCCAGACCGAGAGGATCTCACCCGAGGCCCCAGTACCGGTGGTGCATATCAAAAAACTCGAAGGCCGTCCCGGCGGTGCCGGCAACGTCGCCCTGAACATCGCAGCCCTGGGCGGCCGCGCCACCCTGCTCTCGCTGGTGGGCACCGATGAGGCGGCGGATACCCTGAGCAGCCTGCTACAGGCCGCCAGAGTGCGCTGCGAATTTGAAGCCGTCGAGGGCGCGGACACGATCACCAAGTTACGGGTCATGAGCCGCAACCAGCAGCTGATCCGGCTCGACTTTGAAGACGGTTTCCTGGACTACGATCATGCGCACCTGCTGAGCCGTTTCGAACGCTGCCTGCCGGACTGCGATGTCGTGGTGTTCTCCGATTACGGCAAGGGCTGCCTGGATCAGATTCGAGCGATGATTGCCCTGGCGCGCGCCGCCGGCAAGAAGATCCTGGTCGACCCTAAGGGAACCGATTTCAGCCGCTATACCGGTGCCACCCTGATCACCCCCAACGAATCCGAATTTGCGGCCGTTGCCGGCCAGTGGCAAGACGACGTCGATCTCATCGAGCGCATTCGAGCGCTGCGGATCCGCTGTGAGCTGGATGCCCTGCTGGTCACCCGCAGCGAACGTGGCATGGCGCTGATCCAGGCGGATCAGGAGTTGCAGATCCCCACGGTGGCGCAGGAGGTGTTTGATGTCACCGGTGCCGGCGATACCGTCATCGGCACCCTGGCAGTCGCTCTGGCCGCAGGGGAGTCGATCGAAGATGCGACCCGGCTGGCCAATTTGGCGGCGGGTATCGTAGTCGCCAAGCTGGGCACCGCCACCCTTAGCGCCGATGAGCTAAACCGGGCGGTACTAGGCGAGGCCGTGGATGAAACCGGCATTGTCAGCATCCACGCACTCAAGCGCCAGATCCAGGCCGCTCACGCCCGTGGCGAGAAGGTGGTGATGACCAACGGTTGCTTCGACATCCTCCATGCCGGTCATGTCCAGTATCTGCAGCAGGCGCGCTCGCTCGGCGACCGGCTGATCGTCGCCGTCAATAGCGACGACTCGGTCTCCCGGCTCAAGGGTCCGCAGCGGCCGATCAATCACCTCGAACAGCGCATGGCGGTGATGTCGGGGCTGGCCAGTGTCGACTGGGTAGTGCCCTTCGGCAAAGACTCGGTCGACGATACGCCGGCCGAACTGATCACCGAGCTGCTGCCGGATATTCTGGTCAAGGGCGGCGACTACATGGCAGAAGATGTGGCCGGCGGTGCAGCGGTTATCAACAACGGCGGCGAAGTGATCATCCTCGGCTTCCTGGATGGCTGCTCTACCACCAATATCGTCCGCCGCATCCGCACTACGGCAGAGAATACCGGCTCTTGATTATCGTTACCGGTGGTGCCGGGAATAATAATGGCAGCGCTGCCACCACTCACAGCCAGAGGAACGTAGATTTATGATTATAGTTACCGGTGGTGCCGGGAATAATAATGGCAGCGCTGCCACCACTCACAGCCAGAGGAACGTAGATTTATGATTATAGTTACCGGTGGTGCCGGCATGATCGGCAGCAATATCGTTAATGGGCTTAATGCGCGGGGGATCACCGATATTCTGGTGGTCGACGACCTGACTGACGGCCACAAGTTCTGGAACCTGCAGGACTGTCAGATTGCCGACTACCTCGACAAGGACGAGTTCCTGGCGCGAATTAAAGCCGGCGAGTCGTTCGGGGCGGTCCAGGCGGTGTTTCACGAAGGGGCCTGCTCGGCCACCACCGAGTGGAACGGCAAGTATGTCATGGACAACAACTACGCCTACTCCAAGACCCTGCTGCACTACTGCCTGGAACGACAGCTGCCGTTCCTCTATGCCTCCTCGGCGGCGACCTACGGCAAGGGTGAGATCTTCAAGGAAGAGCTGGCCTATGAGGGGCCGATCAACGTCTACGGCTACTCCAAGTGGCAGTTCGATCAGTATGTCCGCCGAATCCTGCCGCAGCATCCAGACTCTCAGGTGGTGGGGTTCCGCTACTTCAACGTCTACGGCCCGCGTGAGCAGCATAAGGGCAGCATGGCCAGCGTGGCCTTCCACAACAACGGCCAGATCGAGCGCGGCGAGAATCCGAAACTGTTCGGCGCCTACGACGGCTATGCCGAAGGCGGGCAGATGCGCGACTTCGTCTACGTCGGCGATGTGGTCAAGACCAACCTCTGGTTTATGGATCACCCCGAGCACTCCGGTATCTTCAACCTGGGCACCGGTCGCAGCCAGTCCTTCAAAGATATCGCCGAATCGGTAAGCCTGTTCCACGGCAAAGGCCAGATCGAATACATCGACTTCCCCGAGCACCTCAAGGGTTCCTACCAGAGCTTCACCCAGGCCGATATCAGCAAGCTGCGCAGCGTCGGCTACCAGGAGCCGTTTAAGACCGTCCAGGAAGGTGTCGCCGAGTATATGCAGTGGCTGCATCGCTGATGATTCACCACTCACCCATCCTCGAGGATCTGCATTAGATGGCAAAACGCTGGTTAATCGTCGGGCCCTCCTGGGTCGGCGACATGGTGATGGCTCAGAGCCTGTTCAAACACCTCAAGCAGGCCGATCCCGGGGCGATCATCGATGTGATAGCGCCCGCCTGGTCACACCCTATCCTGGCACGGATGCCCGAGGTCAACGAGGCGATCGGCCTTGACGTCAAGCACGGTGAGCTGGGATTACAGAAGCGCTGGCAGCTGGGGCTGTCCCTGGCCAAGCGCGGTTACAGCAACAGCATCGTGATTCCGCGTTCACTCAAGTCGGCGCTGATACCCTGGTTTGCCGAGGTCCCGGAGCGCAGCGGGTTTCGAGGGGAGATGCGCTACCTGCTGCTCAATGATATGCGAATGCTCAGCAAGCGGCGGCTGCCGCTGGCGGTACAGCGAATGGTCGCGCTGGGCAGCAAACCCAGCCTCGATCCACCCGCCATTATCGACCCCTCGCTGCGGGTCGATGCCGAGAATCAGCAACGGCTGCTGCGCGATCACCAGCTCAACCTCGACCGTCCCGTGGTCATCCTGCTGCCCGGTGCCGAATTTGGCCCGGCCAAACAGTGGCCCGTCGCCTACTGGGCCGAGGCCGCGGACAGACTCCAGCAGCAGGGATTCCAGCTCTGGTGCCTGGGTTCACCCAAAGATAACGCCGTCGCCGAACAGATTCAGGCGCTGGCCGAGGCTGAGATCACGAACCTCTGCGGCCAGACCCAGCTCGAAGATGCCGTCGACCTGCTCGCACTGGCCCAGCACGCGATCAGCAACGACTCGGGGCTGATGCACATCGCCGCCGCCGTCGACTGCCATGTGGTGGCGATCTACCGCACCACCACCCCCGACTACACCCCGCCGCTGACCCGCAACGCCGATATCCTGCGCGCCGATCTGGGAGGCAACACCCGCTTAATGAAGGTTCGAAAGCTGCCCAAAAAGCATAACCTGGTCGATGTCAGCGTCAATCAGGTGCTCGATTGCATTGATAAAAAGAGCGCCGATAAGAGTGATAAAAAGAGTGGCAAAAATGAGTCGCCACAGGACGCCCCTGCATGACTAAGCGCCTGACGATCTCCATCGCCATCATGGTGATGAACGAAGAACCGGTGCTAGAGGCCTGCCTGGATTCCTGCGCCTGGGCCGACGAGATTATCGTCCTCGATTCCGGCAGCACCGATGCCACGCTGGAGATCGCTCGCCGCTATACCGACAAGATCTTTATCGACCGCGACTGGCAAGGTTTTGGCATGCAGCGCCAACGCCTGCACCAGCACTGCAGCGGCGACTGGGTAATGATGCTCGACGCCGACGAGCGAATCACCCCGCCTCTACGTGAACAACTCGAGGCGCTGCGTGACACCGGCGATACCGAACGCGCCTTTCGGCTGCGCTGGCCCACCTACGTGTTCGGCAAGGAGCTGCGCTTCGGTGGCTGGAGTTCTTACAAACTCTGCCTCTACCCGCGTACGCGTGGCCACTGGGATCCCGAGGTCCGGGTGCACGAGCGGCTAATTCTGGATAAGGGCGTGCGGATCGAGAAGATCGAGGCGCGGATGCTGCACTACAGCTACCGTGATCTGGAACACTACCTGGTCAAGTCCGCCCGTTACGCGGCCATCTTCGCCGAACAGCGTGCCGAGCGCGGCAAAGAAGCCAGCCTGTCACAGGCCGCCCTGCATGCGCTGGGACTCTTTATCAAGATGTACCTGGTACGCGGCGGCTTCCTGGATGGCCGTCATGGCCTGCTGATGGCGCTGCTCTCCAGCCACTCCTGCTTCGTCAAATACGCCGACCTCTGGAGCCGCACGAAAGCGTTGAAATGAGGCTGCGCCTCTCTTGTGGGTTGTCTTATTTTTTGGGTCAGGCTTTAGCCTGATATAGCACCCACAAGGACGTGGGAAGTGCGGCTGTTGCGGGAGCCTTCAGCGGCCGACTATGTTCAACAGACAAGGCTGCGGGTAAGCTAACGGGAAATATATCTCGAATCGGATTTAGACAGAGGGGATTTATGCGTATTACGACTGATCAGCAGGCATTTATTCTCATACAGGTTAAGGATACGTTTGGCGATGAAGCGCAGGTGTTACTGTTTGGTTCTCGAGTCGATGATACAGCCTCCGGTGGTGATGTTGATCTGTTAGTAGAGGTTCCCTCCCCGGTGGATCATCCTGCTCTGCAATCCTCACGGTTGGCAGCCAGAATATCGCGTTATATGCAGGGGCGAAAAATTGATGTGGTTGTTGATGCGCCTAATCTGGATCATCTGGCGATTCATGCGGTAGCCAAACGTACTGGAGTTCGATTATGACCCCTATCTCGGGCGAGCTTGAACGCTTAGCCTTTCTCAAAAGAGTGATTAGCAGGGAGTCGCATCACCTGGGCATGACCGACGGCAGGTTGTTTGCGGTCCCGTTGACCCCCAGTTTGCTGTCTACATTCGCTACAGATATAGCACTTTCAGAGTGTGCAGATGCGTTTGCCAGTCGTTTTGGTCGGTTACAGGATAACCTCGCCGATAAGCTCTTGCCTGCATTGCTCAGTCTTAGCGGGGAGCCGGTCCGGTCTGCAATTGATAATCTTGACAAAGCTGAGCGACTGGGCTGGATCGTTTCTGTGGATGATTGGCTGACGATGCGTAAATTGCGCAATCAGATGGTTCATGAATATATCGAAGATACCCAGATTCTTTGTGATGCACTCAATGCCGGGCACAACTTTGTGCCCGTACTACAGAACTCAGCCCGCGCGATCGACCAGGCTGTTGACTCTGTGTTAAACCGCTTTAGATCGCGCTAGCTCCCTTAGATATCGGCAGGAGCTCTCTTGTGGGTTGCTGCATTCTGGCTGAGCTTTGAGGGTGATCAGGAGAGCCTACCAAACCCCCTCAATAAAGGCGCTAATCGCCGTCGCCGCCGCCTCTATATCCACCTGACTCATATCCTGTTCAACCTCCGACGGTGGCGTGATCGCCAGGGTGCGCCCCTCCGCGTTCAGGGTACGCCAGCGCAAGGGTGTCGATGAGCGACGGTTGGGGTAGAAACCAACCGTTGGCCGGTCCAGTGCGCCAGCGATATGCAGAGTCCCTGTCGATCCGGCGACAAACAGATCGGCCAGCGCCAGATGTCGGGCAAAACTCTGCAGCCCTTCTGTGGAGCTGAAAATCCGCTGCCTGACCCCCTGGGCATCCAGCAACGCCGCCAGCGTCTCGGTCGCCTCTAACTCTCCCGGCCCCGCCGTTAGAATAAAGCAGCTATCGGGACGGGCAATCTTACTCGCCAGTTCGGCGTACTGCGCCAGGCTGAGGTTATTGGCCGAGCCCCCGTGCCCCGAGTGGATAAAGATCAGCCGCGTACCGGCAGCCAGATCCTTCGCGGTCAAAAATTGCTGGCGCAACTCCGCCAGCAAATCCGGCTCGACACTCAGATAAGGCCCTTCAGGTGCCCGGTACTCGCCGCCGCAGTCTTCGATCGCCGCTTGAGTCAGATCCAGGTTGTAGGCATATTCGGGCTGCAACGACTGGGAGCGCTGCTGCTTCAACCGCCGGTTATAGCACAGCTGCGCTAGCTTGGTCGCCGGTGCCCAGCGGACCGGAAGACCGGCACGCCAGCCCAGCAGCCCGATACGGGTGCTCGAAAACAGCGTCAGCAGCAGCTCAAAACGCGCGGCCCTGACCTCCTTGAGCAGGCGGTTAAAACCCGCTTTGCCTGCTTCTGCCCCTGGA
>JBLHND010000174.1:0-7544 GCA_047622605.1 Motiliproteus sp. | reverse complement strand
TTTTTTGCTCGCGCCCTTGCTATTTTTTTTAATCGTTTAGTTCTCCTGTTCGACCTGACCTTTGTGTGCAATGTCCTGCGCCAATAACTCGACAAAGGCAGCAATGGACATAGAACCGAGATCTTCACCGGTTCTGCGTCGTACGGTCACGGTCTTAGATTCAACTTCCTTATCCCCTACGACGAGTAGATAAGGAACCTTGTAAATTGTGTGTTCACGGATTTTAAAGCCGATCTTCTCGTTTCTCAAGTCCGCACGGGCTCTAAATCCACTATCTTTCAGAGTTTGTTCGATTTCTTTACAAAAATCGGCTTGATTGTCGGTAATATTGAGAACGATCGCCTGTAAGGGCGATAACCAGGCTGGCATCGCCCCTGCGTAGTTTTCGATAAGGATACCGATAAAACGCTCAAACGAGCCGAGGATCGCCCGATGCAACATCACCGGCGTTTCACGCTCACCCGTCTCGTTGACAAACTGCGCATCGAGCCGACCAGGCATCGAGAAATCGACCTGAATGGTACCACACTGCCATACCCGACCCAGACAGTCCTTGAGTGAAAACTCAATCTTAGGACCGTAAAAAGCACCCTCACCCGGCAACAACTCCCAGGGTAGACCCTTGCTGTCCAGAGCCGCTGCTAATGACTTCTCTGCCTTATCCCAAACTTCATCACTGCCTACCCGCTTCTCAGGGCGCGTCGATAGCTTGAGAATAATATCGCTGAACCCAAAGTCACTGTAGACCGCATATAGCAAGTCGATAAAACTGGCGACCTCGTCCTGAATCTGGTTTTCACTGCAGAAGATATGCGCATCATCCTGGGTAAAGCCACGCACCCGCATCAAGCCATGCAGGGTGCCTGAGGGCTCATTCCGATGACAGGATCCGAACTCCGCCAGGCGCAGCGGCAGATCGCGGTAGCTGCGCAGCCCCTGATTGAACACCTGCACATGGCAGGGACAGTTCATGGGCTTAACCGCGTAATCCCGATTTTCAGAATGGGTGGTAAACATCATCTCGCTGAACTTATCCCAGTGACCCGAACGCTCCCAGAGCACCCGATCGACCAGTTGCGGGGTCTTGATCTCTTGGTAATCATGCTTCGTCAGTACGGCACGCATGTACTGCTCGATGGTCTGGTAGATGGTCCAACCGTCCGGATGCCAAAACACCATCCCCGGCGCTTCTTCCTGGGTATGAAACAGATTCAGACGCTTGCCGATCTTGCGATGATCACGCTTCTCCGCTTCTTCCAGGCGATACAGATAGGCTTTAAGTGCCTTCTTATCACCCCAGGCGGTCCCGTAGATACGCTGTAACATCTCGTTGTTTGAATCGCCGCGCCAGTAAGCGCCCGCGACCTTCATCACCTTGAACGCCTTGATATGGCCGGTGCTCGGCACATGCGGCCCTCGACAGAGATCGATAAACTCACCCTGCTGGTAAAAAGACAGCGGCTCATTACTCGGGATCGCTTCGATCAGCTCTACCTTGTAGCTCTCGCCCTTAGCCTTAAAGAACGCGACCGCCTCATCCCGGGTCATCAGTGAGCGAGTCACCTTCAGATCGGCCTTGACCAGCTCAGTCATCTTAACTTCGATCGCTTGCAAATCCTCGGGGGTAAAACCACGCTCGTAGGCAAAATCGTAATAGAAGCCGTTTTCAATCACCGGACCTATGGTGACCTGAACCCCAGGAAATAGCGCCTGAACAGCCATAGCCATCAGATGCGCACCCGAGTGGCGCACCACCTCGAGCCCTTCATCATCGCGGATGGTAATGATCGAGAGCTGGCAATCTTGGTCCAGTTGATGACTGGTATCGACTAGCACGCCATCGACCCGGCCCGCCAGAGCGGCCTTAGCCAGGCCTGCACCGATGGACGCTGCAACATCATGCACGCTGACGGCATGGTCGAATTGACGAGTACTGCCGTCGGGGAGAGTAATAACAGGCATTTCGAATCCTTTTTTCTCAGTGGTGACCCCTACCAAAGGCCACTTAAGGTGAACAAAATCATAGCAGATCGCCATCCCGACATTGGGACAACGAAAAATAAGACCGGTATTCTACAGCCCTCTGACGCACCGCACAATAGTTCGTCAGGCTGAAGCCTGACTTACAATTCAGGACAACAATAACCCTCTTGTATAGGCGATATGCTCACTGGCCGCTACGCGCGCCGCCTCAGGGTCGCGCGCCATGATCGCCTGATAGATCTGCTGATGCTGAGAACCGATCTGCTCTGGATAGCGGCCACGCTTCTTGATGTTCTGCGACAACACATAATAGATAGCGTTAAAGTAACGGCTATAGAGGATCTGGCTGATCGATGTCAGCAATAGATGGTGGCAGTTTTCTGCGATCCGCATATGAAAGCTCAGGTCGGACTTGGCCTGATGCAGGGTCGTCGCGCCCTTATTGCGCCGACTCATACTCAGGTATTCCTTCGAAAGCAGACTCAACTCTGCATCACTGGCCCTCAGGGCACAATAATAAGCGGCCTCGCCCTCCAGCATCTCGCGCATCTCCAGCACCTGGATCGGCAGTGCCTGAGGCGTTGCCACTGACTCCTCTCCGATACCGGTAAAAAAAGGGGCCAGCAAATTCTGGCAATAACTGCCGCCACCATGGCGGGTTTCGATCAGCCCCGCGCCTTGCAGCAGTCCCATCGCCTCACGTATAGACGCCCGCGAAGCCTGATACTGATCTACCATAGAACGTTGCGATGCCAGCTTACTACCCGGACGAATATCGCCACTGAGCATTGAACGCTGCAGCGCCAACGCAATCTGCTGCGCCAGGGGCTCGTCTCTTTCGCTGCTATCTACCATGACTGCCCCGCTGTGACGTAAAGAACGGAGTCCGACCCATACAAGCACTCTTGGTTATACAACAGCTGGTCAGACCACTTTGTGGTTATTTTCTAGTCTGGATCGACACTTACTATATAGTACAACCACAACAATAACTTAATCAGTATTGAGAACCTATCCATGACTACAGCCTCCATGACACCACCACCTACTTCGATCCAGGTCGGGCTGTTCGTCACCTGCCTGGTGGACATGTTCCGCCCCAGCGTCGGCTTTGCGTCGGTAAAGTTACTGCAACTGGCCGGCTGCGACGTCCAGGTCCCCGAAAACCAGACCTGTTGCGGCCAACCCAGCTACAACTCCGGCGATCGCCATTCAACCACTGAGATAGCCCGCAATGTTATCGATAGCTTCGAAGGCTTTAAGTACGTGGTTGGGCCTTCCGGCTCTTGTATCGGCATGCTACATCAGTACCCGGATCTGTTTTCCAGCGACGATCCCTATCATGCGCGCGCCGAGCGACTGGCAGCACGCGCCTTCGAGATCACCTCGTTTCTGACCGACGTGATGCACTTCGACGCCGTGCTTGCCAAGCATGCCGCTGCTTACCCAAAGAAGGTCACCTACCACGACTCCTGCGCCGGTCTCCGCGAGCTGGGTATCAAGCAGCAACCGCGCCAATTACTGAGCAAGGTCAGCGGTGTCGAACTCACCGAGATGGAGGAGTCCGAGACCTGCTGCGGCTTCGGCGGCACCTTCTGTATCAAATACCCCGACATATCCAACCGCATGGTCGGTGACAAGGCGGGCAACGCTCAGGCAACAGGCGCGGAACTACTGCTGGGCGGCGACCTGGGCTGCCTGCTCAATATGGCTGGCAAACTGCAACGCGAAGGCACTCGACTGGAGGTTCGCCACATCGTCGAAGTCCTGGCCAGCATGACCGACACCCCCGCCATCGGTGCCGGCAAGAACGACTCAAACTACGACCCTGACTCTAACTCTGCTAATAACTCTGATCGTAACGCTGACCACAACTCTGACAATAACTCTGACAATAACTCTGACAATAACTCTGACCTTAACTCTGACCTTAAGTACGACCTGGGCCGGGAGGCGTAACCATGCAGATCAACAGCCCTAAATTTAAAGACAGTGCCAAGATCGCTCTCAAGGATGTCTCACTGCAGAAAGCGCTGGGCAACCTGCGCGAAGGCTTCCCCAAAAAACGCGCCCTGGCTGTCGAGCGGCTGCCAGAATTTGAGACGTTGCGCGATCAGGCCAGCGAGCTGAAAGATCATATTATTGAGAACATGGACTTCTACCTCGAGCAGTTCGAGAGCAAGGTGATCGAACAAGGAGGGCAGGTTCACTGGGCCCGCGATGCCGAAGAGGCACGCCAGATGATCCTGGGAATCTGTAAAAAAGCCGATGCCAAGACCGTCACCAAGGGCAAGTCGATGGTCTCCGAGGAGATCAACCTCAACGATTATCTCCAAGAGAATGGCGTACAACCGGTGGAGACCGACTTGGGCGAGTATATCCTCCAGCTGCGCGGCGATCACCCTAGTCATATCATCGCCCCGGCGATCCACCTCAACCTGGAAGATGTCAGCGACATCTTCGCCGAGAAACACGGCACCCCAAGGACCGAAGATCCAGCCGAATTGATGCAGGAAGCACGCAACGAGCTGCGCAAAAAATTTGTTGCCGCCGATGTCGGCATCACCGGCGCCAACTTCTGTGTCGCCGAGACCGGCAGCACCCTGATCGTCACCAACGAAGGCAACGGTGACCTGACCCAGACCCTGCCCCGAGTGCATGTGGTGATTACCACCATCGACAAGGTCGTGCCCACACTCGAAGACATGACCCTGTTCCAGCGCCTGCTGGCACGTTCGGCCACGGGGCAAGAGTTCACCGTCTACAACACCCTCTCCACCGGTCCGCGCCGGGAAGACGATCAGGACGGTCCCGAAGAGTTTCATGTGGTACTGCTCGACAACGGTCGCAGTGAGATGATCGGCGGCGATTTTCAGGAGATGCTGCGCTGCATCCGCTGCTCGGCCTGCATGAACCACTGCCCGGTTTATGGTGCCGTCGGTGGCCACGCCTACGGCTGGGTCTATCCCGGCCCGATGGGCTCGGTACTCACGCCCCAGCTGATCGGCATCGATCAGGCTGGCCATCTGCCCAACGCCTCGACCTTCTGCGGCAAATGCGAGTCGGTCTGCCCGGTCAAGATCCCATTACCCAAGATGATGCGCCACTGGCGCGAGCGCGAGTTCGAACGCCACCTCTCACCCAGCGGGTTCCGCTTTGGGCTGGGGATCTGGGCTAAATTTGCCCGCAACCCCAAACTGTATCGCTGGTTGGCGCGCAGCAGCAGCTTCGGACTTAAATTATTGGCGGGGAAAAGCGGTAAGATCCGCACCCTGCCTCTCGCCAAAGGCTGGACTGCCTGGCGTGACCTACCCGCCCCTGAAGGGGGTACCTTTATGGATCAGTGGAAAAAGCAGCAGCGTGCCACGTCCAGACAATCATCGAAAGTGTCAACCCACAGCAAGCCGGAGGGGAAATAACATGAGCAGCTCCCGCGCACAGATTTTCAGTAACATCCGCAAAGGCCTCGGCCGCGGCGAGCTCCAGGGCGACGCCTTGAGCAAGGCTCGCGAGCGCATCAGCGCGCACCCCGCCAGCTGCATTCCTGCACGCAGCCAGCTACCCTTCGATGAACAGGTAGTCCTCTTCAAGACGATGGCCACCGAAGCTGCGGCCGAGCTGCACGAGCTCGAGTCCGTCGAGCAGCTGCCCGAGCGGGTCGCCGCCTTTATGGCCGAAGAAAAACTACAGCAACTGGTGATGGCCTCCTCGCCTGAACTGACCGCCCTACCCTGGTCTGAGAATCTCGATATCCAGCAGCGAGTCGCTCAGGCCGGCGACATCCTTAGCCTCACCAGCTCCTTTGCCGGCATCGCCGAGACGGGCACCCTGATGTTGCTATCGAACAGCACCAGCCCCACCACTCTGAATTTTCTGCCCGATATCCATCTGGTACTGCTGCGGCGTTCGACTATCGTCGGCCACTACGAAGCCGCTTGGCAGAAAGTGCGCGAACTCGGTGATAATTGGCCGCGCACGGTCAATATGATTACCGGCCCGTCACGCAGCGCCGATATCGAGCAAAAACTGCAGATGGGTGCGCATGGCCCCAAACGGCTGGTGATCTTTATCCTTAATGATTAGATCCTGAGGGGGCACGTTTTGTGGGTAGAAAGCAGTCCGACAATGCTGGCAAGGTTGCCGCGGTCGTCAGGCTAAAGCCTAACCCACAAAAGGAACAAATTATTCTTTACGCGGGCATTGCACGTAAGCGATCTCATCCCAATCATCAAGACCACTCTGTTGCAGCTTGATTACATCTACCACGGTGATGGACACGCCGAAGGCATTGAGGGCCTCCATTTTTTGACAGAGCCCCTGCGCATAGCCCTTGGGGTCGAGTTGCTCCCTGATCACGCCTATGGAGAGCCGATCTTCCGGGTTCCAGACATACGACTTGATGCGTGGCTCGGCGTCAAGCAACCGGTTGACGTCGGCTCGCTGCTCAACGCTGAGCTCCGGCGCCAGCCATTTAAGCGCCAGGACCACCGCGACTGACGCCACTAGGAACAAAAACATCGCCAGCTTGAAGTATTTCTTTAGCCACATTAGCCACATCGTTACAACTCTCTTAGTCGATCTATTAATTCAACGGCGCTCAGACTCGTTTCAACGGACATCACTCTGAATACAACCCTGGAAGGCTGACCTGAACAGGCCGCTATGCTACGGGAATACGCCCGAGGTGCAAGATGCCGGGGAGGAGAAAAATCGAAAACTCTCAGAAACAAAAAGGCCCCGGGTCAACCGGGGCCTTTTTAGATCAAGCGATCAAAGGAGGCTGGCTCCATTGATCGCTTGAGACGCTGCTAGCAAAGACCCAAAGGTTCGCAGTTGGTAGTAGGAGCAATTGTTTTGTTCTGCGCCCAGGAGATGTCTCCATCAGTGCCCATGGTTGCTACTAAAACATAGGTCGCACCGTCAACTTCAGCAGTCCCTGTGGCCGTGATGGTGACCGTACTCGTCGCATTTCCAACAGCAGTCACACTCGCTAAATACCCTTTAGCCGAGGTAGGAGAGACTGCATTTTTACCACTAACGCAGCCGGTAGCAGCGGCAGAAAATGTGGCTGCAGTGGTCTGTTTAGTTTGTCCACAAATATCAATTTCAGTTTTAATGGCGGACGTAGCCAGAACGACCTCAGAGAACTTAGCCTTCTTGGTATACGTCTGGTATGCAGGCAGCGCGATCGCGGCCAGGATACCGATGATCGCAACAACGATCATCAATTCAATCAGGGTAAAACCCTTTTGCACATTCTTCATAATCTAGCTCCAACGCTTAGAAACTTGCCCGATCCTGGAAAATATTTCCAGAGATATCGGTATGATTTTGCATTTTCGAGACTTTACTACCTTCTGATTCCATTCGCCGTGCTTTTTAACCCTGCGACCTGAATTTGGGTTGTTTCCAGTATAAGTAGCGTTTTCGGCGTTGTACATAAATGCTATGGTCTAACTCACTGCTCTTTGACTTAACTCAAATAATCAAGAATACCCATCTTATGGCCGCACAACCTATTCAGCCGCTCACAGGCCTAGCCCGACGCTTGGTCAACGACA
>JBLHND010000173.1:0-7670 GCA_047622605.1 Motiliproteus sp. | reverse complement strand
TGCTGCTCAAGCCTGCTTATTCAGGACTCTGACGCATGCTGCTGAGCAGCTCGCCTAGGCCTGCGGCCTTGGGCTTTACCAGCCAGAATTTGCTGATGTAATCTTCAATATTATCGAGCAGATGCTGACCCCAGGCGCTCTGAGTCTCGGCGACAAATCCTCGAATAACTTCCTGAAGATGGTTACGGTACTCCTCCATATGGTAGTTACTGATACGGTGGATCTCGACCAGTTCGTGGTTGTACTTATCCACGAAGGTGCGATCCATATCCAGGACATAGGCAAAGCCACCGGTCATCCCGGCACCGAAGTTGTAGCCGGTGTTGCCCAGGACCGTGATCAGGCCACCGGTCATGTACTCGCAACAGTGGTCACCGGCACCTTCGATGACCGCATGGGCACCGGAGTTGCGCACCCCAAAGCGCTCACCGCCGCAGCCGGCGGCAAACAGCGTGCCGCCCGTCGCGCCGTAGAGGCAGGTGTTGCCGAGGATCGAGGTCTTCTGGGTCTCGAACTGGCTGCCCGCAGGCGGATAGATGACGATCTTGCCACCGGCCATGCCCTTGCCGACGTAGTCGTTAGCATCACCTTCGAGAATCAGTTCCAGACCTCCCGCGTTCCAGACCCCGAGGCTCTGCCCGGCCACGCCCTTGAGATTGATTCTGATGGGGGCATCCGCCATCCCCAGATTGCCATGCTGCCTGGCGATCACGCCGGAGATTCGAGCACCCACCGAACGATCACAGTTGGTGATCGGGAACGAGAACTCGCCGCCACGCTTGTTGGCGATCGCATCACGCGTGGCCTCGAGAATGTTTAGGTTCAATACGCCGGTATCGAACGGGGTGTTTTGCGGTTGCTGACAGGTCTGCGGCTTGCTGCGATCCATCGCATCGTTAAGCAGAATCGGGGTCAGGTCGAGTCGTGATTGCTTCTCGGTGATGCCCGGCAGTATCTCCAGCAGGTCGGTACGGCCCACCAGCTCTTCGAGCGTGCGGACGCCGAGCTTGGCCATCCATTCACGGGTCTCTCGAGCGATAAAGGTGAACAGGTGCTTCACCATCTCGACGGTGCCGATAAAATGCTTGGAACGCAGGTAGTCGTTCTGAGTAGCAACGCCGGTCGCACAGTTGTTGAGGTGACAAATCCGCAGGAATTTACAGCCCAGAGAGACCATCGGCAGAGTACCGAAGCCAAAGCTTTCGGCACCCAGAATGGCGGCCTTCACGACGTCGAGGCCGGTCTTGAGGCCCCCGTCGGTCTGTACCCTGACCTTGGTTCGCAAGCCGTTGATAACCAATGCCTGATGGGTCTCGGACAAGCCGATCTCCCAGGGGGATCCGGCATGATGAATCGAGGAGAGCGGGCTGGCGGCGGTGCCACCGTCGTAACCGGAGATGGTGATCAGATCCGCATAGGCCTTGGCGACACCGGCGGCGATGGTGCCGACTCCGGGACGCGAGACCAGCTTGACCGAGACCAGCGCCTCAGGATTAATCTGCTTAAGGTCGAAGATCAGCTGTGCCAGATCCTCGATCGAGTAGATATCATGGTGCGGTGGCGGTGAGATCAGGGTAACGCCGGGGACGGCATAGCGGAGCCGGGCGATCAGTTCATTGACCTTGCCGCCGGGCAGCTGGCCGCCTTCGCCGGGCTTGGCCCCCTGAGCCACCTTGATCTGCAGCACTTCAGCGTTAACCAGATAGTGCGGTGTCACCCCAAAGCGGCCCGAGGCGATCTGCTTGATCTTGGAGCGTCGGTTGGTGCCGTGACGCGCCGGATCTTCGCCGCCTTCGCCGGAGTTGGAGCGCCCGCCGAGGTCGTTCATGGCCATCGCCAGGGCTTCGTGCGCCTCGGGTGACAGCGCGCCCAGCGACATGGCGGCAGAGTCAAAGCGCTTGAACAGGCTTTCGATCGGCTCGACATCGCTCAGTGGAATCGGGGTGACGTCCTTGAGCTTGAACAGGTCACGCAGGGTAGCGACCGGCCGTTCGTTGACCAGTGCGGCATACTCTTTGTAGAGTCCGTAGTCGCCGCTCTGGACCGCACGCTGAATGCTGTGTACGACATCCGGGTTGTAGGCGTGATACTCCTTGCCATGCACAAACTTGAGCTTCCCGCCTTGCTCCATGGGTTTACGCACCTTCCAGGCATCGTTGGCGAGCAGCTGTTGTTCACGCTGGAAATCGCCGAAGTTAGCGCCCTTGATACGGCTGACCATATGGGTAAAGCAGGTCTCGATAATCTCTTCGCCCAGGCCCACGGCCTCGAAGAGTTTGGCGCCCCGGTAGGAGGCGATGGTCGAGATACCCATCTTCGACAGGATCTTCATCAGGCCCTTGTTGATGCCCTTGCGATAGTTGGTGTGGCAGCTGATCTCATCGCTGAGGATCTCGCCACGCGCCACCATATCGTTGATGATCCGGTAGGAGAGGTAGGGATAAACGGCACTGGCACCACAGCCGAGCAGGACCGCGATCTGGTGGGAATCGCGGGCGGTTCCCGTATCGATAATCAGGTTGCAGTTACAGCGTAGGCCCTGAGCACGCAGATGACTGTCGACCGCGCCGGTGGCCATCAGGGCGTGAATCGGCAGCAGACCTTCCTTAATAGCGCGATCAGACAGGATCAGGATGGCCCTGCCACTGCGAACCGCTTGCTCGGCGTCTTGGCACAGCAGGTCGATCGCCTGCTTTAAGCCGAGCTGCGGATCATAGTTGAGGCTCAGCGAGTGGGTCTCAAATCCTGCGATCTCGTTGTAATACAACTTATGGTACTTGCTCGGAGAGAGTACCGGGGAGGCCAGAATGATCCGCAGCGCGTGCTGCTCTGAATCATCAAACACATTACGCTCGGCACCCAGACAGGTCTCCAATGACATGACGATGGCTTCACGCAGCGGATCGATCGGCGGGTTGGTGACCTGCGCGAACTGCTGCCGGAAGTAGTCATACAGCGGCCGAATACGGTGTGACAGTACCGCCATAGGGGTATCGTCACCCATGGAACCGGTGGCCTCTTGGGAGGTTTCAGCCAGCGGGCGCAGGACCTGGTCGCGCTCTTCAAAGCTGACCTGATAGAGCTTCTGATGGACCTTAAGATGCTCCGGACTGAACTCCTTAAACGCCAGATCGCGATCGTTCAGCGTCGCCTGGAGACGGTAGGAGCTGTCGCGCAGCCATTTCTTGTAGGGGTGTTCGCTCTTGAGGCGCTGATCGATATCGTCGGTGTGCAGCACTTCGCCCGTCTGGGTGTCGACCGCCAGCATCTGGCCAGGCCCCACGCGTCCCTTGGCGACCACATCTTCGGGTTTGTACTCATAGGTGCCGATCTCGGAGGCGGTACAGAGGATGCCGTCTTTGGTCAGCACCCAGCGCGCCGGACGCAGGCCGTTGCGGTCGAGCATACAGACGGCGGTTCTGCCATCGGTAATCACCAGGCCCGCCGGACCATCCCAGGGCTCCATATGCATGGAGTTGTATTCGTAAAAGGCACGCAGGTCAGGATCGATAATCTCAACATTCTGCCAGGCGGGGGGGACTACCAGGCGCAGGGCCTTATACAGGTCCATGCCGCCGGTCAGCAGCAGTTCCACCATATTATCGAGGCTGGAGGAATCCGAGCCGGTCGAGTTAACGATAGGCATCAGTTCATGCAGATTGGGCAGCAACTCGGTCGCGTACTTGCTGGCACGGGCATTAGCCCAGCTGCGGTTGCCTTCGATGGTGTTGATCTCGCCGTTATGGGCCAGAATCCGAAAGGGTTGAGCCAGCGGCCAGCGGGGCGCGGTGTTAGTCGAGAAACGCTGATGGAAGACACAGATGGCGGTGGCCATACGCTCGTCACCCAGGTCCTGATAGAAGCTGGTCAGGTCGGCGGGCATCACCAGACCCTTATACGACAGAATCGAGCTGGAGAGGCTGCAGACGTAAAAATCCGGGTCCTGGGCCAGTGCGATCTCAGCCTTACGGCGAGCCACAAACAGGCTGACGGCCAGTTTCTGGCTATCTTTGCCGCCATCACCGACGAACACCTGTTCGATCCTGGGCAGTGTTTCCAGTGCGATGGGGCCACAGGAAGAGGGGTCGGTGGGGACTTCACGCCAGCCGATGACCGGGAGTCCTTCGGCGACGAGTTCCTGGTTGAGCTGGTCTCGGGCAATCTGGGCCTGAGTCTCGTCCCGAGACAGAAAAATCATCCCGACGCCGTAATGTTGTCCCAGTTCGGTATTGAACTGTTCTTGGGCCAGGGTGCGGATAAAGCTGTCAGGCATCTGCAGTAGCAGGCCGCAGCCATCACCGGTCTTGCCATCGGCGGCGATGCCACCGCGGTGAGTCATGCAGGTTAGCGATTGGATCGCTTTGAGTAGCAGTTCATGGCTGCTGACACCCTCGACCTGGACCATGAGTCCAAAGCCGCAGTTATCTTTATATTCGCCGGGGCGATATAGACCAGTATTCATTCACAGACCTCGCTAGAAAAAGTCTTTAAAAACAAGCTCCTGGAGGTTTTTTTTGAATGCGAACCAGGCGGCAAGTGCCAAAAAGGGAGAGGCATTCTACCCGTGAACGCGGTTAAGAACAAATTACAGGAGTGTTTTTTCCTCTAAGAGGCACTCTGAAGCAGAAAATCACCTACTAGGAGGCTGGCTGGCCCTTTATTTTAACAGGAGGGCGATCGTAGCAAGAGACCCTCGCTCTCTTAAGGTGAAGGGAGGGGAGTCAGTCTATTTTCTTAAAATAAAGAGGCGGTCAGCCTCTTAGGGGGCCAGCCGCCGGATATCATCCTGTACCCCTTTAACACTCCGTGCCCAAGGGCTGCGCGCGCGGAGTTCCTGCGGCAGCTCGCCTCTGGCCGTCATCGCCGCAGCCCGGTTGGCATAGTTGCCGTACACGACCACAAACCAGGGCTTAGTCTTATAGAGGGTTGAAAAATGAAGTAGTTTTTCGGATTCCGGCATGGAGGCGATAAAGTCGCTGACGCTCTCTTGCCGCCGGGCGCCGAGCATCTGCAAGGTGTAACCGTCCGGCTTCCAGTTCATCAAGGTCAGGGAGTCGCCCGAATAACGCCGCGCCTGGGATTTAGGCTCTTGACTCGCTTGCAGGTCGGCCGCCTGGGGGAGCCGGAGTACCAGGGTGGTCGCCGTTGGGTCTCCGGCGCTCAGCGTTGCCGCCGGACCGTCAGTCGGGCTGTACGTTGGACTGTCAGTCGGAATGACGACGGGTGCCGCTTTAACGGGCGCCAGTGCGAGTTGTTGTGTCGATGTCGCCTCGCTGCGAGGTTGTTCCAGCGGCTGTTGCTCGGCTTCCAGGGCCGCTCTTGCCTGGGCGAGGCGCTCTTCGAAGCTGCTTGCCGTGACCTCGGTGTCAGCATCGGTGAGAGTAGCGGGTTTGACTTTCTCTTTAGGCTTGATCGAGAGTTGGACCCGAATGCGGTCAGACGTATCGGCCACTTGCGGCGGTGGCGACTGCAGCTGCGCCGGTAATGACAGCCACACGCCTGAACCCAGCAGCAGGGTGGCGGCGATTACCGCTACGCCTATATACAGGATCCTCGATGATGATGTCATTGCAGACGGCATTGCAGGCGGCATTGCAGACGGTATTGCAGGCGACACGGTCTGCGCCTTTAGGGGTCGGTCGACACTGATCGCTTCGAGTACCCGCGCCACACGACCGGGAAGACCGAGGGATTCTGTGTGTACTCGCTGTCTTTGGGCGTCACTCAGGCGTGCTGCAGCGGCACCGAAGCAGTGGGAGAGCAGGCTGTTCAGGGCATTCGAATCCAGGGTCGGGATATCGATAAAGTGACAGCTGGTTTCGACGATCTCGCTAAGGCTGACCGCGGTGGTCAACCGCTTGATGCTGGGTTCTGCAAAGAGCAGGATATGCGGACGTATCTCGTCGTCTGCCAGGGTTGAGAGCCGATTGAACAGCAGTTCCAAGGCGCCTAGCGATAAATAATGAGCATCGTCTATGACAATCAGCATCTGCCGTGACAGCTGATTGAGCAACTGGGCATGCTCCACGACAGCCTGGAGTTGGCTGGAGGCAGAGCCGAAAGGATCGGTGCCGATGTTGAGTTGCTGGCAAAGTTCGGCCAGCAACTGTGCGGCACTCATTCCCGGGAGTGCCTGGATATCGCAGGCATGCACCGCGCTATCGTCGGCATTGGGGTAAAACTGTCGCAGCAGGGTTGTTTTTCCGCTGCCGTTCACGCCGCTGATTATTTGAATGAAATGGCTGTAACGACTCAGGTGTTCGATCTGTTCGAGCAGCTGTATATGGGATGCCGGGAGATAGCATTCGCCTGAACCGCTTTTAATACCCAGCGTGGGCACGCTATCGCCAAGCAGGTCATCGATATTATCGGTAGTGGGTGACTGTCTGTTCATGGGCTTTACTGCTGCCTCATCGTTACGGGTTCAGTGCTTCGACGTCTTGGCTCTTGGCCCTTAAGTGTTGAGCGCTGGCGAATTGAGTGTGGCCAGGTCCAGCGTGGCGGCGAGCGCTGCTGGGGAAAAGGACTCGGTGGTGACCGCGTCACCCAGCTGGCGCAGCAGAATGAGTCGCAGCTGGCCATCCAGCACTTTTTTATCCACGGCCATCAACCGCATAAAGTCTGCAGTCGTCATCTCTTTGGGAGGGGCTGAGGGCAGCTGTGCACGCTGGAACAGGAGGGTTATCCGCTCTTTATCGGCTGGGGTCAGCCACCCGGAACGCACCGACAGCTCGGCGGCCAGGAGTGTCCCTACGGCCACGGCTTCGCCATGCAGCCAGTTGCCATAGCCCGTAAAGGTCTCGATGGCATGGCCGAAGGTGTGGCCCAGGTTTAACAGGGCTCGCTGGCCTTGCTCCTTCTCGTCTGCGGCCACCACCTGCGCCTTGATCTGACAGCAGCGGCGGATCGCTTCGGCCAGTACACCGGGGTCTCTGGATTGCAGTTGTTGCAGGTTAGTCTCGAGCCATTCGAGAAAATCCAGGTCGAGAATCAGACCGTATTTAATCACCTCGGCCAACCCTGATGCCAGCTGATTATCCGCTAGGGTATTCAGGGTGTCGGTATCTATAACGACGCAGCGGGGCTGGTGGAAGGCCCCGATCATGTTTTTGCCCAGCGGATGATTGACGCCGGTCTTGCCGCCCACCGAGGAATCGACCTGCGCTAGCAGGGTGGTCGGGATCTGCACGAAATCAACCCCGCGCTGGTAGCAGGCGGCCGCAAATCCGGTCATATCACCGACGACCCCGCCGCCCAATGCCACCAGGGTAGTGGTGCGGTTATGGCGCGCCTGGAGCAGCCCGGAAAAAATCTGATCCAGAGTCTCCAGGTTTTTGAACTGCTCGCCATCGGGAAGGATGACCGTCGCCAGCTGCTTGCCGGCCAATGCCTGACGAACACGCTCGAGGTAGAGGGGGGCTACGGTTTCATTGGTGACGATCATTACCTGGCTGCTGCGAATCGTCGAGATCCAGCAGTCGGGCCGATCCAGTAAGCCGGCGCCGATAAAGATGGGGTAGCTGCGCTCGCCGAGGGCAACGTCCAGTCGAAGGGGTATCATGTCGGTCTTCCCGTAAAGGCTTATCGGATTATATCGAGCTGTTCGAGTTGGTGGATAATATCCCTGGCCACTGATTTAGGCCGTCGACTATCGGTATGGATCAGCACAT
>JBLHND010000172.1:0-7683 GCA_047622605.1 Motiliproteus sp. | reverse complement strand
GCGACTCAGCGTGACTACCAGCTGGGCGAAGAGGTTTTTATGCTGTTAGATCTGATGGAAGAACCCGATAAGATTCCGGTAAGTGGCAAGGTGGTCTGGGTTACCCCCCGTGGTGCTCAGGGTGGGTAGCTGGCGGGTATAGGGGTTCAGCTTAGCGCGGATGACAATACTCTCGTCGGCAAGGTAGATACTTATCTGGCCGGAACCCAGGGTTCAGGACGGCTGACCCATACCATGTAGCCGCTCCCCCTGCGAGCAGGGCTCCTGTGGCGTACTCCCACAAGCCCCCGCCTGATCTGCCTCTGTTACCCATTCCAACATCCCCCTCTTATAAGGTAGTGATTTATGCTTATCGACTCCCATTGCCATCTCGATCGTCTGGATCTGAGCCCCTATGAGGGTCAGCTACAACCGGTGATCGATCGCGCCAGCCAACAGGGTGTTACGCGGTTGCTCTGTGTTGGCACCGACTTGGCCCGCTGGGACGCTATGTTGGCGCTGACCGAACCCTATCCTCAGGTCAGAGTCTCTGCGGGTGTGCATCCGTTAAGCGATGAGATTGAGACGTTTCAGGCGGCTTCGCTGCTGGAGGTGGCGACTCACCCGCGGCTGGTCGCCATCGGTGAGACGGGATTGGATTACCACTATGGCCAGGCGTCCTGTACGGCACAGCAGCGCAGTTTTGAGCTGCATCTTGAGGTGGCAGCGCAGGTCTGTAAGCCGGTCATCGTGCATACCCGTGCCGCTCAGGAGGATACCTTGCGCATCTTACGCCAGGGATTAGCACCCGCCGGTGGCGTGCTGCACTGTTTCACCGAAGACTGGAAGATGGCCGAGCAAGCGCTCGAGTTGGGTCTTTATATCTCCTTTTCGGGGATCATTACCTTTCGAAATGCCGCTGAGTTGCGAGAAGTGGTTCGGCGCGTGCCTCTAGAGCGCATCCTGGTCGAGACCGATGCGCCTTATCTTGCGCCGGTTCCTTATCGAGGTCGCTCCAACGAACCCTGTTATGTGCGTGAGGTTGCTGAGGCCGTCGCCACGATAAAGGGGCTGAGTCTGGAGGAGGTCGCCGCCGCGACCAGTGCGAACTTCGAGCGTTTATTCGGCAAGCTTTAAACTCGCTCTTGTTTCTGCTCTTGTTTCTGCTCTTTATTTTGTACGGCCCCTTGTTCTGGTGCGGGGGTGACCAGCTGTACCGGAAAAGGGGAGGTCGCGCTGCCGACATAGAGGGTGCGATGCGGAAAGGGGATCTCAATGTTGGCGGCATCAAAGGCGATCTTTATCTCCGCCTGAACGCTGTTCTTTAGCTCCAGAAACTTCTCTTTGGTGACCCAGAGAGAAAATCGCAGATTAATCGCCGAATCCCCAAACCCCATAAAGACAATCATCGGCTCGGGCTCTTCTAACGACAGCGGGTTAGCGTTGGCAACCTCTTTGAGCACCTTGCTGACTTTGTCGATATCCTCTTTGTACGCGATGCCGATCTCCAGATCCAGACGCCGGATCGGAAAACGGGTCAGGTTGGTTACCTCTGATTTGATCAGGGTTTCATTAGGTATGCGCACATACAGATTATCGAAGGTGCGTAGCTTGGCGGATAGCAGGTCGATCGACAGCACCTCGCCGGTCGTCCCGCCCACCCGGATCGCATCCCCCACCGAGAAGGGCCGTTCACCGAGTAAAAACAGGCCGCTGATGATATTCGAGGCAGAAGTCTGGGAGGCAAAGCCGACAGCGACACTCAGAATGCCGGCAGCGCCGAGCAGGACGCTGAGTTCAAATCCCAGTTCGCGAAGCGCCGATATGCAGAACATTCCCAGGATCAGGTAAAAGGCGATCCGCTTGATCAGGATCAGGTGGTGCAGGGTCAGCTGTTTACTCAGCAGCCGTCCCAGGCCGTTGCTGGCCAGCCTGGCGAGTAGATAACCACCGCCGACCAACAGGATCGCACGTCCACCGCTAAAGGCACGGTCCAGCAGTTGCCAGTCTGCAACGGATAACCAAAAATCATTCATTTGTGTGTCGCCTTATCCAAAAATCGTTCCCAGAGCCCGGGTCAAGACGTTGCGCTCGGCAAGCACGCGCGGAGGGCTGAGTTGCTCAGTTGTACCCGCGATGGCCGGAGCGCCCTTGCCTATCCGCAGGTGGGCCGATCTCATCTCCTGATCACAGTGAATCGACAGCTCTTCGGTCCACAAGCGGTTGTCGTAGGTCGCAAACACCGAGAGCTGGGGGATCGGCAGCAGCAGGCGCTCCAGTAACAGAGACGTCTGGCCGTTATTCTTGATTCTTACCGGGGTGGTGGCTCGAATCGTCCTCGAAGGCAGATCCTGCAAATTTGAAATTGCCCGGGTTCGGGCCGCATAGCACAGCTCCCCTTCTCGAGTAGAGGGACCAAACCAGGTATCAGAGGGCCTCTGTACAGGAAGGTCCAGCAGCAGTGGCCCCGTCTCAAAGGCATAGATTTGTAGCCAGATACTGGTGCCTACATAGAGCAGTGTCTCTTGCCCGGAGTGGAGATGAAAGGGAATCAACGGACGCGTTACCACGGGTCGATCGGCTAACGCCGGGAGAACCTGTAAGGGCTGGTTTGACAGCGCTACGGCATGCCGCTGGCATTTGCCACCGGCCTCCAGTTGCCCGGTATTCTCTGTCACCTCGATGGCAACCTGCTCATCGATGGCGGCGCCCGTATTGAGATGGCAGACTTGCCATTCTGATGCGTGCCTCTGAACAGAGACCGTCAACGCACCGATACGCCACTGGTTGGTCTGTGCCCCGTCAAAGTTAAAGCGTCCAAACCAGGGTTTGTGGCTGGGGATCAGGCTCAAGTTGACTCTCCATTTATGGGCATCGGCTCAGTGTAGTCTGTAGCGAATCCGTTTCAACGGCTATTTTCGATACGGGCCGCACGGCGAGTATATTCCTCGACCCGCATATCTAAGCGAGCGAAGAGGAGCTATAAATAATTCATGATTCATAAGGATATTTATCATGAACGCAGCGATTAAAAGCAAGCTTAACCCCTGGCATGCATGGCATAGGGCTGAGGTTTTTCAGGAGCTCAACTCATCGGCTGAGGGTTTGTCGCAACAGGAGGCGCAGGCGCGTCTGGCGCGACTGGGCCCTAATGCCTTACGTCCAGCGGAGGTAAAGAGCCCGTTCAGGCGATTGTTGGCGCAATGTAACAACCTGCTTATCTATGTCCTGTTGGCCGCAGGCGTCGTGACCGCTTTGCTCGATCACTGGGTCGACAGCGGGGTTATTCTCGGCGTGGTGGTCATCAATGCGCTGATCGGCTTTGTACACGAAGGCAAAGCCGAGCAAGCACTCGATGCTATCCGCAAGCTGCTGTCGCACCAGGCGCTGGTGAGACGCGACGGACGCTTTATCAATGTGGCGGCCGAACAGCTGGTTCCCGGCGATGTCGTGTTAGTGCAATCGGGAGACAAGGTGCCCGCCGATCTGCGGCTGTTCAGGGCGCGTGAGTTACTCATCGACGAAGCCTTGCTGACCGGTGAGTCGCTGCCGGTGGAAAAGAGTGTCGTCGCTGTTGCCGAGGCTGCGTCTCTCGGTGATCGCAAGTCTATGGCGTTCTCGGGCACCCTCGTTAGCTACGGTCAGGGGCAGGGTGTGGTGGTCGCCACTGCCGATGCCACCGAAATCGGCCAGATCAGTGACCTGCTGGGGCAGGTGCAGAGGCTGACGACGCCCCTGCTGCGGCAGATGGACCGGTTTTCCCGCTGGCTGATGCTCGCAATAGGGCTGCTGGCTGGAATCACCTTTGCTTTCGGCGTCTATTGGCACGGTTATTCGGCGGCTGATATGTTCCTTGCGGCTGTTGGCCTGGCCGTCGCCGGTATCCCTGAGGGCTTGCCGGCCATCATGACGATTACACTGGCGCTGGGGGTGCAGCGTATGGCGGCCAAGAAAGCGATTATCAGGCGCTTGCCTGCCGTGGAAACGCTGGGTTCAGTGACTGTAATCTGTTCCGATAAGACCGGTACCCTGACCCGCAATCAGATGACCGTACAGACACTGGTGACCGCCTCGGGGATCTGTGAGGTCAGTGGCAGTGGTTATAACCCTCATGGAGGTTTCAGCGTCGAGGGCAGGGCGATAGTGGCCGAGGAGCTTCCTGTCTTGCAGGCACTGGTTCAAGCCGCAGTACTCTGCAATGATGCCAGCCTGGCGGAGGTCGATGGTCAGTGGCGGATTCAGGGTGATCCTACGGAGGGGGCTTTGATCGCGCTGGCACATAAAGCCGGACTCGAGCAGCATCAGCAGCAGCGCCAGTTTCCACGCGTGGATGCGATCCCCTTTGAGTCGCAGCACCGTTTTATGGCGAGTCTACATCACGACCATACCGGTCATGGCTTTATCTATATCAAAGGCGCGCCCGAACAATTGTTGGAGATGTGTACGTTTCAGCGCCTGGACGTTGAGGATGAACCGCTGCGCCAGAATCACTGGGAATCTGCGGTGCACGCCATGGCGAGTCGGGGACAGCGGCTGCTGGCGATCGCCTTCAAAGCTGCGGATGCGGGCCAGCACAGCCTCAGTTTTGAGGATGTGGAAACCGGCTTAACCCTGTTGGGGGTGGTGGGGATTATCGATCCTCCACGAGAGGAGGCAATTCCGGCCGTCAGGATCTGTCAGGAGGCAGGCATTCGGGTCAAGATGATCACCGGAGATCACGCCATCACCGCACGCGCCATAGCCACCCAGATGCATATAGGCGATGGCGAAACGGTTATTAGTGGCGCCGATATACTCCGTTGCGATGAGCCTCGACTGCAGCGACTGGCCATGCGTGCGGACGTTTTTGCCCGCGTCTCTCCGGAGCAAAAGCTACGCCTGGTCACCGCGTTGCAGGCCCAGGGTGAGGTCGTCGCTATGACCGGGGATGGGGTCAACGATGCCCCGGCACTCAAACGTGCCGATGTCGGCATCGCGATGGGGATCAATGGTACCGAGGTCGCCAAAGAATCGGCTGAGATGGTCTTAGCTGACGATAACTTCGCGACGATTGCCCAGGCCGTGGCCGAGGGGCGAACGGTGTATGACAACCTTAAGAAGTCGATTCTATTCGTACTCCCCACCAACGGTGGCGAGGCGCTCTGTATCGTTGCAGCCATCGCGATGGGACGCATGCTGCCCATCACCGCCGCGCAGATACTCTGGGTCAATATGATTACCGCCGTGACGTTGGCCCTGACCCTGGCGTT
Source organism: Motiliproteus sp. (assembly GCA_047622605.1). Lineage (GTDB taxonomy): Bacteria > Pseudomonadota > Gammaproteobacteria > Pseudomonadales > Balneatricaceae > Motiliproteus. The sequence goes on along the minus strand of JBLHND010000172.1, from coordinate 2,455 downwards.
TGAACCTGCAGAGAAAAACAGCATGCAGCGTCCGCCGCGAGATCCGCAGGAACCCATCCTCTCTGGTTTTTTAATCTGGCGTATCGTCTTCGTATCGCTGATCCTGGTCACCGGGACCTTCGGCTTGTTTTTATGGGAGCGGGAGCAGGGGGCCTCCATCGAATTGGCCCGTACCGTGGCGGTAAATACCCTGGTGATGTTTGAGCTGTTTTATATCTTCAGCGTGCGCTCTCTGCTGGCCCCCTCGTTGACGCTTGCAGGATTGCGTGGCAATCGTTACCTGCTCTACGCCATCGCCGTGATGCTGCTTTTCCAACTCCTGTTTACCTATGCGGCACCGATGCAGGCTTTGTTTGGGACGACCGCGCTGGATGCGCTGACTTGGGGACGTATCCTGCTGGTGGCCTCATCGGTGTTAATCCTAGTGGAGATCGAAAAATGGTTTTTGCGTCGCTTTAGCACGCTGGCCGGGGTCTGAGGCTGGGAGGCCGGACGGTCAGGTGTCGCTTATGCAGCGTCAGCGGTCAAAATTGAGGGTAATCACTCAGTTCCAGAGGCTGAGGGTTGCTAGTCTAGGGTGGAGTGCTACTATAGTGATACTTCTCCCCCCTGTTTAGGAGTATTACAATGCGTACTGAGCTAGTGACCACCTTAAAGAGGCAGGCAACGAGAATACTTGCCGAACTTCATGAATCTAAAGAGCCCATACTCATCACCGAGCATGGGCAGCCCTCTGCATATCTTCTCGATGTTACAGACTATGAGCATATGGTTAATCGTATGCAAATACTTGAGGGTATAGCAAAAGGAGAACAAGCCATTCGCGACAATCGAGTGATGAGTAATGCGGATGCTAAAGAGAAGATGGATAAATGGCTAAGGTAGTCTGGACGGAGCCAGCGCTTGATAATATAAATGACATTTCTGAATATATAGCGGTCAGTAATCCAGTTGCTGCCAAGCAGTTGGTTAGCACCTTGTTTGATAAAGTTGATCGATTGGAAATATTCCTTGAGTCGGGCCGTATAGTTGAGGAGATTAAGGAGTTGGGGTATAGAGAGGTTGTGGTTAACCCTTGTCGTATTTTTTACAAAATAGAACAAGAAACGGTATTCATCCTTCATGTGCTAAGGCAAGAAAGGGATTTACGGCGTTACATACTCGCTTCAAAAGCGCTCCGCTAAGAAAACGTTCAACCTTGCAAGCAAAAACACGTTTGCTGGAATTCCCCCCATTTCTGGCCCCTGTGCCTACGCCTAGTGCGGAGCATCACAAGTTCCACAAATGATTCGGTCCGGTTGACGCGGCGTTATACAAGAGAAGGAACTCTGATCAGTATGAAAGAACACTTAGAATTGCTGGCCGCCTACAATCAGTGGATGAACTCAAAGATGTACGAGGCTGCGGGTCGCCTTGGTATGACAGAGCTAGCCAAGGATCGAGGGGTCTTTTTTAGCTCCATTCTCGGTACGCTGAATCACATCCTCGTTGGCGACACTCTTTGGCTCAAGCGGTTTGCTACACACCCCTCTTGTCTGACCTCTCTGCGTGAGGTGGCTGACCTGCCAAGTCCGAGTAGCCTGGACCAGATTCTTTTTGAAGATTTCGCGGCTCTGACGGAGCACAGGATCTGGCTGGATTGTCAGATTTCCACTTGGATTGGAGAACTATTCGAGGGTGATTTAAATCTCATGCTCAGCTACCATAACTCCAAAGGGATGCCCGCTAGCAAAGGGTTTTTGAGCCTGATTTATCACTTTTTCAATCATCAAACGCACCATCGAGGACAAGTATCTGCATTACTATCTCAGGCCGGTGAGGATGTTGGCGTTACGGATCTCTTGGCTCTGATTCCGAATGAAACGCATGTGTAACTATTCAGCACATATATCGACTTGAAATTATGAAGTATTTTCTCCAAGAGCTGTAGATCGGACCCTTTTGCGGGTCGGCTTTTTGTGGGTAGAAAAGATTCCGACAATGCCAGCATGGTGCAGTCATCGTCAGGCTGAAGCCTAACCTACAATTACTGCGCCGTTTAGAGTAGTGTTATTAGCTTTTCAGCATCGAGGTATAAATGATTTCAGGTGGTTGCTGCTGTGGTGAGGTTACTTTTTCACTCGAAGACAATTTCAGTAATTTTTACTTTTGCCATTGTCAGCAATGTAGAAAGCTAACGGGTACGGCATACGCGTCTAACTTATTTACGTCACCTGATAATATCAGCTGGACCAAAGGTATAGATAAGACGATACGTTATGACCATCCAGAACGTTCTTTCTCTAAAGCCTTTTGTAGTAAATGTGGATCTGGTTTGCCCTTTGTTTCTAAAAGTGGTAAGTCCCTGATAGTACCCGCAGGTAGCCTAAATGAAGAGCCTTCAAAGGAATTAGATGCGCAGATATTTTGTGCGGAGCAAACAGAATGGCACAAAGCTGGAATTGATGTCGCTAAG
>JBLHND010000171.1:0-7701 GCA_047622605.1 Motiliproteus sp. | reverse complement strand
CCATACGCGCATCGTGATAGAGCCGCACGATCAGCACAGGCATTTGGCCCCAGCCAGCATCCTGATGCTGCGCGATACGCAGCGTGCTGGTATAGGCAAACCGCTCCTGCACCAGCATCTCGACCTGCACCCGGTACTGCTGCCAGCTGATCTGAAATTGATGTAGATCGACAACATCAAAACAGGGCAGCAGACGCATCAGCTTAGCGTAATTGGATTCGCAACAGGCCTGCTGAGCACTAAGATCGGGGACATAGCGTTTCTTGAGTGCCTGAGTCATACAGCGGCCTGATCGGCTAACAGTGGCTGCCATTGCTCGCGCAATCTCAGGTGATTAAGAGCAAGCCATTGCAGCGCCATGATCGTCCCGGCATTGTTGATCACCCCGTCGAGCAGCGCCTGATGGGCCCGCTGCCGGGATATCACCGTCGCGCGTATATCCTCTCCCTCATGTGCCAGGCCATGGAGCCCGCCCAGCCCCTCGGACTGGATCAAACCACAGAACAGCTGTATAGCCTCCTGACTGCCACCCGGACTGACGTGGTATCTGCAGATCGACTCCAGCGCCAACAATTCGGCCCCGGCTTCCTCTTCCGCCTCCCGATGGGCAACATCGGCGACCGACTCGCCCGGCTCGACGATGCCAGCCACCAGCTCGAACAACCAGGGGCTACGCTCATCCAGGAGCGCACCGATCCGAAACTGCTCGATCAGTAACACGCAATCGGTGATCGGATCGTAAGGCAGTACGCAGACGGCATCATCACGGATAAAGAGTTCACGAACCAGAGGCTCTGTCCAGCCACCTTCGAAGCGGCGGTGACGTAAGTGCACGCGATCGAGCTTAAAAAAACCATCAAAAGCCCGCTCCCGCTTAATCAACTCGACATCGGACCGACTAAAGGTCGACTTAAAAACAGACATAAAACACCCTCTTATAGCATCGTTCTACTATAGCCGGATTGAACCCCTGCCACCAATATCCTATTTTATATGTGCCTAAGCAATTGAATAAAAACCCGCGATCGTTATAGTGGGCGCAGATTTGGATTCTTTGAATGCCTTTCTTGAGAACATCTTAAGAGTTACTGAGAATTTGCTGAGGAGTTTATGAGTCGTTCATATTTGATTTTGGGTGCTGGGATCTCTGGCCTGACTACTGCGTGGTTCTTAAAGCAGCAGGGCCACCAAGTCACCCTGCTCGAAACCCGGGATCAGGCGGGTGGCAAGCTATGCACCCTCAAACGCGATGGCTTCCTGATCGAACGCGGCCCCAATTCGACCCTCAACAACCGCCCGGCGCTGGACATCCTGTTCGAGAGTCTGGCGCTCACGCCTATCCAAGCCAACAGCGCCAGTCACAAGCGTTTCATCCTGCGTGACCAGCAGATCCACCCGCTGCCGATGAGTCCGGGAGCGTTTATCCGCACCCCGCTGTTTAAGGCTGCCGGTAAGTGGCGGCTACTGCTCGAACCCTTTATAGGTCGTGCCCGCGAGGAAGAGTCGGTGGCCCAATTTGTGGAGCGCCGGCTGGGTAAGGAATTTCTTGATTACGCCATTAATCCTTTTGTATCCGGTGTCTACGCCGGTGATCCGGATAAGCTCTCGGCCCGTGCTGCTACCGCGAAGGTCTATGCGCTCGAGCGTGACTACCGCTCGATGATTGTAGGCGCTATTGCCAAGACTCTGTTTCATAAGCACCGTGGCGGTGCGGGTCCCTCCGGAGACATGATCTCGTTCGCTGACGGGATGCAATATCTGGCCGCTACCCTGGCCGAAAAACTCGGCGCCGAACTGCACACCGGCATTCAGGTCGATCAGCTCCGCAGGCATGATAACGGCCAGTGGCAGGCGGGGAACGCTACCCGGCAATGGCAAGCCGACGAGGTGATACTGACCCTGCCCGCTAACGCCTGTGCCGACCTGCTGAGTCCGCACGTCGCCGAGCTGAAGGGGCTGCTCGAGCCGATCGAGTATCCGACCGTCGCCTCGGTGTCGCTGGGATTCAAGAAATCCAGGGTCAGTCACCCGCTGGATGGTTTTGGTTTTCTGATCCCTCGCTGTACGGGGGTCGAGACGCTCGGGGTGTTGTTTCCCTCCAGTGTTTTTCCTGGACGGGCTCCCGAAGATCACCACCTGCTGACCTGTTTTATCGGCGGCAGCCTTAACCCCGAAGCCGCAACCGTTGATGATGCCCAATTACTGCAGCGGGTGCTCCGCGATATCAAGCCGGTACTGGGCATCGAGGGAGCACCAGAATTGGTCGAAATCAGCCGCTGGCCGCAAGCAATACCGCAGTATCAACTCGGGCATCTCCAACGTCTGGAGGCGATCGACAAGGCCCTCAAGCCGCTTCCCGGACTCCATATTCGAGCGAACTGGCGCGATGGAATTTCGGTGGCCGATTGCATCCAGAATGGTTATGAATTAGCTCAGGAGCTGTCAGAATGAGATCAGCAACTGGCAACAAGCGATACCACAGCTCTCTACAAGAACTCGGGCATCTCCAACGTCTGGAGGCGATCGATAAGGCCCTCAAACCACTTCCCGGACTCCATCTTCGAGCGAACTGGCGCGATGGAATTTCGGTGGCCGATTGCATCCAGAATGGTTATGAATTAGCTCAGGAGCTGTCAGAATGAGATCAGCAACTAGCAACAAGCGATACCACAGCTCTCTACAAGAACTCGGTCACCTCCAACGCCTGGAGGCGATTGATAAGGCCCTCAAACCACTTCCCGGACTCCATCTTCGAGCGAACTGGCGCGATGGAATTTCGGTGGCCGATTGCATCCAGAATGGTTATGACCTGGCTCAGAAGTTAGGGGACGCTCTGCCCTGACTCCTGATATTCTTAGACCTTAGACCTTAGACCTTAGTCATCGACCTGACATGCTGCACCCGGTGTACGTCGGTACGTTATACAACATTAATAGCATCGTTAAGAGCTACCTGAGACCGCTGAGACCGCCCTATGTCACTACGCCACAATCTCATTAAGATGCTCGAATACAGCCGTACCCATAAGCAGTTTCAGCAGTATTTTCGAGTTATTCCCGCTCTGACACCTGAGCTGCAGCAGGAGGCCTATCGCTTACGCTACGATGTCTACTGCCGCGAGCTGGGTTGGGAACAGACCAACGATAATGAGATAGAAACAGACCTGTACGATGCCCAGTCGGATCATTGCTTGCTGCAAAATGTGAAGACTAACGAATACGTTGGCTGTATCCGTCTGATACGTCTCAAACCGGGCGCCCCCGCCGAGCCACTGCCATTCCATCAAGCCTGCAAGGAGATACTGAATCCGGGCGAGCCCTGCGCGGAGCAACAGCAGCGGTACGCCTTTGCCGAAGTATCGCGCCTTGCCATCCATGATAAATACCGGCGTCGCCCTAGTGACAAAGGCCGCCTAGGAAACATCACCCAAGCCGATTACGGTTCTATCCAGCAGCCCCGATTCCCTTATATCCCCATCGGACTCTATATGGGCCTGCTGGAGATGGCTCGAATCAACGGCATCGAAACGCTATACATCCTAGCCAAACCCTCCCTGGCCAAGCACTTATGTAAGTTGGGCGGCGAGCTCTGTCCTGTGGGCACCGCCATCGAGCACCGCGGCAAACGTATTCCTTATAAGATGGATGTTAATAGGGTCATCAAGCAGATCAACATTCTCCTCAAACCACTCTTCAATGTGATCAGCAAAGAGGTCAAACAGGGCTATATTGACCGGGATAACCGCCTGCCGTCCGATCCATAACAAACCCTTAAATAAAAATGTCGGTTGTTTTCTTACCCGCTCTTTTTTTGCCACTCTCTTCAGGGACTAACAGGGACTAAACTATGACGGATCTGCAGGCACCACTGCGTAACGATGTTCGCCGACTCGGAAAGTTATTGGGACAGGCGATCAGCAACGATCAGGGCCAACCCTTTCTCGACAAAGTCAAAGCCATAGTAAAGCTGTCCAAGGCGGCACGCCGCGGCGAGATTGATACCAGCGAACTTGTTAGCGCCCTGCAACAGCTCGAGCAGTCCGAATTAGTACCTATGGCACGGGCATTCGGACAGTTTCTTAGCCTGGCTAACCTGGCCGAGGAGTACCATCGAGTGCGGCGCCGTAACTCGCTGGTGGTCTCCAAACCCGATCCTCATACACTCAGCCGCGTCTTCGATGGGATCATCGAGGCCGGGATAGATCCGCAATGTCTGGCCAACAAGGCCGCTGCGTTGCAGATTGACCTGGTTCTGACCGCACACCCCACCGAGGTCAACCGCCGCACCTTTATTCAGAAATACGAAAGCATGGCAGAACTGCTGGAGCAGCTCGATCGCGAACACCCGCTAAGCACTCGCAGCACCGATCTCGGCGAGCGTTTACAGCAGCTGATCTGCGAAGCCTGGCATACCAACGAGATTCGCAGCGAGCGACCCTCGCCGGTCGATGAGGCCAAATGGGGCTTCGCGGTGATCGAAAACTCGCTCTGGGAGGCGATCCCCACCTTCCTCCGTCACTTTGATCGCGAGCTCGAACGGGTCAGCGGAGCAACGCTCCCTATCGGTGCCGCACCGATTCGGTTCTGCTCTTGGATGGGTGGCGACCGTGATGGCAATCCAAACGTCACCGCTGTCGTCACCGAAGAGGTGTTACTGCTGGCCCGCTGGATGGCGGCCGACCTGCTGCTGGGCGACATCGGTAACCTGCTCCATGAGCTGTCAATGAGCCGCGCGAGCGAAGAACTCCGGAATCATATCGGCCCCTGCAACGAACCCTATCGCGAACTGTTACGCCAGGTGCGCCTGAAACTCGAGAATACACGCCTCTGGGCAAAAACCTGTCTGGATGAGGGCTGGCGCAAGCCTGAAAATGCCTATCTCTATGATCACGAACTGTTAGCACCCCTGCTGCTCTGTGATCGCTCGCTGCGCGAATGCGGCATGGTACTGATCGCCGATGGCTGCCTGAAAAACACCCTGCGCCGGATCGCCTGCTTCGGCCTGAGCTTGGTACGCCTGGATATCCGCCAAAACGCAGAACGCCATGCTCAGGTGTTCGACGAACTCACCGCTTACTATGAGCTGGGGCATTACAGCGATTGGTCTGAGCTCCAAAAACAGGCCTACCTGTTACAAGAGTTAACCAACAAACGACCGTTGCTACCGCGCCGGTGGCAGCCCAGTGCCGAGGTCAGGGAAGTGCTCGATACCTGCGCGGTGATCACCCGCCACGACCCACAATCGCTGGGCAGCTATGTTATCTCGATGGCATCGAATCCTTCCGACATCCTGGCCGTGGCACTGCTGCTGAAAGAGAGCGGCTGCGGTTATAACATCCGTATCGCGCCGCTGTTTGAGACCCTGACTGATCTGGATAATGCGCCCACTTGTATTGATACTCTGCTCCAGCTCCCCTGGTACAGAGACTATTGCGCAGGCCATCAGGAGGTGATGATCGGTTACTCAGACTCGTCCAAAGATGCCGGAGCCTTGGCCGCAACCTGGGCCCAGTATCGAGTCCAGGAATCGTTGACCACCCTATGCCAGCGACACGGGGTTGATCTGACCCTGTTTCATGGCCGTGGCGGCACCGTTGGCCGTGGCGGCGGCCCCAGCCATACCGCCATCCTCTCTCAGCCTCCTGGGTCGGTCGACGGCAGCCTGAGAGTCACCGAGCAGGGTGAGATGATCCGCTATAAATTTGGCATGCCCGAAGTTGCAGTACGCAACCTGGAGCTGTACGCCGGGGCCGTGCTCGAAGCCAGCCTAGTGCCGCCCATCAGCCCCAAACCGGAATGGTGTGCGCTGATGGATAGCCTGGCCGCAGAGTCCCATCGCCAGTATGTGAAGGTGATTCGAGAAACCCCCGAGTTCGTCCCCTACTTCCGCCAGCTGACGCCCGAGCAGGAGCTAGCCAGGCTACCCCTGGGCAGCCGGCCGGCGAAACGCAAGCAAGATGGCGGGGTTGAAAGCCTGCGCGCTATTCCCTGGATCTTTGCCTGGACCCAGACCCGACTGATGTTGCCCGCCTGGCTCGGCAGCAGCCAAGCACTGGCCCAGGCCATCGAACAGCAACAGCGCCCCCTGCTGCGTGAACTGCTGGAACAGTGGCCGTTCTTCACCGCTTACATCGAGATGCTGGAGATGGTGCTCGCCAAGGCCGAACCGGCCATCGCCCGCTACTATGAGCAGCGCCTGGTCGACCCCAAACTGCGCCCGCTGGGCAGCCAGTTGCGTCAACAGCTGCGCCAGGCGCAGCAGCTAATACCGGCATTAAAAAACAGCAGTCATCTACTCAGTGATAACGAGATGTTGCGGCAGTCGATTCAGGTGCGCAATCCCTACATAGATCCGCTGCATTACCTGCAGGCAGAGCTGTTACGCCGCGATCGTAACTGTCCTGACCAGACGGTCGAGCAAGCGCTGATGGTGACCATGACTGGCATCTCTGTCGGGATGCGCAACACCGGCTAAGCCGCTCGGGCTCAGCAAAACAAACGCAGCAAAAATCAACCGATCAGGTGCCCAACACCTGACCGGTTTACCCTAAGAAAGCAACTTTCGACACGATGAACGCTTTGCGTTCATTCATCAGTTACGAGAGCGTTTTTTGGTAGACGCAGGTCTGCCGCTTATTTGACAGCGCTCGACCTGTTCTGGAGTAATCTAAGGTGGCGCATGGACAGAGGCTCCGGGACAGGTTAAAAAGCGTTCACTTCATCGCGGGTCAAATAACGCCAATCAGCTAGTGCGATATCTAAGTGCAGCTGACCAATCTGCTGCCTATGCAGCGCCGTGACCCGATTACCCACTGCAGAAAACATCCGTTTAACCTGATGGTATCGGCCTTCGGTGATCGTCAACAACACCTGCTTGGGATGGATGACGGCTATGTGCGCCGGCAAGGTCAATGATGCCTCACCCTGCAAACGAACACCCTGGGTCAGCTTAATCATTTGCGTTGCAGTGATCGCATCGCGCAGGCTCACTCGATACACTTTTTGGCAGCGCTTTTGCGGAGTGATGATGTTGTACGACCAGCGGCCATCGTCGGTGACCAACACCAGGCCGGTCGTATCCGCGTCCAGCCGCCCTGCGATATGCAGGTCATAGGTACGGTCGAGACCGATAGCGCTTAATACGGACGGATAGGCCTCGTCGACATTTGAGCAAACCGTATCGAGCGGTTTATGTATCATCAGGTAGCGAGACGGACGTGGCTGCAGCCGTTGTCCTTCGAGGGTGATCACGTTGTTCTCGTGGACCTGGATGGAGGCATCGGTGACCGGTTCGGCATTGACGAGCACAGATCCGGCTTCAATGGAGGCCCGCGCTTCGGCTCGACCCAATGCGGTACTTTTAAGGATGAACTTATCTAGGCGCATGCGGGATAACGGTGTGGCTCAGCATTGAGATTAAAAGGACGGGGAACAAGGCGTCATTATGGTCGCCTCCCCGTCAGGCGCAACCACTCAGGGAGTTAAGGGGCGTCAGGCCTTACATTTGACACTTATACAGCGATACACCCGTGTTGCTATTACTCATGCTTGGTATGAGGGAGTGTTCTTTTGCTCTGCAATAACTCACGGGGACATAGCCATAAAAAAGGCTATGTACTAGTTAAGTGTTGCAGAGGTTAATTCTAATTATTGTCTTTGTAATCAAGCGAGGTTCCGCCTCCCGGCGGCTTCATTTCTTTGT
>JBLHND010000170.1:0-7735 GCA_047622605.1 Motiliproteus sp. | reverse complement strand
CGTTGCAGCAGCATCACAAGGGTTGCGCCGCATGAGCCGTATCTGGAGTTTTCACGGCGGCGTCCATCCGCCCGAGAATAAGCGGCAATCGCTCAAGCGCCCGCTCGAACGCCTGCCGCTGCCCACTCGGTTAATCTTACCGTTGCAGCAACATATAGGTGCACCTTCCACGCCACTGGTGAGCGTGGGTGACCACGTCCTCAAAGGCCAGGTGATCGCCGAACCCGCAGGCCATATCAGCGTCTATCTGCACGCCCCGACCTCCGGGACGATCACCGCTATCGGCAGCTATCCGGTGCCCCACCCGTCCAGCATGGACGGGCCCTGCATCCAGATCGAACCCGACGGCGAGGATCTGTGGATCGAGCATCAGGGCGTCGAGGATTTCCGCAGCCTGGACCCGGCGCAACTGACCCGCATCATCCGCCAGGCGGGTATCGCGGGGATGGGCGGCGCGGGCTTTCCGACGTCGGTCAAACTGCATCTGTCCGATGATCATATCGTCAATACCCTGATCATCAACGGCGCGGAGTGCGAACCCTACATTACTGCCGACGATACCCTGATGCGCGAGCGCGCCGCTGCGGTGATCGGCGGCATCGAGATCGCCGCTCATCTGATCAAGCCCACCCACTGCCTGATCGGTATCGAAGACAACAAGCCTGAGGCGGCGATGGCGCTCACCCGCGCCGCCCGCAACAGCTCGAGGGATATCGAGGTCGTGGTCGTCCCGACCAAATACCCTTCCGGCGGCGAGAAACAGCTGATCCAGCTACTGACCGGGGTCGAAGTCCCCTCAGGAAAGCTCCCTGCTCATATCGGCATCGTGGTCCAGAATGTCGGCACCATGGCCGCCGTCTATAGCGCCGTAAAGCATGGCGAGCCGCTGATCTCCCGAATCACCACCCTGGCCGGTGAGGCCCTGGCCCGACCGGGCAATGTCGAGGTGCTGCTGGGCACGCCTATCCAGGAGGTCCTGGCGCATGCCGGTGTCGATCCTGAGCGTATGACCCGGTTGGTCATGGGTGGCCCGATGATGGGCTATACCCTCGACAGCGACCAGGTGCCGATCATCAAGACCAGCAACTGCGTGATCGCGGCCACCGCCGAGGAATTTCCCCAGGCACCTCCTGCGCAAAACTGCATCCGCTGCGGTCTCTGCGAGCAGGCCTGCCCCGCCGATCTCTTACCGCAGCAGCTGTTCTGGTTCGCTAAGGGTAAGGAGTTCGACAAGGCGCTGTCTCACAACCTGATGGACTGCATCGAATGCGGGGCCTGCGCCTATGTCTGCCCCAGCAATATCCCGCTGGTCCAGTATTACCGCTTCGCCAAGGGCGAGATACGCCGCGAGCAGTCTGACAAGAACAACGCCGAACAAGCGAGGATCCGTTTCGAAGCGCGGCAACAGCGCCTCGAACAAGAAAAACAGGACAAGGCCGACAAACGTAAGGCCCGCGCCGCAGAAGCCGCGCGTGCCCAGGCGACGCGTAAAGATGCAAGCCTAACCCCTGCCAAACCCGCGGCTGGCGATCAAGCCGCCCCGGCCCCGACGCTAATCGAACTCAAGATCGCTGCCGCCACGATACGCACTCAGGTCAGTAAGACTGAGGCAGCCCTGGCCGATGCCCGGGCCAAGGACCTGCCCGGCGCCGACAAGTTACAGTTGGCCTTAGACGCACTCCAGGTCAAGAGCGAACAGGCGCAGGCCGCACTGCAACAGCGGGAGCAAGCGGGCAGCCAACCGGCTCAGCCCCCTGCTGCAGCCCCTGCGACTGCGGCAGCAAGCCAGACACCCGATATCAAGCAGCTAAAGACCGCGGCGGCGATCGCCCGGACCCGGCTTAAGAAGACTCAGAAAGCGCTGACCGATGCCCAGACAGCAGGGACGGATACGGCGGTACTGGCGCAGCAGGTCGAACGCCTGACCCTGCAATCTCAGGCGGCAGAGCAGGCCTTTACTGCGGCAGAGGCCAGCCAGCCGCCAGCCGGCCCGACCCTGGCTGGCCCGACCCTGGCAGAACTCAAGATCGCCGCCGCCAGGGTACGCACCCAGGTCAGCAAGACTGAAACAGCGCTGGCCGTGGCCCAGGCCAAGGAACTGCCCTCGGCCGACACCCTGACTGCGGCCCTGGCCACACTCAAGGCCAAGGCCCTGACGGCGGAACAGGCACTGGCGGACGCTCAATCACCAGCACAATCACCACTACAACCCGACGCCCAGACGGTGGATTAATCGATGTCGTTATTGCATATCAGCTCACCGCACGCCAACAAAGCGGGCCAGGCCGGTCAGGTGATGCGTCAGGTCATCCTGGCCACCTTGCCAGGCCTCGGTGCGCTCTGTTATTACTTTGGTTGGGGACCACTGATCAACGTCCTGCTGGCCTGTATCCTAGCACTGCTGTTTGAAGCGATAGTGATCAAGCTGCGCCGGCGTCCACTGGGATTTTACCTGGGTGATTACAGCGCCATCCTGACCGCCTTGCTGCTGGCGCTGGCATTGCCGCCCTACATCCCCTGGTGGGTGACCACCGTGGGGATCTTCTTCGCCATCGTGGTCGCCAAACAGCTCTATGGCGGATTGGGACAGAACCCCTTTAACCCGGCGATGATCGCTTACGCGCTGTTGCTGGTGTCCTTCCCGGTGGAGATGACCCGCTGGAGCTTGCCCTTCAGCCTCAGCGATATGCCGCTACCCGATTTAGGCAACAGCCTGGCGATCATCTTCGGTCAGCTGCAGCTGCCCGACGCCCTCACCATGGCGACGCCGCTGGATACCTTCAAACATAAGGGCGCCGTGACCGCCGAAGAACTCTGGTCGCAGTCGGTACTCCTGAACAACCTCCAACCCTGGCAGGGCATCAGCCTGGCCTATCTGATCGGCGGACTCTACCTGCTGATCCGCAAGGTCTACACCTGGCATATTCCCGGTGCCATGCTGCTGAGCCTGCTGCTGATCTCAGGATTTTTCTATGCCTCGGATCCCAGCAACTTTGCCCCACCGCTGTTCCATCTGACGGTGGGTGCGACCATGCTGGGGGCCTTCTTTATCGCCACCGACCCGGTCACCGCCGCCACCAGTAACAAGGGCAAGCTGATCTTCGGTGCCAGCATCGGCATACTCGTTTATCTGATCCGTACCTGGGGTAACTATCCCGATGCGATCGCCTTCGCCATCCTGCTGATGAACCTGAGCGCACCTTTCTTGGATTACTATACCCGTCCGCGGACCTTCGGCCATAAAGCGTCGGAACGCGGCGTGGGGAACAAACGATGATCCGTCTGGGCTCGACGCTTATCAGCGCCATACGTAACAATGCCCTGGCGCTGGGTGCGTTTGCGGTGTTAACCGCCGGCGCCATCGCCCTGACCCAAGCGGTCACCCGCGATCTGATTATCGACAACCGCGAACAGGCCCGTTCCAGAGCGCTGTTTCAGATTGTCCCCGAGGACCAGCACGACAACGACCTGATCCACGACAGCTACCACCTCGAGCGCAGCGCATCTCTGGGCTACGAGCAGCCCGTCGAGCTCTATCTGGCGCGTCGCGACGGCCGGGTGCACACCGTCATTCTGCCGGTGATTGCCGCCAATGGTTACAGCGGTAATATCGACCTGATCGTCGGCATCCGCAGCGACGAAAGCGTCGCCGGCGTACGCATCCTGCGTCATCAGGAAACCCCGGGGCTGGGTGATAAGGTCGACATCAAGAAATCACAATGGGTGCTGAGCTTTAACGGCACCCGCCTCCAGGGCGATAACGACCCCAGCTGGGCGGTGAAGAAAGATGGCGGCCAGTTTGATCAGTTCACCGGGGCGACCATCACTCCGAGAGCGGTGGTCAATGGTGTCAGACAGGCGATCCTGACCTTCCGGCAGCATCGCGTCGCGCTGCTGCAACCGCTCGCTGCCAAACCCCCTTTATATCAAGAACCCCAAGACAAGACCCCCACCGGAGACCCTGATAATGGCTGATAGTCCGGCGTCTGAAACGCTGCCGCAACTGCGTAAGATCACCCTCGACGGCCTCTGGCATAACAACCCGGCGCTGGTACAACTGCTGGGGCTCTGCCCTCTGCTGGCGGTGACCGGCTCGGTAGTCAACGCCCTGGGACTGGGTCTTGCGACCACCCTGGTGCTGATCTGCTCTAACCTCAGTGTCTCGTTGATTCGCAAACTAGTGCCCCCGACCGTCCGTCTGCCGGCCTTCGTGATGATCATCGCCTCGGTGGTGACCTGCGTGGAGCTGCTGATGCAGGCGATGACTTATGAGCTCTACGAGATCCTCGGCATCTTTATCCCGCTGATCGTCACCAACTGCGCCATCCTCGGGCGTGCCGACGGCTTCGCGCGTAAAAATCCGCCACTACCGGCGATGCTCGATGGCCTGATGATGGGACTGGGGTTCAGTATCGTGCTGGTGCTGCTGGGCGCCATCCGTGAGGCGCTCGGCAGTGGCACCCTATTTGCGGATATGCAGCTGCTGTTCGGCGCCGGTGCCGAGTCCTGGAAGCTGATCCTGATCGATGACTACCGCGGCTTCCTGTTTGCCATCCTGCCGCCCGGCGCCTTCGTCGGCATGGGTCTGATCATCGCCGTTAAGAACCTGATCGACGAGCGACTCCGTCAGCGTGCCAAACCGGTAACCCTAATCGCAGCCGGCTCCAAACGAGTCCGGGTTACCAGCGGCTAAATCAACCAGCTCCACCAGCCAACAGGCCAGCGGCGATGAACAAAGACAAGCGCTATCAGATTTTCGCTCGCCTGCGGGACGATAATCCCCACCCGACTACCGAGCTCAACTACAGCTCCCCCTTCGAGCTGCTGGTCGCGGTGACGCTGTCGGCGCAATCCACCGATGTGGGGGTCAACAAGGCCACCGCCAGGCTGTTTCCGGTCGCCAATACCCCCGAGCAGATCGTCGCCCTGGGTGTCGACGGCCTCAAGGACTATATCAAGACCCTGGGACTCTATAACGCCAAAGCCGCCAACGTCTTTAAGGCCTGCCAGCGGCTGGTCGAACTGCACGATTCCCAAGTCCCGGATAACCGCGCCGCACTCGAGGCCTTGCCCGGGGTCGGTCGCAAGACGGCCAACGTGGTACTCAACACCGCCTTCGGCCACCCCACCATGGCGGTCGATACCCATATCTTCAGGGTGTCCAACCGCACCCGGATCGCCCCGGGCAAGAATGTGGTCGAGGTGGAGCAACGGCTATTAAAGGTGATTCCCAAAGAGTTTATGCTCGATGCCCACCACTGGCTGATCCTGCTCGGGCGCTACATCTGCATCGCCCGCAAACCCCGCTGCGCGGCCTGCCTGATCGAAGACCTGTGTGAATATAAGCAAAAAACCGAATAACCTGACTCATCCTTTCCCGGTTAGCCTCCTGCTGATTACAAGCTGATATAATCAGCCCTTTTCGCCCTAGAGACCTGCAGTTTGAACGCTACTCAACACCACTATGATGCCATTATCATCGGCGCCGGCGCCTCCGGACTCATGTGCGCAGCCCAGGCGGGCTATCGCGGCAAGAAAGTCCTGGTCCTCGACAGCGCCCGCAAGGCCGGACAGAAGATCCTGATCAGCGGAGGTGGACGCAGTAACTTCACCAATCGGCGGGTCGATCCCGGCAACTTTCTCTGCGGCAATCCCCATTTCGTGAAGTCCGCACTGGCGCGCTATCAGCCTGAAGATTTTATCGAGCTGATCGAGCGTCACGGCATCGAGTATGAGGAGCGCGATCATGGCCAGCTGTTCTGTACCGGTTCTGCCAAACAACTGGTCGCGATGCTGCTAACCGAATGCGACTGGGCGGGTGTCGAGATTAGCCTCAATAGCGAAGTCACCGCGGTAGAGCGCATGGCGGATGGGCGTTTCAGCGTTAAGACCCCCAACCAGTCCCTGGACACGGCAGCCGTAGTCATCGCCAGCGGCGGCCTGTCGATCCCCAAACTCAGCTCGGCCATCGGTTACCGCATCGCCGAGCAATTCGGCCTGCGCATCATCCCCACATCGGCAGGCCTAGTGCCGTTCACCCTGCATGTCGAAGACAAGCAACGACTCAGCCCACTCGCGGGCATCAGCCTGCCGGTCGAGATTCACGCGGCCAACGGCGTAGCCTTCAAACGCGACCTGCTGTTCACTCACCGCGGACTCTCCGGGCCTGCGGTGTTGCAGATCTCCAATTACTGGCATCCCGGCGAGCCTGTGTGGATCGACTTTTCACCCGAACTACCGCTCGCCGAACTGCTGCAACAGCAAACGTCGCTACACCCCAATCAGGCCCTTAAAAACGCCCTGGGACACAGCTTACCCAAGCGGCTGGTCGAGCGCCTCTGCGAGGGCCTCGCCAGCGCCGAGCAGCCACTGAGCCAGCTACTCAGGCAGGATCGCCTAGAGCTGGAACAGCGGCTGCACCGCTTTCAGATCAAACCCAACGCCACCGAAGGTTATCGCACCGCCGAAGTCACCCGCGGTGGTATCGACAGCGATGAGATATCCTCTAAGACCTTTGCCGCCAAGCGCGTGCCCGGGCTCTATGTCATCGGCGAAGTCCTGGATGTCACCGGCTGGCTCGGAGGTTACAACTTTCAATGGGCCTGGGCTGCAGGCTATGCCTGCGGACTCGCTCTGTGAGAGCGTCTATGTATGCGATGAGTGAAAAGGGCGCGGATCCCTTTTCACTTACTGCTGTGCATCTTAAAATAGGAATAATACAATGCTAACGTTAACTTGGTGCTTATTTATTGCAGCATTACTACCTTTTATTGCCAAAATACCTTTGGTTTTAGCAATGAATAAAGCGGGTGGTTACGACAACAATCATCCAAGAGAGCAACAGGCCAGCTTAAAAGGTTTTGGGGCACGCGCTTTAGCTGCCCACCAAAATTCTTTTGAATCACTTATTATATTTTCTGCTGCTGTATTGTTAGCGGTAGCAACCAATACAACAGGTGAAACGATTCAATTGCTTGCAATGGTTCATATAGGCGCAAGAGTTATTTATAACATTCTCTATTTGATAAATATAGGCGTATTACGTTCATGTTTTTGGGCTGTTGCTATAGGTTGTTCATTCTCTATTATTTGGCAATGTATTCCTAGCTTATAGAATAAAAAGGCTATGTCCTAGTTACGTGTTGCGGAAGTTAATTATTGTCTTTCTAATAAAACCCCGCCTCCCGGCGGCTTTATTTGTGCACTGACGACAAATAACGCGAAGCAAAGGGAGCATTTCTGTGGGTTAGGACAACGGGGTCAGGTCTAGCAATGTAGCACCCAAGCCATATTATTCGAATGCTAGAAGGACAATGCTAGGATGATTGCCGCCCTTTATGACCCTGCCGCCCTTTATTCGAATGCTACGATGATAGACCTGACCCTGCCGCTCCTGTCCAACTTTCACTATTATTATATTTTTTTAGCCGTCACACAGCTCTCTTCACAGCTCTGATCCTAACTCAGACAGGCTTTTGCTAGTTTCAGGCTCACGCTGTACTTCGTTCTTAAATGCTTGCCATGTAAAAATATGGGGCTTGTCGTTAAAGGCCAACGAGTTCAAAACGGCTAGGTGCCCATTACCTGAGGACAGAATTTTTAAACGACTCCGGTCATTACGGCTGACTACCTTAAAGTTTGAATCTAGGTAACGGTGTACCTTTGTATGCTGTTCATAAGAATATTGAATACGGATATAATTGAGAAAATCGTCCTTGAAAAAGTACGCGACAAT
>JBLHND010000169.1:0-7814 GCA_047622605.1 Motiliproteus sp. | reverse complement strand
GGGAATGCGGGAATGCGGCGCTGTTATTGCCTAGCTGCTCAACGGCGAACTGAGTGTTAACGGCAAGCCCTTCCCGCTGGATAACTGGCTGTAAGAGCTTCTTTTCTTAATGCGGGAATGCGGGAATGCGGGAATGCGAGAATGCGGCGCTATTATTGCTTAGCTGCTCAACGGCAAGCTGAGTGTTAACGGCAAGCCCTTCCCGCTGGATAACTGGCTGTAAGAGCTTCTTTTCTTAATGCGGGAATGCGGGAATGCGGGAATGCGAGAATGCGAGAATGCGGCGCTATTATTGCTTAGCTGCTCAACGGCGAACTGAGTGTTAACGGCCAGCCCTTCCCGCTGGATAACTGGCTATAACGGCTTCTTTTCTTAATGCAGGAATACAGAAAATGCAGCAACTATGATCCCGGGCTACAGACTGGAACCTATAAGGCCTGAGTTCGACCTCGCCATCGCCCGGATCATCCGCCAGACGGGAATCGAGTTTGGCGCCATCGGTGAGGGCTTCGGGCCCTCGGATACCGAGGTAAGCGCGATGAGCCGACATTACGATCCCCGCCATAAAAGCCAGTATCTGGTCGCACGGGTGGACGGCCAGGTCGTCGGCGGGTGCGGTATCGCCCCCTTTAACGGTAGCGCGACCACCTGCGAACTGCGCAAGCTATTCTTGCTGCCGCAGAGCCGGGGACAGGGCATCGGTAAGGCACTCACCCTCGCCTGCCTCGCCTTTGCCCGCACTCAAGGCTTTGAGCGCTGTTATCTGGATACCCTAGAGGGGATGAGCACCGCCATCGACCTTTACCGCGCACTGGGGTTCGACCGACTCGAGGGCCCGCTGGAGGGAACGCCCCATGGCGGCTGCGATGTCTGGATGCTCAAGACGCTCTAAGCTTCCCCACCCTTAGCCTCCGCTCTTCGCCTCCACTACCGCTGCCAGCACACTCAGGAACGGCAGCGCGGAAAAAGCCCCGAAACAGCGATGCTGGCGTAACGTAGAGCGCGCCGTTGCCGGGCTGGGCAGACCGCAGAGAAAACGGCTTAACTGCCGTGGCTGGCGCAGCGGCTGATGGTTCTCGGCGCGGACCCCGGCGAGCAGCGCCAACTGGGCGTCATCGAGGCGCACACTCATCACCGGTTCAACCGCCTGAAAGGGCTGCTGTCGGCAGCGGCTGCAGTTACCACAGGGCTGCTGGCTGGTTTCGCCAAAATAGCCCAGCAGATAATCCCCCAGGCACTCCGAATGATTAACATAGCTGAGCATCTGCTCGAGCCGCTCTATATCGCGCCGCTCACGGGTTTCAAACAGCGTCAGCATCGATGCCAGCAACACCTCCCTGTCGGGCTGACGCAGGCGACGATAGCCCTGACGCAAGCCGCTGACCGAGGATTCGATCCAGCCCTGCTGCTGCAGATAATCCAGCGCCTTGATAATTCTCGACGTAGGCTGACCGATGGTCGCCTCGATGGTCATCATATCCAGGGTCAGCCATTTGCGCCCCTTACTCCCGGCCGCAAACACCGAGCGCAGAAACTGCTGGCGCTCTGGCGAATCAAAGCGGGCACAGAGCGTCTCGGCAGGTTCGTTGAAGGCCAGCCGATACTGACTGTAAAACGGCCCTGTCGCGGCAATCACCCCCTCCAGCTCCAGATAGGTCAACAGCGTACTGACCACCAGCGGACGTATATCAAAGCGCGATGACAGATCATAGGTGCTGACATCAAAGGTACCGAGAGCAACGCTGGCGTGATCCGGCTGGTCCACCGGTGCGCTCGACGCCAACTCATCTAATAACAATTCATCTAATAACAATTCATCTAATAACAATTCATCTAATAACAGAGCCAGACTCTCGGCAGAGGGCGTATCACCAAAGCTGAAGTTAGCCAGTACTCGGCTATCGTCGCCGCAGGCCAGCAGCTCGCAGGTCGAGGGCTGACCATCGCGCCCCGCACGACCGATCTCCTGGACATAGTTCTCGATCGACTTGGGCAGGTTGTAATGAAAGATGGCACGGATATCACTCTTATCGATCCCCATCCCGAAGGCGATGGTGGCGACCACAATACGCAACCGCCCCGCCATAAAACGGTCCTGTACCCCGTAGCGCTTCTCGTCGTCCATCCCCGCATGATAAAACGCGGCATCCAGCCCCTGCTGCCTTAGCGCGCTCGCCACCGCCTCGGCAGTATGTTGCAGAGTCACATAGACGATCGCCGAGTCGTTCTCCGGCAATTGCTGCAAGCGCTCAATCAACTGCGGCAGCCGCCCTGCATCACTGCAGGCCGTGGTACTCAGACTCAAATTAGGCCGCGCAAAACTGGTCTGGATATGATCGGCTGGCTGGATCCCGAACTGACGGCAGATATCAGCAGCCACCGCCGGTGTCGCCGTAGCCGTCAGTGCCAGCACACGCTCGACACCCAGCGCCCGGGCCAGATCGGCCAGTTTGAGATAGTCCGGACGGAAATTGTGGCCCCACTCGGAGATACAGTGCGCCTCGTCCACCGCCATCATCGATATTCGTAACCGCTTTAAGCGCGCGACAAAACGCTCATTCTTAAGCCGCTCGGGAGAGACGTACAGCAATTTGACCTCGCCACGCTGCAATCGGTCATACAGCGCCCGCACCTGATCGGCGCCCAATGACGAATCCAACCGCTCGGCCGCAATACCCAGGCGCTGCAAGCTATCGACCTGATCCTTCATCAGCGCGATCAACGGAGACACGACCAGCGTCAGACCCTCCAGCAGCAGCGCCGGTAATTGATAACACAGGCTCTTGCCGCCCCCGGTCGGGAAAATAGCCAGCGCCGAGCGCCCCGCAAGCAGCGCCGCCACCACCGCCTCCTGACCGGGTCTAAACTGCTGCAGCCGGAACTGTTGCTGGAGTATTTGTTGAGTATCGTTCATTATCTAAGACCTTGATTGACAGGTTAACGACCGTGACGAAGCCACCCGGAGGGTGGGACGCTAAAAGAGTCTTTATCGGTATGGATACCGCTCATGACCGCCATAGAGACATCTTATTATGACCCTGCACATCGATCATATAGCTATCCCGGCCTTTGTCCTGGATAAGAATCGCGTGATCACTCACTGGAACAAAGCCCTGGTCCATCTCACTGGCCTACCCAGCGAGAAGATGTTGGGCACCCAGAATCAGTGGTGGCCTTTTTATGCCCAATCACGCCCCACCATGGCCGATCTGGTCGTCCAGGGCAAAGCCCAGGATAGGGTAGACCAACTCTACAGTGACAAATACCACCCCTGTGATGTTATTGAAGGCGCCTTTGCCGCCGAAGATTTTTTCCCGGATGTCGGCGAAGCGGGCGAATGGCTCGCCTTTACCGCATCGCCACTCCACGACCAGGATGGCAACCCCAGCGGGGCCATCGAAACACTGCTCAATATCAGCACCCGTAAGAGGACAGAATTGGAGCTGCTCCAAAGCGAGCAGCGCTACCGGGAGCTGAGTATCACCGACGAGCTGACTGGGCTATACAACAGCCGTTTCCTGTTCCAGGAGTTGGAGCGCGAGCTTGAACGCTGCAGGCGCTACCAACAGTCACTTAGCCTGTGCATGTTTGATCTGGATCATTTCAAACTGATCAACGACAACCAGGGTCATCCGTTCGGCAATCAGGTGCTGGCCGGGGTCGGTAAACTGATCTCGCGACACCTTCGTAGCACCGATAAAGGCTTCAGGTTCGGGGGTGAAGAGTTTATAGCCTTGATGCCTGCCGCAGGCGATGCGCTATCACCGGCTGAGAGAATCCGTACAGCGCTGGAAAAAATGTGTTTCAGCACCGCCGAAGGTCTCCAGGTGCAGGTCACCGTGAGTGTCGGTATCGCTTGTTATATCCAGGGGGATGATGCCAACAGCCTGCTGCAACGTGCCGATCAGGCGATGTACCGCTCCAAAGAGGCCGGTCGCAATAGAGTCACCTGCATCTTGACCTGAACCAGTAGGGTTCTAATCCGCTAAATCTCGACTCCAGGCCTAGGTGATCGGCAGGCTTTGGGCGCCCACTTCAGAGCGGCTCTGTTTAGAGTTCTATTGAGGGCGAATAACGGGTAAACGCCTCCTCAAGCTGCTCGGTCAGCTGGGCATGGTAGGCCGCCAGGGCAGAACCCGCAGGACGCCCTTGCGAGCCAGCCAGCTGCCCCAAACTCCAGCCCAGACGCTTAAACAACCATAGCAACTCGTACTGCATCGCATCTATATCTTTTAAATCGGATTGATTGGAGGGTTCTGCAGGATCTTGATCCTCCATCATCCAGGAGCTGAGCAGATCATCGCCCAGACCTGATTCATCCAAGATACCCATGATGGATACCATCATAGTCTCCACCTTTTGGCATTCAGGCTGCTCACCGGCACGGGCGATCTGACTGAGTTCCGACAACGGAGCCCCGAGGGTTTTTAGCCTCGAATTTACGTCACGTACCCGCGCCAGATTGGCCTCTTTAATAGATGAGACCGAGGTCGTGGCATGGGTACTACCGCGAGATAAAAGACGCATGATGGCCGAATGAATCGGCTGGCTAAAGCTGCCACTATGGATCTTAAGATAGGGAAGAGCATCTTGCATTGAGCGCTCAGAGTGGCTGAGTTCGTTGGTGCACAGGCTATGCAGCAAGTCGGTACTGGCGACCAGTTGCCCGAGCTGACCCAGCTGATCAGGTGCCTTGCGTCCGGGGTAACCGGTGCGATCAAGGCGTTCGTGATGCTCGAAGATACCCTGTCCGATAGCTTTAGGCAGACCGCAATCATCCGCACAGCGCTGACCGATGATCACATGGCTTTGCAGCGCACGCCAATTCTCTTCGCTCAGCGGGATCTGGGTTTGCACTTCGGGGCTAAGATGCAACAAACCTATATCATGCAGCAGACCGCAAATATAGGCTTCTCGACAGGCCTTGGTTTTGAGCCCCAGCTCGTGCGCGATCAGTGCACAGGCCCAGCCTGTAAACAGACTGTGCTCAAATAGGCTAGGGAGCTGCTGGGCCATGACCGACAGTTTTTGCCGCAACGGTAATGGCACACTCCCTACGAGGCAGATGTGACGGAAAGCGTCTTCAAAACGATTGCTCTGGTGTAACTGCCAAAACTCGGGTGAGCGCTCGAACATCAGCAGACTCTGCTGGAACAGCTGCTGATCGCTGAACGTGGTCTTGAGCGCGACCTGCTGATCAATATTCTTCATAAGCTGATGCTGGTTCAGCCGCGCCTGTGCCTTACGATTGATAGGGCTGCCCTTGGCAATGAGCAACACCCCAAACTGGTTAAAGATGTCCTCGCTAGCCGTGACCTCTTGGGTATCACTCAGTGCGGTTAAATGCTGAAGATAGTGGCTAGATTCAGGCTGTCGTACTCTGGAATCGATCATAAAGAGGTTGTCTTTTTCCAAGCTCAAAGCATGATCCTAAGTGGATCAAAACCGCCGAATAACAGGCCGACGAGTAAAAAATCTGGGGCCGAGGACCTGAGAGCCGGCAAAGGATGGCACCGTAGCCACCGGCCCTTAAGATCCTGCCGAAAACGGCTTAGCGTGTCTCTTGCAGCACGGGTGCGGTATCGACACCCGGCATCAGGATCTCATCCAGGGTCAGGTCATAGCTCGGCGCAAACACTCGCAGGAAATAATCGATCTCAGGCTGCTGGTAACCCTTGAGCCGCGTCCAGATAGACTCTGCGGCCTTGGAAAACTGTACATTGCCGTTCTGCAGCTCCATCTTACACTTCAGGTAAGCGGTGATAGAATCCGCCATCTTGACCAGCTGCTGATGCTCTTGAGGTAGGTTCTCCTCCACCAGATAGCGCGAAAAATCCGCGCGCAGCTCTTCGGGCAACATCGCTACCAGCTCTTTCTCGGCGGTCAGCTCGATCTCTTTGAACGCATCGCGGATGGCCCTTGAGTGGTATTTAACCGGGGTAATCAGATCGCTGCAGACCGCCTCCACCGCATCGTGATAGAGCGCCGCAACGACCACCGCGTTGACATCCACGCTGCCGCCGTAGACCCGGTTGCGGATCACCGCCAGCGCATGCGCGACGGTAGCCACATCCCAGGAGTGCTCTTTAACGTTCTCCGGCACGGTATTGCGTTTGAGCCCCCAGCGGATCACCCAACGTAGTTTGTCGACATAAGCAAAAAAATGGCTGGTCATTCTGATCTCCTCGGTCACTCGGTTAGATTATTGTTGATATAGGTACTCGGGGCCCAACAGCACTCAGCATACCAGTAACGGTTGCATGGCGGAGTTCTTCCTGCTGCAATAGCCCTTGCCCTGTTTACCCTTCTTTTGACTCCTGGATAGCCGATGTTCAACAGTCTGTTCCAACCTAAACCGTTACTTGATGACGACTCTGCCACCTGGATCTGCCATCAGTTCAACTGGATCCAGCAGCAATTCGACGCGGACTACTTCCTCGAACAGTCGCCGCTGGTACTGCCCAACAATGACTTTTTTCCAGGCCGGGCCGACAGCCATCAGGGGATGGCGCAACTGCTGCTCGATCAGGTAAAACGGCACGCCGGGCTTGAGCACTGGCCCACCGAACTGCTGGAGGGTCGCCTGCAACCCGATGAGCCTCCTGGACGCTTGGCACTGCCAGCACAAAGGGGAGAGCAGCGGGGATCGAATCAGCCCATCGTAAGTCAGGCTGTCGCGGCGCTGCCGGTTTACTTTAATCCCGCTCAGGTGAATGACCCCCAGGCGATGGTCAGCAGCTTCGCCCAGTCAATCGGCAACGCCCTGACTCAGCAGGCCGCTCTGCCGCCGCACATATCGGCCGAGCAATGGCCGCTGCTGGTGGAGCTGGTGGCGATCTATCTGGGGTTTGGTATTCCTATGACTAACAGCGCCTTCGCGTTTGCCGGTGGCTGTGGCGGCTGCAGTAAGCGCGCAGCGCAGCGCCAGGCGTTCCTGTCCCAGGATGAGGCGCTGTTTGGATTAGCGCTGTTTTGCTCCCTGAAACAGCTAGACGCCGGCCAGGTTCTGCCGCACTTAAAGCCACACCTGAAAAAACTATACAAGCGCGCCTGCGCTCAATTGGAAAAGAGCCAACTGGAAAAGAGCCAACTGGAAAAGGGCCAACTAACTCAGCAATGATCGGCCATCCAGCCCAGTCGTTCTTGCGAGCGATGGCCATGCAGACTCAGGCTGATTAACAACTCGGCCAGCGGCGCAGACCAGTCTTGGCGACTGAGAAGCAGGATATCGTCCAGCCAGGCCTGCTCGGCCTGCTGTAATCGGGTAAAGGCGGCAGGCAAGCCGCTCAGACTGCTCCACCAGCGATCCGCCAGACTATCGATAAATTCACGATCCGGGTCACCCGCCTTAGGCCGCCCTCCTTCGCTCAACACCTCCTGACGAAACGCATCCATCAACTGTTCCCGCTCGCTGGCCAGCTGCCGCAACTCCTCCGCGAGAGGCGGTGCCAACGCAGCCCAGGTGGCCAGATCCCGGTACCGTTCGACCAGTTCCATCCCGTGTGCGGAGGTCGCATAAAGCATCACATTCTGTTCTGGATCCAACACAGGAGCACCCTCTAGGTTCTGCTATTGACTAGTGATTAGGCTATCCATCCAGGTTATGGCCTGCGGATCCCCTGCGGGAACCAACACCCTCAACACCTGAGACTCTATCGTAAAATCCACCGGCGTACGCCCGAAGCGCTCGCCGTCGGCCGTGACTCTTAAGGGCCGCCGAGTAACAATCCGGCACTGGCGCACAGACTCTACCCGCAGCAATTTGCGGTCAAGCGGACGCCCCAGACGCGCCGCCAGCCAGGCCAGTAACACCC
>JBLHND010000168.1:0-7835 GCA_047622605.1 Motiliproteus sp. | reverse complement strand
TTATGCAGGGTCATGAACGCGGCGCCGGTGCTCATTCCAGGAGGCGACGCCCGGACATAGCCTTGCTCGACAGTGATGTCAGCCTGAGCCATCAAGCTGCTCAGGGCGACGCCGATACCCAGTAGCATTGCTGAGGCTAAGTTATTCATGAGCGTTCCTGTAAGAGTTGGTTGAGGGCCTCGGCAAGTTCCGCCGCGTTGGTGTTGTGGTTTAACAGCTTAACCAGTTGCCCACGACGATTGATCAGATAGATGCGGGCGCTGTGGTCGACGCCATAGACCAGCGCCGAGCTGGGCATCTCAACCCGGCGGTAAAAGGCACCGTAGGCGCTGACGACCGGATCGAGCTCGGCGTTGCTGCCGGTGATGCCCAGCAGACCGGGGTAGAAGTAGCGGCTGTATTGATCAAGCTTCTTCAGGGTGTCACGCTCGGGGTCGACACTGATAAATAACGGCTGAATCTGTTGCTGTTGCTGCGTACTCAGACGATCCAGAGCCGCGGCCAGGGTGGCAAGGCCAGTGGGGCAGACATCGGGGCAGGAGGTGTAGCCGAACATCATGACCACCCCCTTGCCGGAAAAATCAGCCAGAGCGACCGGGCCTGAGAGATGGTGCAGGCTAAAGGCCCCCCCCAGCTTCTGATAGGGAGACGGCTGAGGGCTTTGCTTGGCAAAGAAGTAGAGCAGCGCGCCGCTGAGCAGGATTAACAGTGCACACAGCAGTAGCGCCAGGCGTGTCTTGGGGTTACCGAGGTTCAGCACTGCAGATCTCCATCCTTGTTGTTATCAGCGGGCAGTAAAGTCGAACCAGCTGCCGCTGCGTCCGTCCGCGTCGGTAATCCAGACCCGAGCACGCCAGGTCATGGCGCCGGTGGTGCAGGCGGGTAGCTGGCCCTGGGCGCGATATTGATGATCACTGCCGCGTTCGAGTATAACCCTCAGCTCACCCATATACATATCCAGGCCCTGAAATTCAACGTCGACCTGCTGGGCATCAAAGCCCTGCAGGTCGACGCGTAAGGCTAGGGGTGCATGGCTGCCGATCTCGGCGGAGTCGATAAAGAAACGAATCTGCTGCTCGCCGCGGTGCGCGCTGCAACCCTGTTGGAGTTGCTTCGGATCACAGGGTTGCGGCGCGAACAGGCGTGCATCGCTATTACGCTGTTGCAATAGCTCCTGCCCCAGCCAGAGGCTGACCCCCAGTAGCAGGCCGCAGGCCAGCAGTATCGCGATCAGGCCTGTATTGCCGCTGCTCGGCTCCGGATGGGCGACGACGGACATTATGCTATCAACGCGTGGTCGGTACGAAACGGATGGGCTTCGTAGGTGCCGAGGTTGCGTATGTCTAACGCGAAGAACTCCAGCTCTTGCAGTGCCAGTTGCATCGGGCGCTGGTCCGGATGGCCGGCGACATCGAGATGAAAGCTGCAATCCTTGAGGGTGCCTCCTGCCATATAGCTTTCTAGTTTTAGCAGGTTGAGGTTGTTGGTGGCGAATCCTCCCATACATTTATACAGCGCTGCCGGGATGTTGCGGCCTTTGAATATCAACGAGGTAATATAGCGTCTGTCGGGTTGATACGCAGGCATCCTGCAGGTCTTAGACAGGATCAGGAACCGGGTCGTGTTGCCGTCGATATCTTGCATCTCGGTTTGCAATATATCCAACCCGTAGAGCTCGGCCGCCAATGAGGAGGCGATCGCAGCACAACGAGGATCCTGGCGCTCGTTGAGGGTCATCGCCGCCCCTGCGGTATCAAACATCGCTACCGGATCGAGCCCTAATGTGCGGATCTGATCGGCGCATTGCGCCAGTGCCTGGGGGTGAGAGCCGACGCTGGTCAGCTGCTCGAGTCGGCTGCCTTTAAGGCCCAGCAGGCAGTGATTAACCGGCTCGAAGTGTTCGCCAATAATATGCAGACGGGTCTTGGGCATCTGCCGGTAGATCTCTTCGACACGTCCGGCGGTTGAGTTGTCGAGCGGGATCATGGCCAGCTTGGCCTGGCCCCTTTCGACCCGTTCCATGGCCTCGACAAAGGTACCGCATGCCAGGGCAGTCATCTCTGCAAAGACCTGGCGGCAGGCCAGGTGCGAGTAGGCACCGGGCTGTCCTTGGTAGGCGATAATATTCTCGTACCTAGGGTCAGTCACGGCGGGCAAATACCTGTAAAAGCGAAACGAGTTAGAAAAAATGAGTAATCTTAACAGACGGCTGTCTGTTTAAGGAGAACAGTAGGGCGGACGTCAAAGATGGCGGGGCTTTCTCTGGCGTCCGGTGGTGCTGTAGTTAAAGGCTGCCAGATCAGAGATTGCAAACCTGGTCTTCGATATGGCTGCGCAGATCTTCATATTCGCCAGGGGATTCCGGCAGGAAGAATAGCTTGTAATAAGCACGCTGGTTGATTTGGCGATTGCGGGATCCGCCACGGTTTTCTTCATGGCTGGAGTAGCGGTAGTCCATGGTCATATGAATAACACGGGTGTTCATGGGCACGGTCAGCGGCCCATGCTCGAGTGTCTGGCGTTGTTTATTCTCTTTGAGCGAGTAGAAGGAGATCTCGGCAACCTGGTTCAGGTTGAGCAGGAAGTTGCTCGACACAGGAATCAGCATGCCCGATTCCATTGCATTGTTTTCCATAAGAATACCGCAGTTCTTCTTGATCTTTATGAACATCTTTATATCCTTAAGGGCTGTGCCCGGTGGTCGCGATGAAGGTGATTAATGTAGAAAACTATAGATGAATAGCGACCCCTTTTTCTATAAATTACGACTGTCACGGTAGGGGTCACCTAAATAGTACGGGTTGCGCTGCCTGCGAGCAACTCGCTCTCGACAGACTGCTGGGCCGTTTAATGGCTATTCAATGAGCTCAGCCCAGAGGTCGTAGGCATCGGCATCGATGACCCTGGCGCGGACAATATCGCCTGGTTGCAGCTGGGTGGCCCCCTCGAGATAGACGTTGCCGTCAATATCGGGAGAATCCGCATGGCTGCGTCCTGCCGCGCCATCATCGCCGACATCGTCGATGATGATCTCGATGTCGCGGCCGATCTTGGCTTGCAGGCGTGCGGCGCTGATCCGTTGCTGGGTCTCCATAAACCGCTCCCAGCGCTGCTGTTTGATCTCGTCGCTAACCGGCTCCTGGTCCAGGTCGTTAGCCGGAGCGCCGGCGACGGGCGAGTATTGAAAGCAGCCAACTCTGTCCAGCTGTGCCTGCTCGAGGAAATCCAGCAGGCATTGGAAATCCTGTTCCGTTTCACCGGGAAAACCCACGATAAAGGTGCTGCGAATCGTCAGTTCAGGGCATAGGGCGCGCCATTTTTGGATCCGTTCGAGGATGTTATCTGAGCTTGCCGGACGCTTCATTAGCTTGAGGATACGCGGGCTGGCGTGTTGAAACGGGATGTCCAGGTAGGGCAAGATCAGGCCTTCTGCCATCAGCGGAATCAGATTATCGATATGCGGATAGGGGTAGAGGTAATGCAGGCGTACCCAGATTCCGAAGCGTCCCATGGCTTCTGCCAGCTCCCGGATACGCGTCTTGAGGGGTTGGCCATCCCACATATCCAGCTTGTAACGGGTATCGACGCCGTAGGCACCGGTATCCTGTGAGACGACTAGCAGCTCCTTAACACCGGCACGCGCCAAGCCTTTGGCCTCATTGAGGACATCGGCGATCGGGCGGCTAACCAGCTTGCCACGCATCGAGGGGATGATGCAGAAGGTACAGCCGTGGTTGCAGCCCTCGGAGATCTTAAGATAGGCGTAATGCCGCGGCGTCAGCTTAATACCCTGGGGCGGCACTAGGTCGACAAAGGGGTTGTGCACCGCCACCGGCGGTAACCACTCGTGTACCGCCGCGACCACCTGCTCATATTGCTGCGGGCCGCTGACACTGAGCACCCCGGGATGAATCTGGCGAATGGCCTCGGCATCGGCCCCCATGCAGCCGGTCACTATGACCTTGCCGTTCTCTTTCAGCGCCTCGCCGATCGTATCCAGAGACTCTTTCTTTGCCGCATCGATAAACCCGCAAGTATTGACGACCACGACATCAGCATCGGTATAGCTGGGCACTAGGTCATAGCCCTCAAGCTTAAGCTGGGTGAGGATGCGTTCGGAGTCCACCAGCGCCTTGGGGCACCCTAATGAAATAAAGCCAACCCGCGGAGTTTCTTTATTAGACATACTGCTTTACCTGCTACGACGACGAGGACGCAGATTATACAGTAACCCCGAGTTGTAGTTGACTAGTAACTGATCAGTAACAGGGGTATAGGTAAATTCATAGCCTAGAACTTGCAAGCTGAAACGTTAGATTCAGGAGCGTGGCTATGGGTGTTGATGATAAAAAATCAGGTCTCTACAGTTACCCGTGTTGGAACATCGGCAGGCGGAACGGCAAATCTACGCTGATTGTCAGCTTAAACAAACCCAAGAATATGCAGTTGGATGGGCGCAGGCACTGCCGAAAGCCTTCGGCGAAGGCTGGTTCGAGTATAAAGGGTCGAACCAGAGTTCTGGTGTTTTTAGGGTGAGCGAGCGCCCCGTGGCAGCAGGTATATTATTAAATTTATCGGTAACAGTTTCTGCGGGTCTGCGGGTCGGATATCACCGGTGATACCGTAGAAAAATAGTTGCTGTTTTTTGAGTTCGAAGAACAGGCCTCATGGTTTTATGTGCTCCAAAACTGGGGCAACGGTTGAGTCTTCATATATAGCCATTAAGACTACAGGCCACCCAGAGTGCTGGGTCATAAGCGCATTGGATGTCTTAGTTCGCCAGATATGATCAATAACAGGGTTCAGAGGCAGGGCCTGATGATCTCAGTGGTTATGCGCTCAGGGTCTTCAAGGCGATCATCAAAGCGCTGTCTTTAATAAGATCCATCATCGGTTTAGTCTCGACCTTCAGGTTTTACGATTAAAGAGTAGCTCATTTATTTAGTGCTATTCGGTTAATTGTTTGGGATAATGATCGATTAAGTATTCCCACAAAGTATTTACCATAAATAAGGCCAACATTAATGTCCGATAGTATTCAGAAGCTGCTTCGTAAAACATCATTTCGTAAAGCCACTCAAGAGTTGAGCATGGTGGAGCTACAGAAGCTTTTATTGAACGTGCAAGAAACTGTCGAAGAACGTGCCGCTGAAGAAGCCGAGCGTTTTGAAGCTGACAAAGCCAGGCAGCAGTCTATTACTGACGTGCGTCAGGCTATGGCAGCAGCAGGCATCAGTATTGATGAGCTGCAAGGTGCCTTAGGTGGCGTTAAGGCGAAGAAAGAGAAGGTTACTGTCGCGCCTAAGTATCAGGTTCAGACGGCTGACGGCAATGTGGTGCAATGGACCGGCCGTGGGCGTACTCCAAAGGTGTTTCAAGAGCACTTTGACAACGGTGGCAGCAAGGAAGATTGCCTGATCTGATTGCCTGGCTTGATTGCTATAGATCGATATGAAATGGCGCCTTAGTAAGGCGCCATTTTTTTTAATTCCCCGATGATTTTTTGCTACGTAAAGCTACGTAAAGCTACGTATTGCCGTCTGTTACTAGGCGGGTGCTGATGAATTATAATTTAATTAGTGAGGCGTTTTAAAACAGTCTCGTTACTGTTTCGTTTATGACCTTATGACCTTATGACCTTATGACCTTATGACCTTGCGACCTTGTCGAGGTTGGTTTTATCGTCCTCAGCATAAATATCCCATATGTTTATCCAGCATTTAGCGCTTTACTTCCATTCATTGTCAGCGAGTGATAATGGTGAAGGATTAAGCTAGATAACCAGAGTTAACGCCAGGCATGCGGGGTTATGCCTCAGGTAAAGAGGTCGGTAAAGAGGTCGGTAAAGAGGCGGGAACCCCTTTACCGTTGTCGGGCTAGGCTACTCGCAACGCCTCTTCCTGACTTGCTAGGTATTCGTCGTAGGTTCCCTGGAAATCGATGATTTCATGCTCCTTGATTTCGACTACCCGGGTCGCCAGGGAGGACACGAATTCACGGTCATGACTGACAAAGATCAGCGTGCCATCCCAGGCTTTAAGGGCATTGTTCAGGGCTTCGATCGCTTCCATATCCAGGTGGTTGGTCGGCTCATCCATGATCAGGACATTGATATCCTGCATCATCAGTTTGCCAAACAGCAGGCGGTTTTTCTCGCCACCGGAGCAGACATCGGCCTTCTTGTTGAAATCATCGGCGGTAAATAGCAGCCGTCCCAGCATGCCGCGTACCATCAGGTCATCGTGCTTGGCGGTGCGCCACTGTGACATCCAGTCGAACAGGGTCAGGCCGCCTTTAAACTCGGCGGAGTTATCTTGCGGGCAATAGCCGAAGTTGGCGTTTTCTGCCCACTTGATGGTGCCGTGATTAGCCTGGAGATCATCGATCAGGCAGCGCAGCAGGGTGGTCTTACCGGCACCGTTCTCACCGATAACGGCGAGTTTGGCGCCGGCTTCCAGGATCAGGTCACCGCCGCTGAACAGGGTCTTGTCATCGTAACCATGAGCGACATGTTCGAGCACCAGCGCCTGGCGATGCAGTTTTTTATGCTGCTTAAAGTTCAGTGACGGCGTCATTCGGCTCGATGATTTCACATCGTCGAGCTTGATCTTGTCCATCTTCTTGGCGCGTGCGCCGGCTTGCTTGGCT
Organism: Motiliproteus sp.; assembly: GCA_047622605.1. Classification (GTDB taxonomy): domain Bacteria; phylum Pseudomonadota; class Gammaproteobacteria; order Pseudomonadales; family Balneatricaceae; genus Motiliproteus. The sequence continues at coordinate 1,187 of JBLHND010000168.1, read as the reverse complement.
TTAGACGCATTAGCGCCGAAACGGTTAACGAACGCCTGAAGTTCGTCGATTTCGGCGCTTTTCTTGGCATTTTCAGCCAGCAGCTGTTCTTGGATCAGGCCTGAAGCAGCCATGAAATACTCATAGTTACCGGGATAGATGCGCAGTTCGCCGTAATCGATATCCGCCATATGGGTGCAGACCGCATTCAGGAAGTGGCGGTCGTGGGAGATGATGATCATGGTGCATTTACGCTCGGTCAGCACCGATTCCAACCAGCTGATGGTATGGATATCCAGGTTGTTGGTTGGCTCGTCTAGCAGCAGGATATCGGGGTTGGCAAACAGCGCCTGCGCGAGAAGGACGCGCAATTTCCAGCCGGGAGCGACCTGTTTCATCAGTCCGAAGTGGTACGCTTCGGCGATACCTGCCTGCAACAGAATCTCACCGGCACGGCTTTCGGCGGTGTAACCATCCATCTCGGCGAATTCGACCTCAAGATGTGCCACTTCCATGCCGTCTGCTTCGGTCATCTCCGGCAGGTCATAGATACGATCACGCGCCTGTTTTATCTTCCATAGTTCGGCGTCGCCCATAATTACAGCATCGACCACGCTGTATTCTTCGAAGGCAAATTGATCCTGGCTCAGGGTGCCGACTTTTTGACCGGGGGTGATGGAGAAATTACCGCCGGTGGGGGCCAGTTCACCACTGAGGATCTTCATAAAGGTCGATTTTCCGCAGCCATTCGCGCCGATGAGGCCGTAGCGGTTGCCGTTGCCGAACTTGGCGGAGATGTTTTCAAATAATGGCTCAGCGCCAAACTGCATGGTGATGTTCGCGGTGGATATCAAAGAAGTATTCCTGGGAGCTTAGAGAGGGTGGAGTGAATCCGTAGTGCCAAATAGACCTACACAAAGGGGGCGCATTTTAAAGAGTTAGGGCCTGGATGTCGAGCTTGGTTGTACATTAAATGCACAGAAGTGACCCTGAGCCTTATAGTATCGGCTAGGATGTCCCGACCTCGTGGCACCGTTGGAGCTTGCCCAGTGGGCATTTTCTTTACCCGAAAAGAATATGTGATTTCGAAAGACCTGACCGCACACCGACACCTGTATTAGCTATGACTGAAGGCAGCCTGGAGCAGTATTCGGGTATAGGGATGTTGCGGTTGGGAGAAGAGTTGGCCTGCGTCACCCTGCTCGACA
>JBLHND010000167.1:0-7953 GCA_047622605.1 Motiliproteus sp. | reverse complement strand
CCGATACGCAAGCCTACTTCCGCAACATGGAATTGTCTCAGGGACGCACCCGCAGTGTGCTGGCGTATGTTTACGATCTTCCCTCCATGGATCCACATCAGGCATGGATCAAGACTCACTTTGCTGCGGTCGGTCTGTCATCGTCACATCCGGTGATGAGCCCCACGGGCAAGGAAGACTTACAGCGCTCCCGCCGAGTGACCTTCAGGGTTATCACCAACGCCGATATCCAGATGCGCCAGATTCTGGAGCTCGACTGATGAAGCTGATTACCGACTTCTCGGCCCTCTGGGCCAGCGTCCAGCGCATGGGTCAATACGAGGGTAGCTTTGACCTGAAAGAATATAGGTCACTTGATTTTGAGCTGGATAAGGAGCTTTCGAGTACTGCCGGGCTTGATATAGAAATTGGAGATCTTGAGCTTGATCACGGAGTACTTAGCGTTGAAGGGCGGCAGGTGCTGCTGTTTATTCCAGATCAAGGGGCCAGCATCGAAGAGGTGCTTTCAGGTCATAAAGAGGGACGAAGAGTTCATGTGGCCGACTGTCGTACCCTGAATGAAATGCGCCAGAAAAATCGTCTCAACCGCTATAAAGCCACGTATAACATCAGCGGAAAATACCAAATTTACGGTGTATCTTATGCCACAGGCGCTCACTTGGAAGGTGAAGCCGCGCTAAAAATCTGTAAAAACTGCCTGTCTTATCTGAACTATAAAGGCTACCAGCGTGGCACAGGACAGCCAAAGTCCACGATATTCAGCACCTTTGATATCGCAGAGTTTCTGTCTGAATTCAGCACCCTGTTCAGTTCGATGCCCGAGCGTGCCGGAGTGATAGATAAAGGCGGCTATGCGGATGACTGGAAGGAGATCTCCGCTCGGTATCGGGCCTCCGCAGGATACGGCTGCGAGCAGTGCCGCGTTGATCTCGGCCAGCATAAGCACCTGCTGCATACGCATCATCTCAGCGGCAATAAACGCGAAAACAACCCCGCTAATCTCAAGGCGCTCTGCATTGACTGTCACCGTAAGCAACCACAGCATGACTATATGCGGGTAACGCATGCCAACATGGTGTTGATCAATCAGTGTCGACAGCAGCAAGGCCTTTTGAACACGTCGAGCTGGCAAGAGGTGCGCGAGCTGGCAGACCAGGCATTGGATGGCTTGCTGCGTTATTACGAACATAAAAAAAAGGGTCTGCCCGAGGTGGGATACGAACTCAGAGCACCCGACAGCTCTGTCGTGGCGGAGCTTGAGCTGGCGTGGCCATCGCAGAAGAGGGGTATCGCCATCAGTGAGCAAGACCTGCTACAGGCAAAGGCATTAGGTTGGAGTGTGAAGTCAGTGGGAGACGCCCTAAGCGAAATGAATCGCTGAGGTGAATTACGCAGGCGATTCCCTCACTGTGAGAACCGGGTTTCGGGCGATTTTATCATTATGTTCCAAACTACGATGCGGTTTTTTGTTCCGTTAACGCGGCGTATCCATCTGAAATAGTGGAAAAAGTGTGGACATTGAAATAGAGCTGAATGGCGCCATCGAAGAGACTGAAGTCATCGCGCTTTATCGTGCCAATCAATGGTCATCGGCCGCTAATCCACAGCAGCTTATGGGTGCATTATTGAACGCCCATTCGCGGGTGACAGCCAGAGCGAGCGGTCGACTGGTGGGAATTGGCAACGCCATCTCAGATGGTCATCTGGTCGTGTACTACCCGCACCTGTTGGTTCACCCTGACTATCAGGGTCATGGCATTGGCCGAAAGATGATGAAGGCGATGCAGTCTGTCTACCGCGGGTTTCATCAGCAGATGCTCACCGCAGATGGAGAAGCTATTTCATTTTACAAAGCCCTGGGCTTTCAACGGGCGGGAAAAACGGAGCCGATGTGGATCTATGCCGGGACTGAGCACTAAGGCCGGACAACGCGATCAGAAACGGTGACAGATCAGTTTTTGTGTCATTTGTTGATCCAGTTGTCATCTGCTATCTTGCGGGCCTAGTAGCTTGAAAAAACGCAGAGATCCAATGGAGGCAATATTAATGACCGAAAAGATAAATGACGACGCTCTGATGGCACTAAAGATCGCTTTTACCTATATGCCCAAAGCGATCGAGGTGACCAAATATGAATATGGTGACCGCTATCAAGTCGTCCTGGACCATATTGAAAAGGTCAGAGAGACCCTGCTGATAAACGATGTCGACCCTGAAGAGGTGTATGGCGAAATTGATCCGCAGAATACGCCTAATTCATCCTATTAGGACGTTGCTTGCTGGGATTGCATCCCAGCCTACGGACGACCCCCTTCAGTTAGCACAACGCAATACCTGACCCCCATCAGGTTCGGGGCCAGGAGCCGAGGCGCATGCGGCGGTATTGGCTCGGTGAGATTCCCATCACCTTCTTGAAGATCCTCGAAAAATAGTAGGCGTCGTCGTAGCCCAGCGCATAGCCGATCTCGCTGATGCTCTGGTTGCTGATGTCCAGCAGGTGGCAGGCGTGTTCAATCTTAAGGTTGATAAAGTGGTTGATGGCGCTGCTGCCGGTGAGTTCTTTATAGCGCTTGGCGAAGTGGAACTTGGAGAGGTTGACCAGGCGGGCTAAGGTGTCCAGTTCCAGGGGTTGGTGGATATGAGACTGCATATAGCTGTGAATCAGCTCTATATCGAAGCCTGAGCGCTGGCTGGCAGGGCTGCGTAACAGGGCCAGATAGCTGAGAATCTGGCGCAGTTGGTTGGCGGCATGCAGAAACGGCCGCAGCTGGTAGCCGCTCTGACGCACTTGTAACATATTCTCAAAGTCGGCAATCAGCTTGGCGTTTTGGCCGACCTCGATCACAGGATAGTCCGGTTCCAGAGGCAGGTTGGCATGAAAATCCGCTGCCAGCCGACCGTCAAAATGGACCCAGTAGATGGTCCAGGGATCCTCGTCATCGGCCGCGTAGGCATGAGTCAAGCCGCGTGGCAACAGCAGCAGCTGTCCCCCCTTGAGGTAACCGTTCCGCTGACCCACGGTCAGTGATCCCCGTCCCGCGATGCAATAAATCAGCAGATAGTCATCATGGGACTCGCGCTCCATGGCGTGACCCAGCGCCTGAACATAGTGGCCCATCCCCAGCGGATAGAGTTCACTGGACAGGGGGTGCTGATGGAGTCGCTTGAGCAGCGAGCGGGGGACGACGTAACGGGCGCTGTTAGGTGGCAGGGGCCAGCTGGAAGGTTTGTTCATAAGACCATAGTTTTAAACGCAGTGATAATAACAAGATAGTCCATCATTGAGGCAACTTTATCAATCCTTCGGCTGTATCTGCTGTGCTTAAATCAGTGCAAGCTTAAAAAAACAACCAAGGTGAATGCCATGTCCAAGCCAGTCCCCCTTTTTATTAACGGTGAGTTTGTCCAGAGCAAGACCGACCAGTGGATCCCGGTGACCAATCCGGCCACCCAGGAAGTGATCGCTCAGGTGCCTTGCGCGACGGCTGCCGAGATGGATGCGGCGATCGCCAGTGCCGCTAGCGCGTTTGAAATTTGGAAAGAGACCCCGGTCTCCGAACGTGCCCGGCTGATGTTGCGCTATCAGGCGCTGCTTAAGGAACATCATGACGAGATCGCCACCATCCTCTCCGAAGAGACCGGCAAGACCTTTGAAGATGCCAAGGGTGATGTGTTCCGCGGTATCGAAGTGGTTGAGCAGGCCTGCAACATCGCCAGCATGTCGATGGGGGAGACGGTCGAGAACGTGGCCCGCAAGATCGACGGTTACAGCATCACCCAGCCGCTGGGTGTGTGTGTGGGAATTACGCCCTTTAACTTCCCGGCGATGATCCCATTGTGGATGTTCCCGATGGCGATCGCCTGCGGTAATACCTTTATTCTCAAGCCGTCCGAGCAGGATCCGAATACCCCGACCCGTCTGGCGGAGCTGTTTGTCGAAGCCGGCGCCCCTGCCGGCGTCTTGCAGGTCGTGCATGGCGGCAAAGATCAGGTCGATACCCTGCTGACTCATCCGCTGACCCAGGCGATCTCTTTCGTCGGATCCGTGGCGGTGGCGGAGCATATCTACAAGACCGGTACCGATAACCTCAAGCGGGTGCAGGCGTTTGCCGGTGCCAAGAACCATATGGTGATCATGCCCGATGCCCAGAAGAATCATATGATCAGCAACCTGGTCGGTGCCTCTGTGGGTGCCGGTGGTCAGCGCTGCATGGCGATCTCGGTGGCGGTGTTTGTCGGTGAGTCGCGCAAGTGGATTCCTGAATTGAAAGAGGCGTTGTCAAAAGTACGCCCCGGTGCCTGGAACGACCCTGAAGCGGGCTATGGTCCACAGATCAACCCTAAGGCTAAAGACAAGGTGCTGGGCTATATCGAAGCCGGTAAGCGTGAAGGTGCCACCTGTGAACTGGATGGTTCCAATTGCATCGTCGAAGGGTTCCCCGATGGCAACTGGGTCGGTCCCACGCTGTTTACCAACGTCACCACCGAGATGACGATCTACCAGGAAGAGATCTTCGGCCCAGTGCTCTGCTGTATCGAAGTCGACAGCCTGGAAGAGGCGATCGAACTGGTCAACAACAACCCCTACGGTAACGGTACCTCGCTGTTCACCGCCTCGGGTGCGGTAGCGCGTAAGTATCAACATGAGATCAAGGTCGGTCAGGTGGGGATCAATATCCCGGTTCCCGTACCGCTTCCCTTCTTCTCGTTCACCGGCTGGCGCAAGTCGTTCTACGGCGATCAACATGCCTATGGCAAGCAGGCCGTGCGCTTCTACACCGAGACCAAGACGGTAACGGCGCGTTGGTTCGAAGACGATATCCCCAGCGGCTCGAACATGACTATCACCCTAAAGTAAGGGAATAACGATGGGGGCACCTCGGTGAAGGCTCAAGGCTAGGCTCGGCCCCCTTTTTTTATCCACCCTGATGGCTCGAACGCTAGGAACTGCTGTATGGATTTTAATCTGACTGAAGATCAGGTCGCCTTTGCCGATGCGGCCCAGGCTTTCTCCGATCAGGAGCTGGCCCCCCATGCTGCCAAATGGGATCTGGAGCAACTGTTTCCCAAGGCGGTGATTAAAAAGGCCGGTGAACTCGGCTTTTGTGGTATCTACACGCCCGAAGCGGCTGGCGGTATGGGCCTCTCGCGGCTCGATGCCCACGTTATTTTTGAGCAGCTCGCCATGGGCTGCACCTCGACCACCGCCTTTATCACCATTCACAACATGGCGACCTGGATGATCGGCGAGTTCGGTAATGCCCAGACTATCGAGCGCTGGTGTCCGGCGCTGGTGATGGGGGAGCAGCTGGCCTCTTACTGCCTTACCGAGCCTAACGCCGGCTCCGATGCCGCCTCACTCAAGACCACCGCCAGGCGCGATGGCGATGAATACATCCTCAACGGCAGCAAGTGCTTTATCTCCGGTGCCGGAGAAACCGAGGTGCTGGTGGTGATGGCGCGTACCGGTGTCGATGGCCCTAAGGGAATCTCCGCCTTTGCGATCGATGCCTCTCTGGCTGGCATCAGCTACGGCCGTAAAGAGGAGAAGATGGGCTGGAATAGCCAGCCGACCCGAATGATCACCTTCGAAGATGCGCGTATTCCTGCAAGTAGCCTGCTGGGTAAGGAGGGCGATGGTTTCAAGATCGCGATGCAAGGGCTCGACGGCGGTCGAATTAATATTGCCACCTGCTCGATCGGCACTGCGCAGCAGGCATTGAATGCGGCGGCGGCCTATATGCAGGAGCGTAAGCAGTTCGGCCAGCAGTTGGCGCAGTTCCAGGGGCTGCAATTTAAGCTCGCCGACATGGCTACCGAGCTGGTCGCGGCACGGCAGATGGTGCGCCTGGCCGCGTTTAAGCTCGATAACCAGGATGCCGACAAGACCACCTACTGCGCGATGGCCAAACGCTTCGCCACTGATGTCGGCTTCGAGGTCTGTAACGCCGCGCTCCAGATCCATGGCGGTAACGGTTACATCAAGGAATACCCGCTGGAGCGCCATGTGCGCGATACCCGGGTGCACCAGATATTGGAAGGCACCAATGAAATTATGCGCGTCGTGATCGCGCGTCGCCTGCTGGCAGAGAATGCGGGCAGCGTGCTTTAACGTGCTTTAGGCGCTCCCTTTAAGGACTTCCTTTAGGGACTACAACGATTTGTTTGAGGATGACCCATGAGCGATATGATTTTAATCGAGAAACGCGGCCACACCGCGCTGCTGACGATGAACAACCCACCGGCCAATACCTGGACCGAAGAGAGTCTCAAGGCGCTGAAAGTCACGGTCGAAGAACTCAATAACGACAAGGACATCTATGCGCTGGTCATTACCGGCCAGGGCGATAAATTCTTCTCCGCAGGTGCTGATCTCAACCTGTTCGCCGCCGGCGACTTTGGCGTAGCACGCAATATGGCCCGCTATTTCGGTGAGGCCTTCGAGGCCCTGAGCCAGTTCCGCGGCGTCTCTATAGCCGCGATCAACGGCTATGCCATGGGTGGCGGCCTGGAAGTAGCGCTGGCTTGTGACCTGCGGGTCGCCGAGGAGCAGACCCAGATGGCGCTGCCCGAAGCCAAGGTGGGCCTGCTGCCCTGTGCCGGGGGGACTCAAAACCTGCTGAACCTGATCAGCATGGCCTGGGCCAAGCGTCTGATCCTCTGCGGCGAGCGGATCAAGGCGCCCAAGGCGCTGGAGATCGGTCTGATCGAAGAACTGGTGCCCCAGGGCGGCGCGCTGGCCAAGGCGCTGGAAATGGCGGAGGCGGTTGCTCAGCAAAGCCCCTCGTCGGTGGCGGCCTGCAAGGAACTGATCCAGCTGGCGCATCAGCGCAATAACAGCGTCAGCCTGCCGATCGAACGTGAGTTTTTCGTGGATCTGTTCCATACCCAGGATCAGCAAGAGGGTGTCAACGCCTTCCTGGAAAAGCGTAAGCCGCAATGGAAGAACTGCTAAGTGCTGAGGAATGGATTATGAGCGCGATACTATTTACCGAACACCCCGCCGGCAACGGCAAGAAGATCGTCCGGGCGACCCTCAACGCCGAGAAGAGCCTTAATGCGCTGACGCTGGAGATGATCCGGCTGCTGGCCCCCAAACTAGCCGAGTGGCAGGCCGATCCTGCGGTCGCCGCGGTGATTCTCGAGGGTGCTGGCGCCAAGGCGTTCTGCGCCGGAGGTGATATCGTCAATCTGTATAAGGGGATGGTGGGCGACACCCCGGTGGCAGAGGGCGAGCCGGGCTTCTGCGAGACCTTCTTTATCGAAGAGTACCAGCTCGATCATGCAATCCACTGCTTCAGCAAGCCGCTGATCGTCTGGGGCAGCGGTATCGTGATGGGCGGCGGTCTGGGATTGATGGCCGGCGCTAGCTACCGGGTGGTCACCGAGACTTCACGTATTGCCATGCCGGAGGTGAGTATCGGCCTGTACCCTGATGTCGGTGGCACCTGGTTTCTGAACCGCATGCCCGGCCGGGTCGGGCTGTTTCTGGGATTGACGGCCAGTGCCATGAATGCTGCCGATTGTATCTACGTCGGCCTGGCCGATCGCTATATCCAGAGTGATAAACGCGCGCTGCTGCTCGAGTTGCTGCAGAACGTTGCCTGGGCTGATGAACCTGAAGCCTTGCATCATGGCGTTAACACAGTGTTGCGCCAGCTCGAGCAGGAAAGCCTGGCGGCCCAACCCTCATTGCAACCGGAGTCGCAACTGCTCAAGCATCGCGAGCAGATCAATACCCTGATGGACCATCAGGCGCTCGGGGATATCCGCAAGGCTATCCTAGCACTGGAGACTGATGATCGCTGGTTACAGCGTGCTCAGGCTGCGGTAAGGGGCGGTAGCCCGGCGGCGATGGCGCTGATCTTCGCTCAACTTAAGCGCGGTAAGCATCTGTCGTTGAAAGAGGTGTTTCAGGCCGAGCTGGACCTGTCGGTCAACTGCACTCGAGCG
>JBLHND010000166.1:0-8040 GCA_047622605.1 Motiliproteus sp. | reverse complement strand
CGAGAGCCCGCAGTGCTTGACCAGCCCCTGGGCATCCTTGGCAATCTGCATCACCAGCTCACGAGTAGGCGCCACGATCAACGCCCGTGGCTGCCCTTTAGGACGCGAGCCCTGGATCGGGTAATCGATACAGTCGCTAATAATGCTGATTAGAAAAGCTGCGGTTTTACCCGTACCTGTCTGAGCTTTACCAATCAGATCTTTACCTTCGAGGGTATACACCAACGTCTGCGACTGGATCGGCGTGCAGTACTTAAAACCAAGATCCGCAATGGAGTGCATCAATGTATCGGGCAGATCCAGATCATGAAAACGTACCTCACCCTCTTTAACCTCCGCCTTAAACTGATCAGGGGTCCAAGGCGCAGCGACAGATTCCTCTTTGATCGCGGTATGCAGCTGGGCAGACTTTGGCGCAGCCGGGGCCTTTTTCAGCGGCTGTGACTCTTTAGTCGACAGCTGCGGCGCTTTAGTCGACGGCTGAGGTGCTTTAGTCGACGGCTGAGGTGCTTTGTTCAACGGCTGCGGCGCTTTTTTTAACGGCTGCGGCGCTTCGGGGCGAGACGGCGCCTTTACAGCAGCCACATCCTCGGGAGCTTTAGATTTTGATAACCACTTAAACACTGCGATACCTCGGCGTCCAGCGTGACTGGACCTAATGAGCTTCAGCTGGGAGACTGAAGCCAGATAAATACTTGATATTTTACTGCATTAACTACGCCGTTCCCATCGGTAATTCACCCATCACCCCCCTGGGGTGACTATTCACTGGCGCGGCTAAAAGGCGGCAGGGCGGCCAGTAAGGCACGGCCGTAACGCTTGGTGGTCAGGCGATTATCGAGAATCGTGACCAGTCCGGTATCCGACTCCGAACGCAGCAGCCGCCCACAGGCCTGAATCAACCGAACCGAGGCATCAGGAACCGCCACCTCCATAAAGGGATCCCGACCCTGGGCGCGTACCCACTCATCCAACGCCATCTCGACCGGTCGCCCGGGTACCGAAAACGGAATCTTAGCGATGACCACGTGCTTGAGATAGTCACCGGGCAGATCGACCCCTTCGGCAAAGGAGTTAAGACCGAACAACACCGAGCCCTCACCCTCATCGACCCGACTCCTATGCCGCTTCAGCACCTCCTGCTTGGAGCAATCACCCTGGGCCAGAATACGGGCGGCCAACTGAGGCTCGACCAGCTCACGCACCCTGAACATCTGCCTCCAGGAGGTGAACAGCACCAGGGCTGCCTGATCGGCGACCAGGCAACGACCCAGCTCTTGCGCGATCGCCAGATCATGAGCATCGACCTCATTAGGCGCGGCCTTGATCTGCGGCAACCGCAGCTGCGCCGCCTGCGCATAATGGAACGGACTGGGAACAATCGCAAAACGCGACTCAGCCGGTATGCCACTGCGCATCTTTAACTGCTCAAATTGCCCCAGGGCGGTCAGGGTCGCAGAGGTAACCACCGCGCCGCCACAGCGCTGCCACAGGCTTTGTGCGAGGGTGTCGGCAGCCAGTATCGGACTGCAACACAACTCAAGCTCCTCTCCCTCCGGACTCTGATGATAACTGAGCCAGCGCGCCTGCGGCGCAGCACCTGGCTTATCCGGCGTGATCATACTGCGCCATAAGGCCTGAGCGGCCTCGGCCCGAGCCAGCAAACGCCCCGCGGTCGGATACCAGCGCTCGGCGGACTCTCTGTCGATCCCGGCGACCGGCTCAGAGATGGCTTCTTTGAGCCTCTCCGTCAGAGTATCGAGCTGCAGCTGCAGCTCTCTGGAGCGAGGCTCGAGCTGCCCGGCAAGCGATTGGATACCCGCGGGGATGATGCCACCAGGAAAGCGGACATAACGCACATCTTCGCGCCGGTTATCCTCGGGGATTTTCGCCACCAGCGCCTGCAACGGCAGATCCAGTCGCTGCAGTAGCTCCAGGACATCCGCAACCAGCAGATCCAGTGGTTTAAGCATGCGCGTCAACACGTCCGGATCGTGCAACTCCTTGCTCATCCGCTTAAGCGTCGTCGGTAGCTGCTTGAGCCAGCCCTTCCAGCTATTGAGACGCAGTTGATGATTAAAGTGACTCAACGCCTTATCGGGCAGATGGTGACCCTCATCAAACACATACAGGGTCTCCTCAGGCTCAGGCAGGATGGCGCCACCGCCCAGCGACAAATCGGCCATCACTAGGTCGTGGTTGGCCACGATGCAGTCAGCCTGATCCAGGGTTTGCCGCGCCCTGTAAAAACTACAGGCGCTAAAGTTGGAGCAGCGGCGATTAGTGCATTGCCGATGATCGGTAGTCACCCCGCTCCACTCATCTGCCGCGACCTCCTGGGGCCAGCTATCTCGGTCGCCGTCCCAAGTTCCCTTGACGTAAGCATCAGCAAACGACTGGTAGAGTTCGAGCGTCTTGGGCTCAAGACGCAGGGCCAGTTCATCCTCAAACAATCCCATGCTGGGGTTTTGAGTATCTGCCTGCAGCGACTGATCAAGTTTGGACAGACACATATAGCGACCACGCCCCTTAGCCAGCACGAAATCGAAGGACAGATCACTGTGTTTGAGCAGCTCAGGCAGATCCTTTAAGACGATCTGCTCCTGCAACGCCACCGTCGCGGTCGACAACACCAGTTTTTTTCCCAGATGCTTGGCTAGAGGCAGCATGGCAAGCAGATACGCGACCGTCTTACCGGTACCCGTACCGGCCTCGACCACACAGACCGGCGGGTTCTGATCCGTTTCCAGCAGCCCCTTAATGATCTCGGCGATCATGAGTTTCTGACCATAACGCGGCTTGAGCTGACGACTCTCGAGATATCCCGAGTACGCCTGCTGGATCTGTTGCTTTAAATCGCTGGGTATTTTACTCAAAAGACAGGACTCGATAGGTTATCTGGATATAAATAGGGGTACCAATTATCACACTAAACCGAGCCTATAGCAGAAACCATAAGCCGGGCCAGCAGCCTGTCGACCTTGACCGACAGTGGCTCTAATCAACGAAAAATAGCTCAAAAAACAACACCTCTCTACTTTAAGCCCTATAAAAAAAGCGCTTCCTCCTTCGCACGACCCACAGGGAGGTGGGACGTGTGCTCTTTTTCAAATAAGCGTGCAGGAGCCATTTCAGACCGACCGCACAGACACAGGAGCAAGGACTGTGCAGGAGCAGATCCGTGTTAAGTACGACAGGCCACTGGACAACTGTATATAAACACATGTACTGTACATAAAAACAGGTAGCAGAGACAAGCGATGATCAAGCTGACCTTACGGCAAACGGAAGTACTCAACAGCATCCGGAACTATATAGAAGCCACCGGATATCCTCCAACCCGGGCAGAAATTGCGCGTGAATTAGGATTTCGTTCGGCCAATGCCGCCGAAGAACACCTCAAAGCACTCGCCCGCAAGGGTGCTATCGAGATGATTCCTGGCACTTCACGCGGGATTCGTATCCCGGACCTGGAGCCCGCCGAATCAGGAATTCCGATTATCGGTCGAGTCGCGGCCGGATTCCCGATCTTGGCACAGGAAAATATCGATGAGCGCTGCGCCTTGCCACCCGACTTTTTCTCTCCGCAGGCCGATTATTTCCTGAGAGTTCAGGGGCTAAGCATGATCGATGCCGGAATTTTTGACGGCGATCTACTGGCTGTTCATCAGACGCGAAACGCTCGCAACGGCCAGATTATCGTTGCTCGTATCGATGATGAGGTTACGGTAAAGCGGTTTCAGCAAGAGGGATCCATCGTCCAGCTCATCGCCGAAAACAAAAATTTCAGCCCTATAGAAGTTGACCTCAGGCGTCAGGAACTGACGATCGAAGGCTTAGCCGTTGGCGTACTCAGAAAAGGTAGCTAGTCATGATTCCATTGCACTCTCATACCGGCCTCGCACCCAGTCAGACCCTGGATGAATTCTCAACCTTCAGGCCAAGGCGTCCAGCCAACGGCATGGCGGGAAAAATCACCCAGATCATCATGCAGGACGAAGATGAATATAATTTTCAGCTACTGATGCCATTACTGGCGCAATTAAGCCGTGATGATCGCTGGTTTGCCTGGATCGCACCGCCACTCAAACTACCCAAGCGCTGGCTACTCGAAGCCGGCATAGACATCAACAAAATCATGATGTTACAGCCTCGTGGCGACCATGACACCCTGGCACTGGCGCGTAAAGCGCTAGCGACCGGAACCTGCCATGCCGTGATCAGCTGGCCCGGACAGATCTCTCAAGAACAGCTGCAGCAACTCGAACAGGCCGCTCAAAGGGGGCGTAGTCACGCCATCCTGATCCAGCCCCGCTAAGCCGCTCTGCGGATCACAGCAGCCGCCTCTGGTGCTGGAGCCTGCCTGCAGGCGATCTTTTGAAGCAATGACAACCATCTGCCACAGAGAACCGGGAGGCAACCCTCACCCCGACTCGACCGAATTGTAGGCTGGGATGCAATCCCAGCCTACCTCGAATCAGCGCCCTTCCTATCAATGCAGGATGGGATTGGGTGAATCTTCTACGACCTGGCCACCCCGGCTCTTGGCCATCAGCTGTACACCCAGTGCAATCATGGCCCGGGCCAGCTCGGCCTGCTGACCATCAAACTCACCCAAGGCTCGCTCTGAAAACTGGATACTAATCATCGGAGCCTCCTCAGTGGCGTTACTTTTTCGCAAAACGTAACCACCCTCGATCAACTCTACGATCTCTAATATTTCAGCTGCCATTATAACTCCGACGGTAATCCTGTTGCTTGTTCTTTATAGCACCCAAAAGAGCACACAAAACGGTTCTGTCTACCACTTACCACTCTTTTAACCCTTCGCGCTGACGGTCAACCAGCTCACGCATGCGGTCCAGCCAGCCCTCAAGCTGCGCAATAACATCTTGGTCTGAGGCATGATCAGGGTTGACCTGCACCACCTGAATCTCCGATAAGCTGGTATGCCCTGAAAGCGTTGCCTCATCACGCTCTTGTGCCATCCAGCAAGCCCGGTATGCCGCCAGCAACTGTGACAACCAGGAATCTGAGCCTGCCAACTCGCTAAGTTCATTAGCTTCAGGGGCTTCCAGCCCTTTGACGTCCATTTGCGCAAGCAACTCATCACGGGTCGATATCTTCTCCGGCTCTAAGTAATACACCTGTGCAATTTCGCGCAGATAAGCACTATAAGCAGATACCAGATGAAACAGCACCGACTCTTCGAAGGACTCTATCTGCGCATGCTTACTCCAGCCACTCGCCTGCTCAGCCTTCTTCAAATGATCAAGATGCAACCTGGCAAACGTCAGTTTCTGGTTGGTTCTGGATATATATATATTGGACATGATTGCTCCTGCTATCCTGTCGACCTCACTTAGCTTTAACCTTAGCTTGAGCCTTGGCTTTAGGCTTACTCTTAACCGCAGCGGGACTCTTGCGCTTATCCTCTTCTATCCATTTATCCCCTTCATAGAACGCCCGCCAGCCGCTGGCTTTACCCTCAACCTCAGACATCACGTACTGCTCTTTGGTTTTACGACTATAACGGATGACTGCTGGCTGCCCATCAGGATCTGCCTTGGGCGCATCCATCAGAAAATGATACTTGGGATCGATCTCCAGACGATGGGGTAGCAACTCTACGACCAGCGGCGCACGGGTCTCCCTGTTGCGCGGAAACTGACTGGCCGCCAAGAACAATCCTGCGGCACCATCGCGTAAAATATAGTGATCGTCAACCTTAACGCAGGACAGCTCCGGCGTAGGCACAGGATCCATCTTGGGTGGTGCCGCTTCACCGCTGCGCAACAGTTTGCGAGTATTTTTACAGTCATCGGACGTACAGCCAAAATATTTCCCGAACCGACCGGTCTTCAGCTGCATATCGGTCCCGCACTTATCACACTCGATCAGCGGACCATCGTAGCCTTTGATCTTGTACTGTCCTGTCTCTACTTCAAACCCGGAACAGGCTGGATTATTGCCACACACATGTAACTTGCGCGTCTCATCGATCAGGTAGCTATCCATTGCCGTATCACAGAGGCCACAACGGTGCTTAGCGCGTAACAGCCGTGATTCGGCCTCGTCGTCGGCATCGACACTGATCGCCTCATCGCCATTAACCAGATTTTGAGTACCCTTGCAGCGCTCCTTAGGCGGCAGGCCGTAACCCGAACAGCCCAGGAATACGCCCGTGCTGGCAGTACGTATCGTCATATAACGGCCACACTGTGGACAGGGAATATCGGTTGCGGTGGGATCATTAGGCGCCATTCCGGCATCAGCACTCTCGGCCTGCTCCAGCTGCTGGCTGAAACCCTGATAAAACTGATCCAGCAACTTCTTCCATTCGGCATTGCCTTTGGCCACGTCATCCAAGGACGCCTCCATCTTGGCAGTAAAGCCGTAATCCATCAGATCATCAAAACTACCCATCAGTCGATCGGTGACTATATCGCCCATCTTCTCGGCGTAAAAACGCCGATTCTCTAGCTTCGCATAACCCCGGTCCTGGATAGTCGAGATGATCGACGCGTAGGTCGAGGGTCGGCCAATGCCGAGCTTCTCCAGCTCTTTGACTAAGGCAGCCTCGGAGAAACGGGCGGAGGGCTTGGTAAAATGCTGTTTGGGTTCGAGCTTTTCCAGGGTCAGGGTATCGCCTTTGTGCAACTCTGGCAGTATCACGTCCTCATCGGCCTTACCCGCAGAGGCCTGGACCCTGAGAAAACCATCAAACTTAAGGATACGACCGCGGGTACGCAGCTCGAAATCGCCACTGCGCACCTGAATTCGAGTACTGGTAAAACGGGCATTGGGCATCTGACAAGCCACGAACTGACGCCAGATCAACTCATACAGTCGCTGCGCATCGCGCTCCACATCGTCCAGCGATGAGCCCTTGACGCCAACATTCGAGGGGCGAATCGCCTCGTGCGCCTCCTGTGCACCCTCTTTACTGCTATAGGTAAGCGGTTCTTCTGGAAGATACTGATCGCCAAAGTTTTTCTGGATATAGTCCCGACAACCGACAACCGCTTCGGCACTCAGGTTGGTCGAGTCGGTACGCATGTACGTAATATGGCCTGATTCATACAGCCGCTGCGCCATCATCATGGTTTTCTTAACCCCAAAACCCAACCGGGTACTAGCAGCCTGCTGCAGGGTCGAGGTAATAAAGGGGGCTGAGGGCTTACTCTGGGTCGGCTTATCTTCGCGTTCACTGATCTGATAGCTGCCCTGTTGCAACGCGGCCAGAGCCAGATCCGTGGTCGCCTTATCACTGGGACGAAACGCTTTCCCAAGATGCTTAGTCACGTCAAAGCGGACCTGATCCGCCTGAGCGGTCTTAAGCTGGGCGGCCACCTCCCAAAACTCCTCAGGAATAAAGGCCCGAATCTCGCGTTCACGCTCGACGACCAGACGCACAGCGACCGACTGCACTCGGCCCGCAGACAGCCCCCGTGCGACCCTAGCCCACAACAGCGGTGAGACCATATAGCCGACCACGCGATCGAGAAAACGTCGTGCCTGCTGGGCATTAACACGATTAAGATCCAGCTCCCCCGGCGTTTCAAACGCTTCGGTAATCGCTTTCTTGGTAATTTCGTTAAACACCACCCTCTTATAGCGGCTCGGATCTCCACCTATCGCTTCCTGCAAGTGCCAGGCAATCGCTTCCCCCTCGCGATCCAGATCGGTCGCGAGATAGATCTGATCGGCACTCTTGGCTAACCGCCTCAGCTCATCGACCACCTTCTCTTTACCCGGAAGGATCTGGTAATTAGCATCCCAGTTGTTTTCGGGGTCAACACCCATGCGCGTCAGCAACTGCTCACGAGCCTTCTTCTTTTTGTGTATCACCTTTTTGTCCGGTGATAGCTTGCGCGTCTCCGCCGCGGCCAGCGCTCGCGCCTTGGTATCCACCGGCGCTTTGATGCCTCCGCTGGTCGGAAGATCGCGTATATGACCCACGCTCGACTTCACGATGAAATCTTTACCCAGGTACTTATTAATAGTCTTGGCTTTAGCCGGAGACTCGACGATTACTAG
>JBLHND010000165.1:0-8073 GCA_047622605.1 Motiliproteus sp. | reverse complement strand
CGACGAACCAGATCAGCAACGCGACCGCGATAAGCCCCAGGGCCTGGATAAACCAGCGATTGCTGAGACTATTCACAAGAGAATTAACAAGAGCATTAACAAGTTTTTTCACGATAGTCCCTATCTCAATTCTCAGGCGGCCTTAACTAAAGTCGATGTCCGGGTGGCTAGCCCGCCCAGCTCGGCAAGACAGCGGCAAGACAGCGGCAGCCGCTTATTTGCGCAACACGATCTCGACCCGTCGATTCAGGGCACGATTTTTGGCCGAGTCATTCGCTACTATCGGCTCCATATCTGCCATACCCTCGGTCTGCACTCGAGCATCAGGGCCTAACCCTGCGAGAAGAAGGTCACCGATGCTGTCGGCCCGTGCCTTTGACAGTGCCCAATTGGAGGGGAATCGGGCCGAGAATATAGGGACATTATCGGAGTGACCCGCGACCCTGATCGGCTGGTCGGTGATCCGTAACAACTGCCCCAGCGTCTCGATCAACGGTAGGAACTCTGCGCTGATATCAGCCTGCCCCGACGCAAACAGCCGAGCATGGCGAAGACGAATAAGGGTGCGATGTTCTTCGTCCTGCAACTCGACCACACCGCTGCGGATCTCGCTCGCCAGCGCGGGCAGCAACAGGGCCCTGTAATCTGGCCTACCGACCCGGAGGTCCGACTCAATCCGGGACGATCCTTGCAAGCGGATCATATTGCTCGGCAATACCTCCAGCGCGGGTTCTCGGCCCAGCTCGACCAACCCCCTCAGTGCATGGTCAGACAGCTGATTGATCTGCCAGCTGTAACTCAGATAGCCTGCCAGCAACGCCACCCCCAGCAATGCCCAGACGACCCAATAGGGTACGTAGCGGATCACCGCATTGCGCTGCTCAGACAGCCCTCGCCAGGCGGGAGACAGCGCGACTTCGCCCTCCTGCCGGTGACGCCCGATCAGGCTGAATAACTCGTCCTGCAACCGAGCCAGATCACGCTGCCCGAATGCTTGCTGGCGATAGTGGCCCTCGAAGCCCAGCGCCAGACACACATAATAAAACTCCAGCACCCACACATGGCTTGTCGGACGCTTGAGCAGTTCATCGAGGCAGGTGAAAAACTTTTCTCCGCCCCAGCCTTGCTGATGAATGTTAATCAGCAAGCTGTCGCTACCCCAGCGACTGGTACTCCCCCAGGGCGTATTAAGCACTAGCTCGTCGATCAGAGAACAGAGGGCATAACTGATATAGAAGTGGGCGTCAGCATCCCCCTCCACCCCCCAGCCCTGAAATTGGTAATACTGGATCTGCTCTAGGGCATAACGATGAAAGTCGTCCAGATCCGGGTGCTGGTCGGTATGCTGGATCTTACCGACCAGGTTCAACAGGGGACTCAACAGGCTGAGGATGGGATTAACCCACTCATCGCTCGAACCCCGTGCCTTAGGTAAGAGGTGAGGTGAAAGCTGAGGTAGACCCTGAGATGGATGCCGAGACCTAGGCTGAGGTTGATGCTGAGATTGATGCTGAGGTTGAACAAAGGCGCGCCCTCCCGGCATGGGCCTGATTACCGTACTGTCATCCATGACGTAGTTTCCCTTACCTGCGTTTAATGGCCCAGAACTGACACTCCATCCCCGGGAACTCGCCACCCACATGAAAAGCGATACCCCCCGACTGCTCAAACTCCTTCCATAACGGGTTCTGCACATTGAGTTCGAAGTAGGTAAACCCCGCATGATAAGGAATCTCACGCGGCGCCACGGGCAACGGCGAGATGTCGATGCCGGGTAAGGCGCTGGTGATCAACTCACGAATCTTCTCAACCGGGCCGATCTTGATCTGAGCGGGCAGCAGCGTCCTGAGCTTCTCCCCCGACACCTCAGCACTGACCGCCAGCACAAAATCGGCGGACTTGAGCAGCTCGCGATCCTCCAGCCTCGCAGCCCGAATACCATACTGGGCCGGCGACAACGGTAGCGCCTGGGCAATCTGCTCCAATACGGCACTAAAGGCAGCGCGAAGCTCGGAAAATAATGGCGCGAACGTCGCCATCAGGTTTTCGTGATCGTAGGCCGGGAACTGCAGAGGGCGCTTGTCTTGGTTCATAAACGTCGCCAGCTCACCGGCCAGGGCCAATAACCGTTCATAGAGATAGGCCGGATGAAGATCTTGCAACTGCTGGCAATGCGCGAATACCGGCTCGCTGCGGTTAAGCAGCTGCAACAACATGAAATCGGTGACCTCGGCAACACCGCCTTTGCCGCCTGAGTTGCTAACCCGCCCCGCTAAACCGGTCGCACGGGCAGCCAGCATGCCCAACAATTCGGTGAGGAAATCACGCAGTACCGCCGAGACAGCGTAGTGCTGGACGCTGGGTATAAACAGCTGTCGGAGTTTGAGCTTGCCGCCCTGTGCCGCATTGATATGGGCCACTGCCAGGGACGTATAACCGTCCGGCACCCTTAGCCCGTCGGCCTCGGCTTTAGGATCATGGATATAGAGCCGCAAGTGCAGATCTCCCACCTGAACCTGGGTAGGCGTACCCTCCCTGGACGTACTATCCATCAGCTCCACACCTCTGGGCCGATAGCGCACCAGGCTGTTAGCCTGGTCATGATCGCCAACCTCAGGCACCCCCGCCTGTCGCAGCGGAATCGCCAGATAGATCACCACATCACTGACTGCCGCCGGCACCTTGATCGACAAGGGCAAGCCATCGCGCTGTAAGCCATCGAAACTACTGCCATCGGAAAAACAGCCCGCGCAGTCATCCAGGCTGAACTGGCCGATCTCTAGATTGGCCTGATTGATTTTTAACCGGGAGAAGCCCCACCCATAGGGCATCAGCGGGCGACAGCGATTGTCGATCTCCTGGGTGATATAACGCTCGTGCTGCTGAAAATGGTGGGGACGCAAGAACATCCCCTCGGACCAGATCACTTTGTTGGTCATTGCGGCGTCAACATCCTGTATAGGGGCCTGGCAGCCGATTGTTGCGCTGCCACTAAGTTTTCGTAGACATCCTCATCCAGCAACCTGAGCCGACTCGCCGTCAACAGAAGACGTAGCGGCTCCGGATCATCTGCATCGACTGCAATGCTGAGTTTCGCGACCGCGTTATCCAGGTCACTGAAGGCCCCCAAAAAGGCCAAATAACGAACACCCTGATTCAAACCCAGCTCGATCTCCAACAGTTGTCCGGGATTAAGCACGTATTCATCGCGCCCCACCAGGTCAGCCGACAGCACCTTGATGTCATTATCATAGAGGGAAAAGAAATCACTGGAACGAAACTGTAGATCACGCTTCAACTGATAAATGCGCAGCACCATCGGCGAAGGGCGCCCATTCAGATCAGGATTGACCTGTGGATCGACCAGCAGACTCAACTCCAGCGGCTCTTCGAGCGCATACTCCTCGATCACCTTAACGACCGGCTGCGGTAATAACGAACAACCCGCCAGAGAGACCAGCAACAGACAGGAAAACAGCAGGGTATAATGTACAGCGTTGCCTGAGAGGCCCTGGCGCATAGTAACGTCCATGAAAAAAATGAGTCCTTGGATAACCCTGGCCGCCGTCGTCTGGCCCAACGCCACCTGCAAACAAAAATCGGCTCACATGAGCCGACTTCTAAACAATCAGTTTCTAAACAATCAGTTTCTAAACAATCAAGATAGCCCACTCAGCCAACCAAGGCATTACACCTTAGGTACACGCCAGTCATCAGAACCGGAAGTCCCTGCGACCTCGTGAGTCCAGGAGATCTTGCGGTACGTAAAAGCAACATCTTCAAGATGCGTAAAGTGCGCCACCGCAGGATCTTGCGCATGCGGCATACTGGTCTTGATGTCCACAATCATGGCGTCCACCAGCCTGTGGGTAAAATAGTGTTCCTGGGTGCCGGTCACCGACGTTCGGTACCACTTCAGCACGACTTCTGGCAGACGCTCGCCACTGGTCAGGGCCTCATACAGCTTAGGAGAGGATTTGTCGAAAACCTTAGAAACCACAAAAGAATCATGCACCCGCTGGCCGCTGGGCTGACCGCTTTGCGGATCGCGAGGAATCATGATCTGGTGACTAAAGCCCTGCACGGTGATCTCATCAACGTGGTCTTCCTGATAGCTATTACCCATGGACTCCATAGTATTAGCGCCTTCGGTGATATTGCCCTGATTTTCGCCTTCGATAGACAGGTAGCCGGGAGTTGGCATCGTGCTCTCCTTAGATTGATGACTGTATGACTACCCGCTCATAGCAAGACCGCGCAGCAAGACAGAGATAGCAATACACAGGCCAATCTTTAATAACCGTCGCAGATCAGACGCTAAAGCAGAGCCTTCCACGTAAAATAAGTTCAAGAACCGCCTGCCGCTGCGCACTAACGCGCTCGATCCCGGTCAGGGTGCGCAGTTTAATGCGCAACCTCCGACCACAACCCGGCACGCCCAACCTCTGGCCGGGAAATTCATTGCGTTAATAACAGGCTATTCTAATCACAGCTCGGCGAAGACGACGGACACCTACGATTATCGACAGGATCGCCAAACAAGCCTCAGCAGCAGGCGCATCACCGGCTCAAGGAATAAAAGATGAAACCTGCAGCACGGCTCGGCGACAGGCATAGCTGCCCCGCCTATCACGGAGACGACCCCCATGTCGGCGGCCCGATCAATACCGGCTCAGCCACCGTACTGATCGACGGCATGCCTGCAGCCACCGTGGGCGACACCGCGGTCTGCCACGGCCCGCCCGCTATCATCACCACAGGCTCCGCCACCGTGCTGATCAACGATAAACCCGCGGCACGTATGGGCGACAGCACCGCCCATGGTGGCGCCATCCTGGCAGGCTGCCCGAGCGTACTGATGGGTTAGAATAAAGAGAGGGAGAGTGAAGGGGTCAGTAATTAAGGGTACTGACTCTTTTTAGAGAATTTTTAGAGGCTTTTTAGAAGGCACTTAGATCACGACTTAGGCCTCAACAGATCCATCAGATTGGCGAAGGGTTGGCTGGTCGCAGCTTCCAGACGATCGCCACCGGCTACCGTCTTACTGTACTCGGCGGTATCGACGTAGCGACTGTGTTCGTTATCGTGGCAGTACAGGCAGAGCAACTCCCAGTTACTGCCATCCGGCGCATTATTATCGTGATTGTAATCGCGGTGATGGACCGTAAACTCACTTAATTAGCTTTAAAAACACATTAAAAATCTGGGATTCAGTTTCCGCCATATTTGAAAATTTTATTGAAAATATTGACAGGTTTTTATTTATAATCGCAACACCCTAAATAGGAAAAAGAGCGGGTCGAGTTGAGCCTAGGGCCAGAAAAAGGAGAGTTTCTGCTTATAGCTTACTGATGGCATCGAGACATCAGGTCAGAGCTAATATTTTAAAAAATGGGCATCTACCGAAGCAGATAAAAACACAGACACCAAGGGAGGAAAGGCTTAATGCAGTGCCATTCAGACCTGCCCCCACAACCTCTTTTAAAACTAACTAATCTTAAGTGTGATATATTATAAAAAATATAAATAAACAGCAGCAGGTTTCATTTTTTAAAAGCAACTAATTGATTATAATAAGATTTAACTGTAAACTCATTATTTAAAATAAACAAGGAATAAAATAATGCGTCCAAGTGAACAATTAAAGCAACATAGTATAGAAGATTGGTACAATGCCACAAATCATCCTTTTACTACAGAGCTTGCAAAGAATAGTTTATCCTTAGATAAAATGCGACTTTACTTAGTACAAGATTATACTTTTATTGATAATTTTGTACGCCTAGCATCTTCGGCTATTCATCATGCACCCACTTTAGCTGACCGCTTACCCCTAGCCCGTTTTTTAGGAATTATTGCAGGCCCTGAAAATACTTATTTTCAACGATCTTTTGAAATGTTGAAAGTTCCTCAGTCTGAACAAGAAAACCCAATACTCTTAAAACCTACTAGTGACTTTCAATCATTAATGTTAAAAGCAGCCAAAAGTGGTGAATACGAGAATATGGTTGCCGTATTATGCGTTGCAGAGTGGAGTTATTTAAGTTGGGCACAACCATTTGTCAAATCTGCTGAATCACTTCCATTTTACTTCTCAGAGTGGATTTCTTTGCATTCTGGCGAGTACTTTGAATCTGTAGTAGAACATCTACGTACTCAACTTGATAAATCATTTGATAATGCAGATAAAACAAAAAAAGAAACAATCAAAGAATACTTTACGCAAGCTGTACTGTTAGAAAAACAGTTTTTTGATGCTTGTTATAAATAAAACCAATGAACCAATGGGGTGAACCAATGGGGTCAGAGACGTTGAACTCGACATTAAGGGAGCTACCATACATGTCTTTCAGAACAACGTCTCTGACCCGAATGGTTGCATAGAGCCCCGAGCGGTTAAGCGCAGACCGAAGCCCTTTCCATTGCTAACCAGGCCGAGAGCAGAAGCAAGAGAAGGCGTGAGACAAAATGGTCACTCAAAAAAGCTTAAGTAAGTGCCATTCGTCTCTGACCCCATTGGCTGGACCCCATTGGTTGGGTCACGACTTAGGCTTTAGCAGATCCATCAGATTGGCGAAGGGTTGGCTGGTCGCCGCTTCCAGACGATCGCCACCGGCTACCGTCTTACTGTGCTCGGCGGTATCGACGTAGCGACTGTGTTCGTTATCGTGGCAGTACAGGCAGAGCAACTCCCAGTTACTGCCATCCGGCGCATTATTATCATGATTGTGATCGCGGTGATGGACCGTCAACTCACTTAGGTTGCCCAGGTTGAACTCACGGGCACAGCGACCGCAGATCCAGGGATACATCTTCAGTGATCTTTCGCGGTAACCCGCCTCGCGCTGGGTTTGACTCTGATGCGACTGGCTAACCAGTTTTTTCAACGCATCACTGTTTGGACCTGAGCTGTGCTTGGACATCTGGAGACTCCTATCTTGGGTCGCTGTAGATCGATACAGCCCAGTATACCCGGGCTGTACACTTATGACTGCACACTGCCCTACTCTTCGATGCCTGTACAGCGCCGCTGTCGCGGCCCACACAGGGCACCGACGTCCGGCGTTGCTGCCTTGCTACCTTACTTATAAGCCTGCCAGTGAGGCGAACAGGCCGATCAGGGCGCCGAACACCCCGCCCCATACCACCAGCCAGCCGAGATGCTTGCGGATCATGGTAGCGACTATTTCTTTGACCAGCTGCGGGGTCAACTCGTTCAGACGTTGCTCGACCACCTGCTCTATTTGCGTATTAATCTGCAGCAGACTGTCGGGCTGCTCCAGCTCTTCACGCAGCAGCTGCACGAAGGTTTCTTCCTCGGTCATCTCCTCGAGCTTGATTTTAGCCTTGGCAATAAAAGGATCCCTGAGCGGCTGCAGTGCGGCGACACCACCGACCATGCTGAGCATCCCTCCGAGTGAGGATTCTTCGATCGCCTTGACCAGGGCATCGAACAGCGGGCTCAGATCCAGTTTGTCGATCACCGGTGCCAGATGCAGGTTGGGCTGCATGCCGTTCTCGGGCTTTAAGAAACGCTCGATATTCTCGGCAGTAAAAAACTGTTCCATGATCAGCGTCTTGAGTCCGAGTTTGAACTCTTCGAAGCGACAGGGGATCACCCCGGAACCATAGAGCCCCGGTATTTTTTCAAACAGCATATGCACCGCCAGCCAGTTGGTGATGGCGCCGGACAGCGCGAATAAACCCGCAGTCTGTAATAAGGGCAATTGCAGCAGGTAGCCGGCCAGCGCCGCGCTAAACGCCAGGAGGTTGGTGATCAGGCTTTTGTTCATGAGACTCTCTTACAGCTATAAGTAATGGCACTAAGGGGGACGTAAGACCGGGCAGGAGTATATCAAGAGGCAGACGACTGTCGCCATAGATGCTGAAACAAAGAGGTTAAAACAAGGCTATGTCCTAGTTAAGTGTTGCAGAAGTTTATTCTGAATTATTGTCTTTGTAATCAAGCGAGGTTCCGCCTCCCGGCGGCTTCATTTCTTTGTACACGACAAAGAAACCGAAGCAAAGAAAGCGTGCCCCTGCTAACCGCCCTGCGGGTACGCGCCTGCGGCG
>JBLHND010000164.1:0-8078 GCA_047622605.1 Motiliproteus sp. | reverse complement strand
TCGATCAGCCTTACGCAAGGCTGACTCGACTCAGCTATCGCTGGATCTATTGATCCAGCGCAGGGTCTTTATGCCGGGGCATCTCTAATCAACGTTGCAGTGCAACATCAGCTTGTTATCATGATACCCATACATTATTTGTAGTCATAGGGAATCTCATGGTTTTGGATAACACCCCCCCCGCGCACGACCAGCTTGAATATTTTATTGCCCAGACTTCCAGAACAGCGCCGGTCAGCACCGCCGTCATCCATCCGGTCGATGCTAACAGCCTGCTGGGTGCGATCGAAGCCGCCGAGCGTAGCATCATCGATCCGGTGCTGATCGGGCCCGAAGATAAGATTCGCGCCACCGCCGAAGAACACCAGCTCGATATCACCCAATACCGCATCATCGACACGCTGCACAGCCATGATTCGGCCGAGAAAGCCGTGGCTATGGCACGCGCTCGGGAGGTTAAGATCCTGATGAAGGGCGGCATCGCTACCGACGAGATGCTGCGCGCCGTGGTACACAAAACCAATGGCGTACGCACCGAACGTCGCCTGAGCCATCTGTATATGATGGATATCCCCACCTACCCCAAGCCGCTGATGATCAGTGATGCCGCTATCAACATCCTCCCGGATCTGGATATCAAACGCGATATTATCCAGAACGCGATCTACTTCTGTCACGCCATCGGCATCCCAGAGCCCAGGGTGGCGATTCTGGCGGCCGTGGAGAAGGTTAAATCTAACATGCGGAGCACCCTCGATGCGGCTGCCCTGTGCAAGATGGCCGACCGCGGCCAGATCACCGGCGGCATTCTCGACGGTCCACTGGCGTTCGATAACGCCATCTCACGGGAAGCGGCCTTGGACAAACACATCGTCTCCCGCGTCTCCGGTGAGGCCGACATCCTCCTAGCACCCGATCTGGAGTCGGCCAATATGCTCGGCAAGCAGCTTATCTATCTGGCGGGTGCCAAGTCTGCTGGACTGGTACTGGGCGCCCAAGTACCCATAGTGCTTACCAGCCGCGCCGAAAAGACCCTGGGACGCCTGGCGTCCTGCGCCTTGGCCGCGCTGCAGGTCACTTATGGGGAACGGCCATGAACAGCATTTTTACCGTTAACGGCGGTTCTTCCAGCCTCAAGTGCGCGCTCTTCTGCAGCAAGGGCGAACATCCGGAGCTGCTGTATAGCTTCAAGATCAGCAATATCCTCGGCCAGCCCCGGGCGCAGATCAGCAACCGACAGGGCGAGCGAATTGCAGACCTGGCACCAGATTTCGCCGGGATCGACCGGGACGATCGCCACCAGGCCTGCCTAGATCTGGTGTTTGCCTGGATTCGTGCCCATGCTGGCGAGCAGACCCTCCTGGCGATCAGCCATCGCGTGGTCCACGGTGGCGCAGTATTCAGCGCGCCGGTCGTGGTCGATGACGCCGCCCTGGAACAGCTGCGCCGATTTATCCCGCTGGCACCGCTGCACCAGCCCTACAACCTGAAACTGATCGAGGCTTGCCGCCGGCTATTGCCCGAGGTACCCCAGGTCGCCTGTTTCGATACCATGTTCCATAGCGACATGCCCCGGGTCGCATCTCTGTTCGCCCTGCCTCGCGAACTCAGCGAATCCGGCGTGCGTCGCTACGGTTTCCACGGCCTATCCTACGAATACATCCAGCGCCAGCTGGAGCTGCGCGGCGCCGGCGCCCTCAAGACAGTGGTCGGCCATCTGGGCGCCGGGGTTAGCCTCTGCGCCATCAAAGCCGGACGCAGCATCACCTCCACCATGGGTTTTACCGCGCTCGAAGGCCCGCCGATGGGCAGCCGCTGCGGCAGCATAGATCCGGGGGTATTGCTGTATCTGATGCGCGAAAAGGCGATGGATGTCGATGCGCTCGAGCACCTGCTTTACAAAGAGAGCGGCTGGCTGGGCGTGTCGGGCGGCATCAGCAGCGAGATGGCGGAACTCCTGGCCAGCGACCAACCCGAAGCCAGGGAAGCGGTGGAGCTGTTCGGCTACCGCGTTGCCCGTGAAGTCGGCAGCCTGAGCGCCGCACTGGAGGGTCTGGAGCAGATCGTCTTTACCGGCGGCGTGGGTGAAAACAGCGCCGAGATTCGCGCCGACATCTGTGCGCGCAGCCAATGGCTGGGCGTGCAGATCGATGCGCACGCCAACCGGGCCAACGCCGAGATCATCAGCACCCCCGACAGCCTCGTGAAGGTGCGCGTGATTCCGACCGATGAGGAGAGAATGCTGGCGCTGCATGGCATGGAGATGCTGGCCTAGCAAACCCCAGAACCAGGGTGCCTAGTGCGCACCCTGCTCGATCCAGCGCCGAATCAGCGCGAACGACTCAGGATCGACTGCGGCCGGCCCCGGCGGCATGCGGCTAAACCGCCCCGGCACCGTGCGGATAAAATTCACCAGCCTGCCCTTGTCGGGTTCTCCGGCAAAGAGTACCGCGCCATTCGATCCCCCTTCGGCGATATGCTCGCGTGAATCGAGCCGCAGCCCTCCTCGAGGAAACCAGCCTGAATGACACTCACTACAGGCGCGATCCAGCAGCGGCTTGATCTGCTGCTGATAGACTATCGGTTGAGGGGTCAGCGATTGAAGGGTCAGCGGCTGATCGCTCACCAGCTGGGCCTGGACGAACACCGCAACGCAGCATAATAGCAGAGTGATAATCTTTTCCATCTGTTGATACTCTCTAAAAAAACCAATAAAAAATAACAAAAACTAATATTTACAAACTATTACAGATTATGTTGATAAAGATCAAGTCTCGCATCGCTTTTCATTGCAACGCAACATTTACCCCTTACCATAGCGTCCATTCTACTAAAGTTCATTTAATCACAGGTAACCCCTATGACCTCTGCTCTGATGCAAGGCAAAAAAGTTCTTATCATCGGTATCGCGAACGACAGCAGCCTCGCGTACGGCACCGCCCGTAAACTCAAGGAGCAGGGTGCCGAGCTCTGCATCACCTACCTCAACGAGAAATCGCGGCGCTTCGTCGAGCCCCTCGCCCAAGAACTGGGCGCCGCGCTGTTCCTGCCGATGGACATCACCGTGCCGGGTGAACTGGAAAACGTATTCAATACGATCAATGAAACCTGGGGCGTACTCCACGGCCTGGTCCACTCTATCGCCTTCTGCCCGCTGGCTGACCTGCACGCACCGGTCTCCGAGTGTTCGCGCGAAGGCTTCTCGGTGGCGATGGATGTCTCCTGTTACTCCTTTATCGAGATGGCCCGCTACGCCAAGCCGCTGATGAGCGAAGGCGGCTCGATGATCAACTATTCCTACCTGGGCAGCGCCATCGCCGCCGGTGACTACAATATTATGGGGGTCGCCAAGGCGGCTCTGGAAGCGGCCACCCGCTACCTGGCCCGTGATCTGGGCAAGAACAACATCCGCGTCAACTGCATCTCCCCCGGTCCGATTCAGACCCGTGCCGCCAGCGGCATCAAGAACTTCGACGCCATGCTCGAACATGATGCCAGGATGTCCTGCGACGGCAAACTGCCCACCATCGACGAAGTCGGCGATGCCTCCCTGTACTTTCTCAGCGACCTGTCACGCGGCGTAACCGGCACCATCCACTACGTGGACCACGGCGTCTGCATCACCGGCTGAGGAACACCCCTGTGGGTCGGCACCTGAGGCTCTTTTTTTGTAGGTTAGGCAGCGTCCGTTCCCCAGGGACTTACTGCACTTCCCACATCCCTGTGGGTCGGCACCTGAAGGCTCCTGCAACAGCTGCACTTCCCACATCCCTGTGGGTCGGCACCTGAAGGCTCCTGCAACAGCTGCACTTCCCACATCCCTGTGGGTCGGCTTCAGCCTGACAGCTTATTTGCAGCAGAGAATGCTTTGCGGTTGACCCCTCGGCGAAAGGCCGCTAGTATCCGCGCCCTGTGCTGCACAATTCCTTGATAGCTCAGTTGGTAGAGCAGTAGACTGTTAATCTATTGGTCGCAGGTTCGAGTCCTGCTCAAGGAGCCAGGCAATAAGTTTTTCGATGCAGGCATGCCTGCTCGAGGAGCCCGCACACAGACAGGATCGGGGTATAGCGCAGTCCGGTAGCGCGCCTGCTTTGGGAGCAGGATGTCGGGAGTTCGAATCTCTCTACCCCGACCATTCAAAGGTAATATCTGTATTATTCCTCGATAGCTCAGTTGGTAGAGCAGTAGACTGTTAATCTATTGGTCGCAGGTTCGAGTCCTGCTCGAGGAGCCAATACGCAACACCTCAGCAACACCTTTCTCGATACTCTTCACAACATCTCTACAACACCTCCGTAACACCCTTCAGCAACAATTGCCCTCGATGCCACGCACAAACCCAGTAGATTTAATTCACAAGCTCTTGAACTTTCCGGCAATGGCTCCATCTTACATAGCACCTATCTCTTTGATTGCTGTAGACAATGGACGCCATGACCACTCATACCCAATTCCAGACCCTTAAAACCTGGCTCGAATCCCAGATCATCGGCCAACAGGCGCTGGTCGAACGCCTGCTGATCGCACTGCTGGCCGATGGCCACCTGCTGGTCGAAGGCGCACCTGGGCTGGCGAAGACCCGGGCGATCAAGACCCTGTCACTGGGGATCGAGGGCGATTTCCACCGTATTCAGTTCACCCCCGATCTGCTGCCAGCCGATGTCACCGGCAGTGA
Organism: Motiliproteus sp.; assembly: GCA_047622605.1. Classification (GTDB taxonomy): domain Bacteria; phylum Pseudomonadota; class Gammaproteobacteria; order Pseudomonadales; family Balneatricaceae; genus Motiliproteus. The sequence goes on along the minus strand of JBLHND010000164.1, from coordinate 3,403 downwards.
TATCTACCGCCCGGCAGAGGGCAGTTTCGAATTCCAACCCGGTCCTATCTTCCATAACCTGGTGCTGGCCGATGAGATCAACCGGGCTCCGGCCAAGGTGCAGTCGGCACTGCTGGAGGCGATGGCCGAGGGTCAGGTGACGGTGGGCAGCCACAGCTATCCGCTGCCGGAGTTGTTCCTGGTGATGGCGACCCAGAATCCGATCGAGCAGGAGGGCACCTACCCGCTGCCCGAGGCCCAGCTGGACCGCTTTCTGATGCAGGTCAATGTCGGCTACCCGGATCGCGAGGCCGAGCTGGCGATCATGCGCCTGTCGATGAATGAGGCCAGCCATCAGCCGGCCTCACCCGCTCCCACGCCAATCCCCCAGGCCACCCTGATGCAGGCGCGCCAGGAGATCCTGGCGTTGCATCTGGCAGAACCGGTGGAGCACTATATCGTCGAACTGGTGCTGGCCAGCCGCGATCCCGGCAAATACTCGTCCGAGCTTAAGGACTGGATCGAATACGGTGCCAGCCCGCGCGCTAGCATCGCCCTGAACCGCTGCGCCCGCGCCCATGCCTGGCTGCAGGGGCGCGACTATGTGACCCCCGACGATGTCCAGCAGGTCGCACCCGATGTGCTGCGCCACCGGCTGCTGCTGAGCTTTGAGGCCGAAGCCAATGGCCTGAGCACCGATGATGTGATCCGCGGCTTGCTGCGCTGGGTGCCGGTGGCCTAGATGACCCTTCACCTATGACCACACAGCGATGACCCTTCACAAAAACGCCAGCTTACAGCAGTTCGAGCAGCGTCGACTCGAAGGTGCCTACCCCGACCTGCAGCAACTGATCGGGCTGCACCGCAGCTGCCAGCAGCTGAAACTGTCGAGCCTGGGGCGCCTGCGTCACAGCGCCGCCGGCGAGCGGCAGACGCGACGCCGCGGCCGCGGGATGGAGTTTGAAGAGGTTCGCCCCTACCAGCCCGGTGACGATATCCGCTCGATCGACTGGCGGGTCACCGCCCGCACCCAGACGCCCCATACCAAGCTCTACCGCGAAGAGCAGGAGCGCCCGGTGCTGCTGGCCGCCGACCTACGCTCGTCGATGTTTTTCGGCAGCCAGACCTGCTTTAAGTCGGTGCTCTGTGCCAACCTGATGAGCGCGCTGGGGTGGATCACCCTGGCCAATCGCGACCGCATCGGCGGCATCATCTTCGGCGACCAGAGCCATTGCGAACTGCGCCCCAAACGCAGCAAGCACCGAGTGCTGGAGTGGATCCGGCAGCTGCAGCAGTTTGCCCAGCAGCTCGACAGCCCCTGCCCCGAACAACCTCCGCAGCCGCTGTACAGCCTGCTGCAGAAACTGCTGCCGATCTGCCGCCCCGGCAGCGGACTCTATATCGCCAGCGATTTTCATGATCTGGATGAACGCTGCTACCGACTGCTCTATCAGCTGAGCCGCCATGCCGACCTGACCCTGTTTGTGCTCTACGACCCGCTGGAGCGGCAACTCCCCGCCACTGAAGGACTCTGGGTCACCGATGGCCAGCACCGCCAGCCGTTATCCACCGCACTGACCCAGCAGACCCTGATCGAAGACCGACTCGAGGCGCTGCAGCACCGCTGTCAGCCACTGGGCGTCCGTGTTCTGAGCCTGGGCACCGATGAGCCGCTGCTGGCGCGTTTAAATACGTTCTATGGCAGCAGGAAGAGTAATGGAGCTCGCCCATGACCGCTGAGGCGCCCGTATCGTTGGAGCAGCTGCGCGATCTGCAACTGCCTGAGGCCATAGGTCTCTGGCCACCGGCACCAGGCTGGTGGCTGCTGGCCCTGTTGAGTGTCGGCCTGCTGGGCTGGCTGGGCCTGTGGCTGTATCGCTATCGCTTGCGTAACCGTTACCGCAACCAGGCATTACAGGAGCTGACACGCCTGGACAAGCTGCGGCAGCAGGACCCGCAGCGCTGGCTGCAACAACTCAACCAGCTGCTGCGCCGCACCGCGCTGGCGGCCTACCCGCCGCAGACGATTGCACCGTTGAGTGGCGCGGCCTGGGTCGCATTTCTCTACCGCAGCAGCCTGCTCGAGGCGTTCCGCCAGCCTCTAGGCACCCGCCTGGCCAGCGGCCCCTATCAACCGCACCTCAGTATCGAAACCGATATCGATACCGACGCACTCCAACAGCTCGCCGAGCAATGGATTCGTTGCCATAAGCGGAGGATGATCGATGCTGACGCTTGACTGGCCCTGGCTGTTACTGCTGCTACCCAGCCCCTGGCTGCTGTATCTCTGGATGCCGGCTGCCGCTCAGGAGCCGGCCGCGCTGCGGGTCCCCTTCTTCGCCCAGCTGCAAGCGGGCAAAAGCACCGCCTCGTCCAAATCCGCCGGGCTTGGGCGCAAAGTCCTGCTGTGGCTGATCTGGATCCTGCTGCTACTGGCGGCAGCCCGGCCCACCTGGGTCGGCGAACCCCAGCCGATCGCCCTGAGTGGTCGGGATCTGCTGCTGGCCGTGGATATCTCCGGCAGCATGGATACCAAGGATATTGAGCTCGATGGTCAGCTGGTTAATCGACTGGTGGCCGTCAAGGCGGTGCTGGGCGAGTTTATCCAGCGCCGCCCCGCCGATCGCCTGGGGTTGATCCTGTTCGGCTCCAATGCCTATATGCAGACGCCCCTGACCTTCGATCATCGCAGCCTCGACCAGCTGCTGCAGGAAGCCCAGATCGGCTTTGCCGGCGACCAGACCGCGATCGGTGATGCCATAGGACTGGGGATCAAGCGTCTGAGCAGCCAGCCGCCGTCAAAGGATCCTAAAACCACCATTCCCTCTACCATTTCCCCCAACAACACTCCCCTCAACAACACTCCCCTCAACAACACTCCCCTCAACAACAGAGTGCTGATACTGCTCACCGATGGTGCCAACACCGCCGGCCAAGTCGAGCCCCTGAATGCGGCCAGGATGGCTGCCGAGCAGCAGATCAAGATCTACACCCTGGGCTTCGGTGCCGACGAGATGCTGGTCCGCAGCCTGCTTGGGGTAAGCAGAGTGAACCCCTCGGCGGATCTCGACGAGGCCAGCCTGCGACAGATCGCCAGCACCACCGGCGGCGAGTATTTTCGCGCCCGTAATATCGATGAGTTGGGGCAAATTTACCAGCTGCTCGATCGGCTCGAACCCAGCCAGCAGGCTGAACAGCTGATCCGGCCGCAGCAGGTCTTGTTTCACTGGCCACTGGGGCTGGCCCTGCTGCTGTCGCTGGTGATTCCGCTGCTCAGGCTGCTCAAGCGCCAGCCGCACCTGAAACCCGGAAGACAATCATGAGCGATCTATTAACAGCCTTCCATTTTCTGCGCCCGCTCTGGCTGCTACTGCTGCCGCTACTGGTGTTACTGAGCCTTTGGCTGAGACACTGCCACCACAGC